>NZ_KB235914.1:1118702-1468282 GCF_000332175.1 Pseudanabaena sp. PCC 6802 | reverse complement strand
GCAACTAGCCAGACTAAACTGATAATTCTTCATTTCTCTCCCCTCACAAGAGTTGTCGGTGTATATCACTATGGGGATTATCTTAGCACTGAATAAATACTCATATAGCTTTTATAGCTATAGCCAATAGGCTTAGGACGGGGTGCAGGGGTTCCACCCCTGCGTGGGGGCGCAGCCCCACACCCCCTGTCCTAACAGATCTGTCTACGGCTATAAATCTTCACTATAAATTTCACCAAAGTTCACCAGAATTTCACGATTCCTTGATAATAATATCTCCAGAACTTCCGATAACTTAAGACTGGCGATCGCTAGCCAGTCGTCATGAATACCGCAGCGCAAACCTGCCTAACCCTTAGATTGGAGCACCCCTATGGCACTTAACTTCAACGCTCAAACCACATTTGCAGTGGGGAATAATCCCAGAGCCGTGGCCGTGGGGGACTTCAACGGCGATGGCAAGCCCGACCTGACCGTCGCGAGCGCGGTGAGCAACAACGTCTCCGTCTTGCTGGGCAATGGCAGTGGCAGCTTCGGCAGCCAAACCACTTTTGCGGTGGGGAATTATCCCACATCCGTGGCCGTGGGGGACTTCAACGGCGATGGCAAGCCCGACTTAGCCACCGCGAACGGTCTCAGCGACAACGTCTCTGTCTTGCTTGGCGACGGCAGTGGTGGCATTGTCAGTCGAGCCGATTTTGCAGTGGGGATAGCTCCCTTCTCCGTGGCCGTGGGGGACTTCAACGGCGATGGCAAGCCCGACTTAGCCACCGCGAACCGCAGCAGCAACAACGTCTCAGTTTTACTGGGTAATGGCAGTGGCAGCTTCGGCAACCAAACCACTTTTGCGGTGGGGATTATTCCCACATCCGTGGCTGTGGGGGACTTCAACGGCGATGGCAAGCCCGACTTAGCCGTCACGAACGGTGGCGGCAACGTCTCCGTCTTGCTGGGCAATGGCAGTGGCAGCTTCGGCAGCCAAACCACATTTGCAGTGGGGAATTATCCCAGATCCGTGGCTGTGGGGGACTTCAACGGCGATGGCAAGCCCGACTTAGCCACCGCGAACCAAGGCAGCAGCAACGTCTCCGTCTTGCTGGGCAATGGCAGTGGCAGTTTCGGCAGCCAAACCACTTTTGCGGTGGGAACTAATCCCATCTTTGTGGATGTGGGGGACTTCAACGGCGATGGCAAGCCCGACTTAGCCACCGCGAACTATAACAGCAACAACGTCTCCATCTTGCTGGGCAATGGCAGTGGCAGTTTCAGCAGCCAAACCACTTTTGCAGTGGGGAGTAATCCCAGATCCGTGGCCGTAGGCGACTTCAACGGCGATGGCAAGCCCGACTTAGCCGCCGCGAACCAAAGCAGCAGCAACGTCTCCGTCTTGCTCAATAGTTCTTCTACTTTAGCGATCGCCGCCGATGCTAGCGCCAATGCAACCGAAGGCAATAGCGGTACAAAAGCTTTCACCTTCACAGTGACGCGATCGGGCGATAACAGCGGCACTTCCTCTGCTAATTGGGCGGTGACGGGTTCGGGAGCCAATCCCGCCAATGCCACCGACTTCGGCGGCACGTTTCCCACAGGCACGGTCAACTTCGCTGCCAACGAGACCAGCAAAACGATTACCGTAAACGTCAGCGGTGACACCACAGTAGAACCAGATGAGAACTTCACTGTCACGCTCTCCAACCAATCTGGAGCAAACATTACTACCGCTACTGCGACTGGTACGATTCAAAACGACGACGCTGGGCTGGCAATTAGCGCCGATGCCAGCGCTACCCAAACGGAAGGTAACAGCGGCACCAAAGCCTTCACCTTCACAGTGAACCGCACCGGAGATGCCAGCGGTACTGCCTCCGCCGCCTGGACGGTCGCGGGTTCGGGAGCTAATCCCGCCAATGCCACCGACTTCGGCGGCACGTTTCCCACGGGCACGGTCAACTTCGCTGCCAACGAGACCAGCAAAACGATTACTGTAAACGTCAGCGGTGACACCACAGTAGAACCCAATGAGAACTTCACTGTCACGCTCTCCAACCCATCTGGAGCAAACATTACTACCGCTACTGCGACTGGTACGATTCAAAACGACGACGCTGGGCTGGCAATTAGCGCCGATGCCAGCGCTACCCAAACGGAAGGTAACAGCAGCACCAAAGCCTTCACCTTCACAGTGAACCGCACCGGAGATGCCAGCGGTACTGCCTCCGCCGCCTGGACGGTCGCGGGTTCGGGAGCTAATCCCGCCAATGCCACCGACTTCGGCGGCACGTTTCCCACGGGCACGGTCAACTTCGCTGCCAACGAGACCAGCAAAACGATTACCGTAAACGTCAGCGGTGACACCACAGTAGAACCAGATGAGAACTTCACTGTCACGCTCTCCAACCCATCTGGAGCAAACATTACTACCGCTACTGCGACTGGTACGATTCAAAACGATGACGCTGGGCTGGCAATTAGCGCCGATGCCAATGCCAGCCAAACCGAAGGCAATAGCGGGATCAAAGCCTTCACGTTTACCGTGACGCGCACAGGCAATACCAGTGGAACTTCCTCTGCCGCCTGGACGGTTGCGGGTTCGGGAGCCAATCCCGCCAATGCCACCGACTTTGGCGGCACGTTTCCCAGTGGCACGGTCAACTTCACTGCCAACGAGACCAGCAAAACGATTACCGTAAACGTCAGCGGTGACACCACAGTAGAACCAGATGAGAACTTCACTGTCACGCTCTCCAACCCATCTGGCGCAAACATTACTACCGCTACTGCGACTGGTACGATTCAAAACGACGACGTTATCCGCTCAGGCTTCGCCATAACTGCCGTCAACGCCAGCCAAACAGAAGGTAATTCTGGCTATAAAAATTTCACATTTAATGTCAGTCGCAATGTCAATATCAACAATTTTGCACTGGTAAACTATGCCGTCAGCGGCAGCGGCACCAATCCTGCCAATGTCGATGACTTTGGCGGTTTCTTCCCCTCTAGTTATCTTTCCTTCTTCGCAGGACAAACCAGCCAGATCCTGAATATCCAGGTGCGAGGAGATATTGTTAACGAGCTGGATGAGGACTTCACCGTGGCGCTCGTCAGCACTTCAGACGGATCGCCGATCGCCGTACCAACAGCTACAGGCACAATTCTCAACGACGATACTGTTCCCACCCTTGCGATCGCTCCCAAGAATGCCAATCAAACTGAAGGGAATAGCGGCAATAAAGCCTTTACATTTACAGTGACGCGCACGGGCGATACGACTGGTGCGAACAACGTGAACTGGGCAGTGACGGGCAGTGGAGGCAATCCCGTTAATGCAACGGATTTTGGTGGTGGTATTTTGCCCTCAGGTACGCTCAGCTTTACAGCATCGCAAACCAGCAAGGACATCACCATTAATGTCTTGGGCGATGCCGTGGTGGAACCAGATGAGAACTTCACAATTACCCTCTCCGACCCTACAAATGGAGCGGTAATTGGCACTGCAATGGCAGCGGGTGCGATTGTTAACGACGATATCATTGTCGGCGGCACTGGCAACGATTCTCTGACAGGCACCGCAGGCAACGACACGATTTCCGGCTTGGGCGGTCTGGACACCTTATCCGGTCTGGCTGGCAACGATTCCATTAATGGAGGCGATGGTAACGACATTCTCATTGGCGGACTCGGCAACGATACGTTACTGGGAGGTAACGGCAATGACACTCTAACTGGAGCCGATCCTACCAGTGGCTTTGGGCTGAATGAGATAGACAGATTGACTGGTGGCGCAGGGAGCGATCGCTTTATCTTAGGCGATAGTACCAGAACCTATTACTTTGGCAATGGGATATCCGACTATGTTCTCATCACCGACTTCGGCGCGGGCGATGTAATTCAAACTCATAGTGGCGATACGCTGACGATTGGCGGAGTGATGCCTGGTGGCATCGCTTCCGGCACGGCGCTCTATCTCGGCACCGATCTAGTTGCCGTGGTGCAGGGGAATGTCCCAACTCCTGCCTCTTTTGCACAGGTCTAAGCTTAAATCCTGCTCCTAATCCGATCCCAAATCCCGATCTGTATAGCCCCTTTCCTCAGAGTCTGCGCAGGCAGACTTTGTTTGTACCGTGTTTCACTCCTTCACCCCATCAATATAGCGGTTTTCAGATGAAAACGAGAAGGGGGTTTGGGGGCGTTGCCCCCAAGAAGGGGTTCTACCCCTTCACCCCGTCAATAAAACCTGTTCTTAATTGAAAAACGCTATAAAACCTGTTCTCAGTTGAAAAACGCTATATTTATAGCCGTAGACAGATCTGTTAGGACAGGGGGTGTGGGGGGTGTGCCCCCACGCAGGGGTTCTACCCCTGCACCCCGTCCTAAGCCTAGTGGCTACAGCCATACATGCACTTGAGTACATCTGTGCTATATCTAAATGCAATACTTAATCAGCGTTAGACCGAAAAAGCTGACTGCTGAAAGCTGACCGCTAACCGCCAGGATATTTGCCAATGGAAATGTTTTGCGATCGCTACTTCACGGATTGGCTGGCAAGGGAGCAGATAAGCCTCGCTTGCACGACCTATCAGACCAGTCGCCTGATGCTATTGGGGGTGAATCCAGAAAATGGTAGCGTTTCAGGTTTTGAGCGCATTTTCGATCGCGCAATGGGCCTATATGCTACAACAGAACGCATGTATCTCAGCACCAAGTATCAGATCTGGCAGATCGATAATGTGTTGGAAGCGGGACAGGCATATAACGGCTACGATAAGCTTTATATACCGCGCATTGGCTATACTACGGGCGATCTGGACGTTCACGATCTGGTAGTGGATGATACTGGTAAATTGATTTTCGCCAGCACGATGCTAAACTGCCTGGCAACGCTCAGCGATCGCCATAGCTGCAAGCCGATCTGGAAACCCAACTTTATCTCTAAAATTATCAACGAAGATCGCTGCCATTTGAATGGATTGGCAATGGTGGAGGGGAAGCCAAAGTATACCACCTCTTGCAGCCGTTCCGATGCGATTGATGGCTGGCGCGATCGCCGCCGGAATGGAGGTTGCGTCATCGATGTTCCTTCCGGTGAGATTATATTTACAGGATTGTCCATGCCGCACTCACCGCGCTGGTATCGCGATCGCCTGTGGTTGCTCAACTCCGGCACGGGGGAATTTGGCTATGTGGACTTACAGGCGGGTAAGTTTGAAGCCATTGCCTTTTGTCCTGGTTTTTTGCGGGGCTTGGCCTTTCATCAAGACTATGCCATTGTTGGACTCTCAAAACCGAGGGGAGGCGATCGCACGTTTTCAGGCTTGCCGTTAGACGATCGACTGATGGCAAAGGATACCGACCCGCAATGCGGCTTGATGGCGATCGACCTGCGGACGGGTGCGATCGCTCACTGGTTCCGATTTGAGGGCATCATCACCGAACTCTATGACGTGCAGGTGTTGCCACAGGTGAAGCGCCCGATGGCACTGGGATTCCAAACGGAAGAGATCGTCCAGTTAATCACTCTGGAGCCTTTGCAAGAGGAGACTGGACGGGCTATCTCGGAACCTCCAAAGGAAGAGATGGCACGGGCGATCGCCTCGGAGTCTTTGCAGGAAGCGACTGCGCGGGTAACGGACTCAAAACCTCTAAAAGAAGAAGAATCGATCCGCCTGGAATACAAAAATCTGGTAATTAAATCCCACCAGGACGGCGGATTCTTCTCGAACTTTAATAAAGTGCTCAACTGGTTATCCAGGATCGATCGAGAATGTAATGTCTGGGTGGATTGGATGTATACGGGAACGGAATCAGCGTTTCGCTATGGCGATGCGATCGGAGAAAATATTTGGGAAATTTTCTTTGAACCGATTTCTAATGCAGTGCCAGTGGCAGATGCAGTCGTACAGGATCTGTATATAGATTTCACGATGACAGGGGCAGGCGCTCATTTGATGTATTTGGGAACTGATTTTCAATCGGTAAGAAATCGCTACGGGCAGATTTTTACAGAATTCATTCGAGTCAGGTCGGAGTTGCAGGCTGAAGCGGAGCGGATCTACGCAGAACTAATGGATGGATATTTTTGCATCGGCGTGCATAAACGACACCAACTACATCGGGTTGAGGATTTCTATTTACAGCCCGTGCCGATTCCCAATATTATCGATGCTATTCGCAAAGTTATGCCTTCAACAGGCAAGGTGCGAGTCTTTTTGGCGACAGATGAGGAAGATGCGATCGCTGCTTTTTCAGAAGCTTTTGACGATCGCCTGATTTACCAAGCTGAAGCGGCGCGATCGCCTGCGGTAGCCCGTCAAGAAATCCATTGGAATCGCGAGTATCGAGGGTCGTATTTAGGGAAACAGGTTTTGATGGATGCATTGCTGCTGGCGCGGTGTCAGATATTGGTACATGGTGTCAGCAATTTGTCTACAGCGGTGTTGATGATGAATCCGCAAGTGCAAACGGTATATCTTTATCAAGACGACCAAGGGCAAACCCAAATTCACGCGCCGCAAACCCCTCCTTTCGCCGATCGCCCCGCATCGATTGTAGACCCTGCCCAGGCATTGTTCGATCGCGCTCGCTATGCCAAACACTACAATATGGGAGAAGAGGCCGAACTATCTTTGAGGGAAGCGATTCGACTCCAGCCCGGTCATTGGGGAGCTTGCAATAATTTGGGAACGATGTTGCAACAGCGAGGAAAGGTATCGGAAGCAAAAACTTTCTACGAGCAGGCGCTGCGATTTAAACCCGACTTTGGGGAGGCAATTTCTAACCTCGCTAGCACCTGGCAGTTGGATGACGAACTGGAAAGGGCAAAAGCAGGATTCATCAAGGCTTTACAGCTTAAACCCGACTACGTTCCCGCCCATTTTAATCTGGCGACGATCTATAAGCAGCAGGGACGCTTGGGGGCGGCGGTAGACCACTTTCAAAGAGTAGTTGAGTTGCGTCCCAACTACCACCAGGCTCATTTTCAGTTAGCTCTAATTTATGAGTATCAGGAAAAGCTAGAAGAAGCTCTCAATTCCTATACCATCTTGCGACAAATTCATCCTCAGGATGGCGAAACTTATGATATTTTAGAGAGCATTATCTATCGCAGATTATGCGACTGGAGCGATTACGATCGTCGCCAGCAAGCAATTATCGACTATATCCAATCTCCATCTAAAACATCGCCTGGTGCGATCAATCCCTTTGTACTCAGCTCGTTTCCTCTTCCCCTGTCGTTACACCACTCCGCCGCACGGGAATTTGCGCTTAATATTCAGCAAGCGGCTGCTAAAACGCGAGAGCGATTAAATTTTCAACATTTGCGCGACCAAACCCCAAAACTGCGCGTCGGTTATATCTCGCCCGACTTTCGCGAACACGCTGTCGGTCGCTTAGTTCATGATATGTTTCGATATCACGATCGCGAGGAATTTGAAGTTTATGTCTATTCCACTGTGGATTTCAACGATCGCATTACCCAGCATATTCGCGAGCATTGCGATGTATTTGTCGATCTTTCGCTCCTTTCGACCGAAGCAGCGGCGCGGAGAATTCATGCCGATGGCATTCAGATTTTAATCGATCTAGCTGGCTATACGGTGAATAACGGCTCTGAGATTCTGGCATTGCAGCCCGCTCCTATTCAGGCGCAGTTTCTGGGCTATCCCGATACGATGGGAGCCGATTTCATGCAATACGCGATCGCCGATCGCTGGTTAATCTCGCCGGAAATCGCCGCTTCTTATACAGAAGAGATTATCTATCTACCCCACGCCTTTGGCGCTTCGCCGCTAGAAATCTCCGATCGCGCCATGACTCGCTCCGAGTTTGGCGTACCGGAATTGGCATTTGTCTTTTGCTGCTTCAATTCCCATTACAAAATCGAACCAGAGGTGTTTGGCGCGTGGATGGAGATCTTAACGGCAGTGCCCCATGCGGTGTTATGGCTGACTGGCAGCGCGCCCAGGATAACGGATAACCTGCGATCGCACGCTACCCGGCATGGCATTGACCCAGCCCGCCTGATTTTCACAGAGAAATTACCCCATGCGGAATATATGGCGCGATATCGCCTGGCAGATCTATATCTCGATACGTTTATCTATAATGCGGGTTCGACGGCAACGGCGGCATTGTGGGCAGGGGTTCCCCTATTGACGAAGTTGGGAAATACAAATGCTTCGCGGATGGGAGCGAGTATCTGCGCGGCGGCGGGTTTGGAAGATCTGATCTGCGATCGCACCGAAACATATTTACAAAAGGCAATTCATCTAGCTACTCATCCTCAAGAACTGGCAGAAATTCGCAATCGTTTGCAGGAAAATCGCGATCGCTTGCCTCTATTCGATCTCAAGGGGTTCGTGCGGAGTCTGGAAGTCGCTTTTCGACAGATGTGGGATAGCGATTGAGAAAGATGTACTCCACGAGGTATAGGTGAGATTCGTTTGCCCGGAAGGAGGGAAACCTCTGAGGATGGGCAGCATGGGAGGATATTAGCTAATAATTATGACTCGCTAACCCTTCTTCATTTGATGTTAGGGTGCCTCCTTTTGTTGAAAGTCCTGCGTTAATTATTGCTTAGGTGGTATTGAGGTTTGGATACAGGATCGCCTACATTACAGACGTTCCCATCCTGCGATCGCTTTGTGGGGAGAGTAAGGTGACGCTGCTGATAGCAATTAGCTTTACGGTTCTTGCTACTAATTTCAGGATGGCGATTCTTAAATTTATTTCGACACAAGGGTCAATGAGTACTGTAAATTGCAAAGAGGAATGCGTTAACGGTTGCATTCTGGGCGATAAATGCCCGCACTTAGAATATTTAGCAACAGCACGCAAATTTATTGCCGAACATTCAGTGGATCGCATGATTGAGATTGCAGACAGCAGATTCAATCCACCTGCGCAGGACAAAGAAGATCGCTAGAGATCTACTGATTGTCAGGTGCTGTGGGAGCGCGCTTAGGCGAAGGAATCAGATAGGCCACGATCGCGGCACCGACAAAGCCAGCTACGTTACGGACAATTGGTAACCAGTCACCCGTACGCGATATTACGGGACCAATGCCAAAGGCAATAAATAACATGCCCCACAGTGGTGTCATCACCAGTGCCCACCGCCAAGCAAATACCTCCCCGTCCTTGCGAGGGTGACCCGCATAGCCAAAAATGAAACCACCTAAAATTGAGGTTAGCAGGGTCAAAATCCACTGTTCCTGTGGCAAGCCTGGTACTACCTTACAGCCATCGTTTGCCAGACAGGTTTCAATGGCATTGATCGATGACAAGATCGAGCGATCGTATCCCTCATCGCGCACGTAGAATTGGTTGCCGTAACGAGACTGTAACTCGATCCAAAAGACTCGAGGTAAGAGATCGTAGACGCTGTCGCCCACGTTAAAGTTGAGTAGATTGCGCCGGCTAGAGTCTGCTACTAACATGACACTACGCTCGTTTAAACCCCAGAAATCCTTAACGGCTCGACCTGGAGTACGATCCACTTGGGTCAATACGCGCAACTTCCAACCAGTTTTTTGCTCGAATTTTGTTAGTTCTTTATCCAGCTCAGCCTCTTGAAAATCACTCAGAAACCGACCCAGATCGATCACGTTAGTTGGGTGGGTGGGCAAAAGTTCTGGTGCATCTATAGCCTTTGCTGGTGCAGGATTTACTAAAGTAGCGCTCAAGAATAGTACGAGCGCGATCGCACCAATGCTAATACGAACACAAGCACGATTCACAATTGTTGTAAATCTTTGGCGAAAGAGTTGACCCATAATTAATATAAAAATTTTTAAACCTTTACTAAATTGTAAACTTTGATATAAGCATTTAATCCTATTTGCCTCTAGCTTAGTTAAGCAACTGTAAGATTTTGCTTCTAGTTACCATCAATTTTTAACTATTCTCGATCACTTATGTCTGCTCCGATCCAATGGTATCCAGGTCACATCGCTAAAGCGGAAAAAGAGCTAAGCGAGCAACTCAAACGCGTTGATGTTGCGATCGAAGTCAGGGATGCACGCATTCCCCTCGCCAGCCATCACCCCAAAATGAAGTACTGGGTTGAAGGGCGATCGCACCTGCTGGTTCTCAATCGCATGGACATGATTTCCAGTTCGGAGCGATCGCAGCTATTGCAATGGTTTAACCAACAGGGCCGTACGGTTTATTTCACCGATGCCCAATCGGGTAAAGGAGTGCAGGCACTACTCAAGGCAGCACAGGCAGCGGGCGATAGTGTCAACCAGAGGCGACGCAGTCGGGGCATGTTGCCCCGCCCCGTGCGTGCGGTTGTAATCGGGTTTCCCAATGTGGGTAAGTCCGCTCTGATTAATCGCTTGCTCAAACGGCGAGTCGCCGAAAGCGCTAACCGTCCTGGCGTGACGCGGCAACTGCGCTGGATTCGCATTTCCGACCAGATCGAATTGCTCGATACACCAGGTATTCTGCCACCTCTACTGGACGATCGCGAAGCCGCAATCAAGCTGGCGATCTGCGATGATATCGGACAAGCCGCCTACGATTGCTCTCTGGTAGCCGCTGCTGCGATCGAGTTGCTGAGCGAGCTAGGAGTACCGCTTGCCGAGCGCTACGGATTAGACATGCAAGATCCGCAGATCGGATCGGGTATGGACTTTATTCTGACTCTGGCACAAAGCGATCGCTATGCTGGCAACTCAGATCGGGTTGCCAACCAAATCCTGCACGATTTTCGCAAAGGACGCTTGGGCGCGATCGCCTTGGAAATGCCCAGCTTAACGTCCCCTATATTGTCTGGTAACTGAAGTCGCAGCTACACGAACAAACAAGAAAAAGGGGGAATAAAACGGGATTTGGGATTAAACTAGCACTGACTTAGCGATCGCTTCTTCTAAAGACCGGATTTGTTCGCGCAAGGAAGGGCCGTAGACTTCGCAGGAGTTATTGGGGCTTTCGATCAGCTTAATGCGATACAGTTCCGCACCAATTTGGCGGATGGGTTCGGTCAGAACGTTTTGAATGTAGACGGCAATATTTTCAGCGGTGGGGACAACCTCGGCAAAATAAGGAATATCTTTATTCAAAAACGTGTGATCCATTGGTTCGACTACATGGCGATCGATTGCTGCCTGAAACGCTACCAGATCGGCGATCGTGCCTGTACGAGGGTCCATTTCACCTGCGATCGTGACTTCCAGATGGTAATTATGGCCGTGTCCGTGGACGCGAGCGCATTTGCCGTAGATCGCCGTATTTTCTTCCAGACTGAGGCGATCTGAAGCCAGTCGATGCGCGGCGGAAAAATGAGTGCTAACTGTAAGATGTGCTTGCATGTCTTTACCTTGATAGTCTGCCCAAAGCTTGGGATGTTCAAATAGCTGAATATTCACTAAGGGGAGGTGAGGCGACAGTCGCTGCCAAATTACCCTGGCAATATTCTCGGTCGTGGGAAGGGTTTGTTCAAACTCCGGCCAAACGGCATTGAGATAGCTAAAGTTAAGTTGGGAAACAACTTCTCTGGCGATCGTATGCTTGACATCCGACAGGTTCAAAACCATACCATTGTCATCTATATCGCCCTCCATTGACACGTAGAGGACATAATTATGACCGTGACCTGGGAAATTCGTACAAGCCCCAAATCTTGCTTCGTTTTCTGATGCTGAAAGCTCAGGCAGCCAGTACCGATGACTGGCAGAAAACTCTGCCCTTCGGTTGATTACACATCTTGCCATTTAGATCGTGGGGTAGGGCTATTGATTGCAATATTGCAGTTTCTTTATACTAACTTAACATTCCGTTCGTAATTCTGGCATGTACTGCTAGAAGTAATTATCAGATCGGGACGATCTGCTTGCGGACGGATCATCTCGTCCAAGTATTTGGATCGCCTAAATTTGCATCAGTATCTAGACTAGCCAGGGTGTTGGCATCGCCGACTACGGATTTGATGCCCTCCAGCGTCGAGGCGATCGCTCTGGGATCCATAAATAAAACCTTACTGCTACCGCTGCTGCCCACTACTGTGCCCATATCAATGTAGTTTTGTGCCAACAGGAATTGCAGGATTTCCTTTGCCTGTGGGTTATCTTTGCTAGCTTGCAGCAGAACTTGTAATGCCTGAGCCGTACCTTGCGATCGCAGGATTTTTTCCTGGCGCTCCGCCTCCGCCTTCAGGATTCTTGCCTGCTTGACACCCTCTGCTTCCAGGATGGCAGCTTTTTGGGCTGCTTCAGCGGTAAGGATTTGGGCATCGGCTTGACCTCTGGCTTTGTTGATCGCAGCTTCCCGCTCGCCTTCAGAGGTTAAAATGGCCGATCGCTTTTTGCGCTCTGCTGTCATTTGCAGTTCCATCGATTCCTGCACGGCTTTGGCAGGCAGAATATCGCGTAGCTCTACCCGCGTTACCTTAACGCCCCAGGGATCGGTGGCTTCATCGAGATCGCGTAGCAGGATCTCATTGATTTGACTGCGGGCGGTAAAAGTTTGATCGAGTTCCAAATTGCCAAGCTCGGCTCGAATTTGGGTTAGCACGATATTAGTCATGGCCTGGCGCAGATTTTCGACGCGATACCAAGCTTTTTCCATATCGACAATCCGCCAGTACACCACGGCATCTGCCGTAATCGAAACATTATCGCGGGTGATGCACTGCTGCGGTGGAATATCTAACACCTGTTCCTTAACTGTATTGCGATAGGCAACCCTATCCATCACCGGCGTAATGAAATTCAGACCTGGCGAGAGCTTGCGACTGTACTTACCAAGGGTTTCTATCAAAGCTTCCTCGCCTTGACTAATTACTTTGATCGAATTCCATCCAGCCACAAAACTGACGACTATAAAAGCAGTCAAGCCACCAAAAAAGTCCATATTTCTCTTGCTCCTCCATGTTGGTATTGATATAGCAATCCTAAGTCATTTATGAGCGGGGTGCAGGGGTAGAACCCCTGCGTGGGGCGCAGCCCCACACCCCCTTTTTCACAAATCATTTGCGATTGCTATAGGTGGGTTATTCATATTCATGCTCGTGTGCCGCCAACCATTTTTCAGGCATCACGATCAGGGTTGTTCCTTGCCGACGCAGTACGTGTACTTTTTGGTCAGCAGGGATGGCAACCCTCACATCATCGCAACGGGCTTTCCAAGAAACCCCTTCGTACTGCACCCGTCCGCTCTGACCAGCCGGAATTTCTGTCAGCGTCACTCCCTCTGCGGCTTCTGCCAGTCTTTTAGAATCGCGAGGCACAAAACGTCGAATAACCAGGGTAAATGCCACCGCTAGAGCGATCCAAACAGCAACGTGAACGATTGTAAAAGGCACTACCAAAGCAATTAGAGCCACGATTACCGCACTCAAACCCATTGCTCCAGCAATCAGGAAAGTCGGCAAAGGTACGAGCAACTCCAGCAGCAGCAGCGCCAAACCAATCGCAAACCAAATTTGACTGGGGGTCAAGTTCATAGTCAATAAATCAATGCTTTATCTATTTTACTGGCTGCAACTTACACCCTGTTAAAGCAATCATTGGTAACGCTCCCATAACGAAAGCTGGCTTAGCCTTTTTTTTAACTACACTCTCTAGTTTCGGCCAGGTAGATCGGCTTGAGTTAAATTAATACCAATTTAAAAATGAGTCGTGGGTGAGCTTAAAAAACAAAAAATAACGACCATTGCCTCTTAGAATTAACCTGGTACATATTTTAGACAGATCGTTTAGGAGATCTCCGATGCCTGTTGCAGTTGGAGTAATAGAAACAAATGGCTTTCCGGCAGTGTTAGCGGCGGCTGATGCCATGGTCAAGGGTGGCAAGGTTACGCTCGTACATTTTAGTTTGGCAGAGAGTGCCAGATTTATCGTGGCGGTACGCGGTAGCGTCTCGGAAGTCAAGCCTGCAATGGAAGCAGGTATTGAAGCAGGTAATAAGACTTATGGTGGCGAGGTAGTTACTCACTACATCGTGCCCAATCCACCTGAAAATGTTATAGGAGTCTTGCCACTTGACTACACGGATGTCGATCTACCGTTCCGCTAAGTAACCAAAACTCGTACAATAAAAACCCAGCGATCGCAGAAATTTATCACAGGAGATTTCATAGAATGGCACAGCAGGCAGTTGGCGCACTGGAGACAAAAGGCTTTCCAGGAGTTTTGGCCGCAGCAGATGCAATGGTTAAGGCTGGTCGGGTAACTTTAGTGGGGTACCTCAGGTGTGGAAGTGCTAGGTTTTGTGTTTTGATTCGGGGCGATGTGTCTGAAGTCAAAACCTCAATGGATGCAGGTATAGTGGCAGCAGAAACTGCTTACGGTGGTGTCCTGGAAACTTGGGTGATTATTCCACGTCCTCATGAGAATGTTGTCGCGGTACTGCCGATTGATTTCACGGCGGAAGTGGAGTTATATCGTCAAGCTGCTGAAGGCATGAGATTACCCGGCAGAGGCTCTTAGCATTCCGCAAATTCACAGGTTCGTCTAGCTCGTGTTACATAACAAAGAACTAATCTGGCGTTACCTCCGGCGCGGCCTGATTGCACTACTCGCGATCTACCTCGCCTTTGTCCTCAGGCAAACCATGCAGCTTATGCTGGGCAGCCTGTTTTTTGCTGGGGCAATTACGCCACTAGTCGAAAGCATGGAGAAATATCGCATTCGCCGAGGTGTGGCGATCTCGATTATCTATTTGGGCGTTTTACTCATTATCGTGCTGACCATAGCACCTGCGCCCAGAATAATTGCAGAGTTAGGTCTGTTTTTTACAAATTTACCGGAACTGGTCAAGCAAATTCCAGTTCCCACTCAGCCAATTTTTAATATCGATCCACAACGACTTACCGAACTATTACAGCCGAAAGTCATCCTGGATCAAGTCCAAGCGTTTGGCAAGGAGTTGGCAAGCCAGACGGTTAACTTCACGCTTAGCCTGATTAATGCTCTGGGCGTAACCTTGCTCAGTATGTTGATTACAGGCTACATGGTAGTCCATGCCAAGGAGCTATTGCGTAAGGTACTCAGACCATTTGCTCCTGAGGTACGCGCTCAGGTCTACACGTTGATTCCTCCGATTACCCGCTGCCTTGGTGCGTATGTCTTAGGCAGAATTGGCACCTCGGCATTGTTGGGATTTTGCACCTATCTGGCACTGGCGTTTTTAAACGTTCCGTTTGCGGGGGCTTTAGGATTACTGGTAGCGGTATCTAATCTAATCCCCTTTGTTGGCCCGATCTTGGGGTTAATTCCTATGGTGATTGCCGCTTGGGGGATGGGAGTTGGCAAAGTCATTGCCGTAGTTGGCATATCATTCGTATTGCAGCAGATTGAGGCATTTATCCTGCAACCCTGGTTGGTGGGGCCATATCTCAACCTCGATCCGTTTGAGTTGTTGCTGTCAATTATTGTGGGTGCGGAACTGCTGGGTGTAGTGGGGGCGATAATTGCACCACCTGTAGCGGGAATCGGTCGGATACTTTTCAACCATTTCTACGGGCACAAACTCATGGCAGAGGAATCAGATAGTTTAGATGCATTGCCCTCTGGAGAACTGCAAGACGGGAGTGCGGATGCTAAGGCAATTAGTGCTGGCGATCGCGATCGCAAAGATGACGAGATTTCCGAAAATCATGGTAAATAATTATTGCTAAATGTGTTGATATATTACTCAGCCTGCTCTGGTTGTAAAGAAAATGGGAAAGAGCTGTAAGTGGTTGGTTTTGCTGTGGTTACCTATGAAAAAATTACCCTCGATCGCCGCAGCATTAACTCTGCAAGGTGTTTTGGCAAGTATAGCGATCGGTGTTACGAGTGCCAGTGTCGCGATCGTTACTAGCGCGATCGCTCCTTACTCGCTATATGCCCAACCTCAACCGAATTCTTCTAAACGCTCTTCTCCTCGATCGCTACAGCCATCTAAGCCAACAGTTATGTCTCCCTCCGTGGCTTTACCTAAATTGCCAGAAGGTAGTTTGGTCAGAGGTGACACTCCTACCCCTGTATATGTAATTAATGCGGGGCGGCGGCGGCTCGTTCCCAATCCTGCCACCTTCGACGCACTCGGCTACAGGTGGGAAAAAGTCACGCAGATTCCAGAACAGCAGCTCAAAGCGATTCCAGAGCTACCACCAATTTTACTCAAAAGCAATCCTGACTTTAAAGATGGCACGCTGGTTAAAGATAGCAGCGATCGCGTTTATCTAATTAGCCTGGGCGGGCGCAGGTTGATTCCAGATGCGAAGACATTTGAGTCGCTAGGATACAAACAAGAAGATGTCCGACAGATATCCGATCGAGAGATGAAGTCCCTGCCAGAATACGCACCTTTATCTCTTAATTCTCTCTCTTTTAAAGACGGAACTCTCTTGAAGGGCAGCTTGCCAGCAGTTTATGTCATCAGTGGCAATAAGCGTAGGTTGATTCCCGATGAAGCCACATTCAAGGCTTTGGGCTACAAGTGGGAAAACGTGCAGACAATTAGCGATCGCGCGCTCAGTGCCATTCCAGAGCTGCCGCCACTGACTGGGCGAATAATTTTCCAGGATGGTACTTTACTCAAAGGTAGTAGTGCTGCCATCTACGTGATCAGTTCGGGGCGGCGGCGCTTGATTCCCAACGCTCGCACCTTTGAAGCTTTGGGCTACAGGTGGGAAAGCGTCCAGCAAATCTCCGATCGCCAGCTAGAGAGCATCCCAGAAATGCCGCCTTTACCTTCGTTTTAAGAAAGCCTCAAGACTCGCTGGTCATGACCAGAGCCTTTTTTTGGGGATTCGGGGGTGTGGTAGTTGATTCCCTAGATACACGGACAAACTTGACAGGATTGGTATATTCCTTCAGCTCGACTGGTAGCGTAGTGACAATTTGACCGCTGGGAGTGGTATTAAACCGGCCACAGAGAATCTTTTTGCCTTCCATAAATGCCCACAGGTGATATGCCTCTCCCTCTGGTAAGGGAGGCAGGTTTTGCAGAGCAAACACAACCCTGCCAGCATGTAAATCTAACATGACACTTCCCATAGAAGTGCTGGCTGCAGGCGTTCCTTTAAGGTGAAACACGTATAGTTCGGACTCTTCAACCTTGCTGCCGGACATTTTCTGTAAGGCTAACTTCTGGCGCAGTTGGTAATTATCGATCGCGACTCCTACAGCAACCAGAGCAAGAGCTATAGCCGCAATTCTGCGCCATTTTATCGCTGGGAGTTTTATCGCTGGTAAAGTAAGGCGCAAACGCTCGAAAATACCGACCTGGGCTTGAGCAGCTTTAATAATCCTGTTTTTTAGTTCTGCGGGGGCAGCAACTAGAGGAGGCGTACGTCCGATGAGTCCGATGACTTCCTCTAGTTGCTTCATTTTTGTCGTTAAACTCGGATCTGCTTGCAGGTAGCGCTCGAACTCCGCCGCTTCCTCAGGAGAAAGCGCGTTAAGAACATATCCCACCATTAATTCCTCCAGGTGTTCGGGTATTGGTTCTTGGGGAGAGGATGGCGGCATAGGATGTGAAATTTAACTTATGAGCTTGCGAATTTAACTTAATGAGCTAATTTATGAGATCTTCTAGCGATTGTCGTAGCTTCGTAAAACCCAGTCGAAACCAGCTTTTCACGGTTCCGAGCGAAACTTCTAAACGATCGGATATTTCCCGTTGCGTCAGTCCCTCAAAATAAGACATCTCAAGTGCCTGACGCTGGTTTTCTGGCAAATTGGCGAGCGCTAAGCGCACCCGTTGACCTACTTCATCGGCAGCAACTTCATCCAAAGGAGCACTGCTGAACTGTTTGTCCGTTATCTCTTTGCCAGATCGTTCTAGCATAGTTCGCGTCTTCTTCTGCGATCGCAACCGATCGATCGCCCGCGATCGCACCAGCACTAATAGAAAAGTTTTAAAAGAGCCGCGATCGGGGTTAAAAGTACAGGCTCTCCACAGGGATAAAAAAATCTCCTGCACCAAATCTTCTGCTTCCTGAGGATTGCCGAGAATTCGTAACGCCAGACTGTACATAATGTCTCCATAGAGATCGTATAACTGCCCCAGGACTAAGGGCTGTCTAGTCTGCAATGCCCGGAATAACTCCAGATCGGAGGGTGGTGCGTCCACAGGCGACTGAAAGTAAGCTGGTAGTGAATCGGATCTCATTTAACCAGAAAACTAGAGCATTCCCAAGCATTTTTATCGACCTGGTTTGTTTACTCGGGGGAATTTATTTGGGCGATCGCGTTGCGCCAATTAGCAAGTCAGTCAATCAAACAAAAATAGCATCCAGAGATAGATCGATCGATGTCGTATCTGTGAAGATGGCGATTAGATCGTTATTGTCGCTGCGCCGCAGTAAAGTATCTCCAGAGGAACTATTACTGAAATCGAACTCTAACCTGTAGTTAGCGGCACCACCACTCAACTGAATTGTGTCTCCTTCTGCTCCAGAGAAATCCAGAACTATGGCAAAAGAGTCGTCAGCACCATAGAAAGTACCGTTCGCATCAGCTAGGACAAAAATGTCGGCACCCAACCCTCCTTGCAAGGTATCGACTTCTCCTGCACCACCGCCAAAGCCATTCAGGATATCATCGCCCCGATTGCCATGGAGAAAATCGTCGCCTTCTCTACCAATCAGATCGTCGGCACCTCTGCCGCCAAGCATGCTGTCATCGCCGATGCCGCCATCGAGCGTATCCCTGCCTCTACTACCCGAAAGACTGTCATCGCCGCCATTGCCGAATAGATCGTCATCACCCATACCACCGTGAAAATCCTCGTTGGCATCGTTCCCAACGAAGCGATCGTTGCCGCGATCGTCGATTTCAAAGTGGTTTCCTCTGTCGTCAATTTCAAAGTGGTTGCCGCGATCGTCGAACAGGTCGTGGTTCGCACCATCATCGAGACCAGAGTGTCGAACATCACCGGGTAGAGTATCATCTCTGCCACCACCACTGCTGTTATCATCGCTTCCAGACATGTCTTTACTCCTTTGTTTTGCTAGCCATCACATGTACTACGCAAATTTTCGATCTAAGGATCACTGCAAAAACATAAAAAGCGATTAGTGCATAAGATTTTGGTACTTTATTTTGTATTTTGTTAAATAAACCCCAAGATGGGGACATTACCAAAAAAAGCCGGATAATAAAGCTAATGGTTGATTTATTTTGCAAATAGGAGAATAAATTCCCCTATGGGGAATTTATATAGCATTTTGCATAGTAATATATAGTTAGCTGGAAGCCCCAAAGTCTCTGCTTTCTATACATGGCTTCGCTGAGAGTTACCGATAGTGTAAATTGGTTAAATAGGTTGTCCCAAAAATCTTCATTTCCCAAAACTCGGAGTTATTTTGCTATGCTCCAAAGGCTGTACGTACATAACTTTAGATGCCTGGAGAATTTTGAATTTTCCCTCAAGGAAATATCATCCGCACTTTTAATTGGAAGAAATGGTGTGGGTAAGTCAACCATTGCTAGTTCACTAGAGCTATTTCAGAGCATTGGTCAAGGTGTCAATAGAGTTAGTCAGCTAGTCCAACCCAAAGACTTTTCCCCCAATAGATCTAATGTCCCAATTCGATTCGAAATAGAGGTGCTAATTGAAAACAAGTTGTATAAGTATGTGCTTGCATTGGAGTTGCCCGAAGGCTTTAAAGAACTTCGGGTATTTGAAGAACAATTGCTAGTTTCAGGAGAGGCGGTTTACTCTAGAAAAGAAGCCCAAGTTACTCTTACTTCACGAAATCGAGAAGCTCAGTTCTTAGTAGATTGACATCTTATTGCCCTTCCAGTGATCCAAGAACAATCAGAAACCGATCCGCTACGTATTTTCAGAACTTGGCTTGCACGAATGATTATTCTAGCTCCAATTCCAAGCTTGATTACTGGAGACTCCAACGGTGAAACTTTGGAGCCAAAGCGAGATGGTTCAAATTTTGGAGAGTGGTTCTCAGGGTTGCTTAGCCGTTATCCTGCTGCTTATAAAGAGATAGACAAATACCTCCAAGCAGTAATGCCTGATATTAGCGATATTCAAAATGAATTAGTTGGCAAAGACTTCAAGAGTATGATCGTCAGGTTTGAAAAGAATAATACAAACTTGACTATTGAATTTAAAGACTTGTCTGATGGAGAGAAATGCTTTTTCCTTTGTGCAGTTGCCCTAGCTGCCAACAAATACTACGGCCCACTTTTTTGCTTTTGGGACGAGCCTGATAACTACCTTTCTTTATCAGAAGTTGGACATTTTGTTGTTTCACTACGACGTTCTTTTAAAAATAGTGGGCAACTTTTAGCAACCTCACACAATGAGGAGGCTATCCGAAAATTTTCGAGTGAAAACACTTTTTTGCTCGATCAGAAAAGCCATCTAGAACCAACTTTGATCCAATCGCTGAGCGAAGTATCTATCAGCGGCGACCTTATAGATAACTTAATCCTTGGTGATACAGAATTATGAGTGTTAACAAGTACTTTCCACATATTCTTGTATTGCCCGAAGATGAGGCTGATTCAGACATCGCAAATGGTTTTTTGCTTCATCCTCAACTTAACGAACGATCGATTCAAGTTTTGCCATATGTCGGTGGCTGGAAAGTAGTAGTAGAGAAGTTTACAACGAATTTTATACCTAAAATGCGACAGTATCCGAATAGATATTTTGTATTACTTATTGATTTTGATAGACAAGAAAGTTGCCTTGATTACGTCAAGCAACAGATTCCAGATGATGTAAAGGACAGAGTTTTTGTCCTTGGAGTCTTATCTAATCCAGAGGAATTAAGAAAGAGTCTTGGAAAGAGCTTTGAATCGATTGGAGAGTCTCTTTCAGCTAATTGTTCTGATAATACTGATGGATTATGGGGGCACGATCTTCTCAGGCATAACAAAACTGAGTTGGAGCGTATGATTTCTTCTGTCAAGCCATTTCTTTTTAATTAAGGTAGATAAAGCCTTGCGCTTAGTTATTGGTTACAGGCAACGTCTATGCATCGGCTTTCAGAGTGCCACTACGAAACATCCAGCTAACAACGCCCATGCCCACCGACTGCCGAGAGTTGAGCTATTATGATGCACAGGTTATCTACGGCAGGTGATGGGCAACGTTGGCTTTCAAGTTCTTCTTGAGAAGATAACAAACAATTTTCAACTAAAGAGTAGTTTAAAGGCAAGGTTTATGAAGGAGATACCCATGAATAAAGTTGCTGTTTTTGGTAATGCTGGAGGTGGGAAGTCTACTCTCAGTAAACGTTTAGCACAAATGACAGGTTTACCTATGGTCGCTTTAGACCTTCTGAAGTATAAACCCGGCGGTAGCGAAATTCCCTACGAAGAATATAAAGCCGCCCACGATCGACTTCTCCAACAAGACCAGTGGATAATTGATGGCTATGGATCGTGGGATACAGTATGGGAACGGCTGGAGGTTGCAGACACCTTGGTTTATCTGGATATGCCAGTTCTCCAGCACTATTGGTGGGTAACGAAGCGATTCCTGAAAGGCTGTCTAGTTCCACCAGAAAATTGGCCTGAGAATAGTCCGCTCTTGAGGGGGACGCTAAACAGTTATTACACGGTTTGGCTGTGCAATAAGAAGCTCACTCCAAAGTACCGAGAGTACGTGCATAAATCTAAGGAAAACAAGCGTGTTTATCATCTTCAGTCTCCTAAACACGTGAAAGAGTTCTATCGGGTTGTCGAACTAGAACTTGCAAAATAAAGGTTATTTGTGGTAGGCAGAACTGATTAAAGAGCAATATACCATCCTGAATCTACTCGCGAGGGTACCTGTCAGATCGGATTTTTGGGAAAGCGGTGCGTCTCCCCATAAACCCAATGCACCGGAACTTTAAAGTATCATGTTAGCAAGATGTTTTGAGTCCGGCGATCGCAAACGTTATCTAGCTAAAGTACAAAATGTAAAAGGGATTTGTTATGGCTGAAACAAGCCCCACACCTCTTGCGATCGCCGTCATTTGTATACTCCTGACCTACTCCCTGCATTCATCTTTAGGGGTTACACAATCTGTAGTATACTTTGGAGAGTTGGTATAAGAACTTTGGTGGGCTTGTTAACCCGTGAAACCTGAGCTTCATGAAACCATCTCACATCACTGGTTCAATTTTAGGTACTGCTATAGGGGACTCAATTGGGCTTCCTTATGAAGGCTTGTCTCGTCATCGTGCCTCTAAGTTGCTTGGATTTCCGAATCAGCATCGCTTACTCTTTGGATTTGGAATGATATCTGATGATACTGAGCATACTTGTATCGTTGCACAGTCACTTATTGCCTCTGGCGGTAATTTAGCTGAGTTTCAGAATCAATTAGCTCGGCGGCTCCGTTGGTGGCTTCTTGGTTTTCCAGCAGGAGTTGGGTTGGCGACCCTACGCTCTATCCTGAAGTTATGGTTCGGAGTTTCTCCCAACAAAAGTGGGGTTTTCTCTGCTGGAAATGGTCCTGCTATGCGTTCGGCAATTTTAG
Source organism: Pseudanabaena sp. PCC 6802 (assembly GCF_000332175.1). Lineage (NCBI taxonomy): Bacteria > Bacillati > Cyanobacteriota > Cyanophyceae > Pseudanabaenales > Pseudanabaenaceae > Portococcus > Portococcus stanieri. Next base: position 1,445,853 of record NZ_KB235914.1, on the reverse strand, counting down.
GTGTAGCTATCAGCGATCTTGATAGACTTCGAGAAGCAGTTCGGATTGCTTCAAGAATCACGCACACAGATCCCAAAGCAGAATATGGTGCTTTTGCGATCGCATTAGCAGCCAGAAATGCTTGTCAAACAATCGTATCGGGGGATGATTTTATGGCTCAACTAAACTCTTGTTTGGATAGCGATGCTAATCAATTAATTTCATTAATTAGCCAAGCAGTAGATAGTGTTAAGAAAGCTGAATCCACACCACAATTTGCAGCAGGATTGGGACTTTCTGGAGGTGTTTCTGGATACGTCTATCATTCTGTAGCCGTAGCTATCCATGCTTGGTTAAGTCATCAACATGACTACCAGGGAGCAATTATCGCAGCAGTTCAATGTGGCGGTGACACCGATTCAATTGCAGCGATGGTAGGTGGTATTGTCGGGGCATCAGTTGGTAAGGAAGGAATTCCGACAGAATGGCTGCATAGATTGCTGGAACCTTCTCGCTCAATCAAGTGGATGGAATGTTTGGCAAAGCAACTTGGTGCAAGCATTCAAACTGGTACGGCAAATCAGCCAATTCAACTATCAGTTCCCGGCCTATTGCTACGAAATGTACTTTTTCTTTTGGTAGTATTGAGTCATGGTTTTCGTCGATTGTTGCCCCCATATTAGCCTATCGCTGTAGCCGCAGGTTGGGGTGACGAAAGGAACCCAATATCTCAATCCCTATCAACTGGATCGAACATTAGTGACTATCTCTTCACGAGTGAAAGGCTTCGGCGCTTGTTGGGGTGGTACTGTAATTTTGCGCAGCACTGCTTCCCAAGGATTGCGCTGAACGAGATTAAGTTTTATGCCGTAATCCCAAGCTGCTTTTACCAGACCTATTCTTTCCTTACGTGAAGATTCTGAAAGTTGGAGGCTGTCTGAAAATTTTTGTCCAAATATCTCTGTCAACTCTACTGGTCAGGCTATCTTGTAGTCCCAGAGCCACACAGTGCCGTTTACAGTTATGTCGCCAGCGTAACCTCAGGACGCGATCGCTCAATGCTAACAATGCTCTTTTTGCCCATACGTTGGGTACGAAATACCGTACCCATAATCGTACCCGAAAACCCTTTAAAATGTGGCAACCCATAGCAAAACGTAGCAGTGCATTCTCAATAACGAAGTGCTAAGTCGGTTTCAGAAAGAGGTGGAAACGCTTTTCTGGAAAGGATTTGCAGTAATCGGGATGAAAGGATTTGAACCTTCGACCCCCTCGTCCCGAACGAGGTGCGCTACCAAGCTGCGCTACATCCCGGTGTAATAGAATTCAATCCTAGCAGGGTTTGCAAAAGTAATCAAACCATTACTGCGACCCACGCAAATTTTCAGGCTTAATTATTACTGGCCTATGGTAGAATAAAAGACCGTGTTTGAATTTTTGAATTTTAAAACCTTGAAATAGTCCTGCCATGAAAGTCCTAAGTTCGCTCAAGTCTGCAAAAACTCGCCACAAAGACTGTAAGGTGGTGCGCCGTCGTGGCAAGATTTATGTGATTTGCAAAAGCAATCCCAAATTCAAAGCTCGCCAGGGCTAGTTTTTACTAGCTCGATCGCGTCTCGCTTCAAGACATTTGCATAAGTAAAAGCCCAAACCATCGATTGCGATCTGTCCAGGTTTTAACTCTGGCTAGGCCAATATTTTCAAGGGTTTGGGTTAGTTTTTGGGTGTCAAATTTGCGCGAAATTTCGGTGCGGATTGTTTCATCTGGGGCGAAATTAATTGTTAGATCTAGCGATCGCAACTTCACAGACTGAGGTTTCAAACTGCGCAGGTGCATTTCGATCTGATGCTCGGAGAGGTTGTAAAATGCCTGGTGGTTGAACTGAGTCAGATCGAAGTCACCGTCAAATCTGTGATTTAAGTGGCGCAGCATATTCAAGTTAAATTGGGCAGTTACACCTCGATCGTCGTTATAGGCTGCTTCCAGTATTTCTATTGGTTTCTGTAAATCCACACCTAGCAAGAAATACTCGCCTTTGTTCAGAGTAGATGCAATTCTGTTGAAAAATAGATCGCACTCCCGATTGTTTAAGTTGCCGAGCGTACTGCCCAGAAAACAGATCGTCCGTGTGGGCAAATGCGGCAGGCTTAATCGTTCTAAGGCAAGTTCGTAGGTACCGACTAAACCGTGTACTTTAAGGGTTGGGTAATCATGCAGAAGATCGAGGGCACTGCTTTCCAAGATGCCCGTGCTGATGTCAATTGGAAGGTAGTGCAGGGGGTAACCCATCTCTGTATAGGCATCCAGCAAAATCCGCGTTTTAGTTGCGCTACCGCTACCTAACTCAACTAGTTCGCAAGGCCCCGTAATTTTGGCAATGTCGAGCGCACATGCTTGCAGAATTGAAGTCTCGGTACGGGTTAGATAATATTCCGGCAGTTGGCAAATCTGCTCGAATAGCTCGGAGCCGCGATCGTCATAAAAATACTTGGCAGGTAGGGTTTTAGGCTGCTGGCTCAAGCCACTTACTACATCAGCACCAGAGGTATAGACTGAGTCCGTTGCATTGACTAAACGCTCCAGAAAAAGGCGATCGCCCAGCATAGCTTTAGAAACCTCAGACTCAGCCTTAGAAATTGCCATAATTCTCCTCAATTGGTATAGCTTGTTATATTTTGGCAGTGTGAGGTTGGTGTACGAAACATCTCCAAAGAGAGAAATCTCAATTTCAGAAATCGATCCAACAGCTTAGGCATCCCTTGCACAGCGAAAACCAGCAAAAATCTGGCGTACGTGGGGGTAGTACCAATTGCGGAAGGAGACACGTAATGCCCAAGGGCGAGTGGCCCAGCTTCCCCCCTTAAGTACGTAATGGGAGCGATCGAAATAGGTACTGGAATAGCCAGGGTAAGGAAAACTGCTAAAAGCTGGATAGGGCTGAAACAAGCTGGCAGTCCATTCCCAAACATTACCGAGCATGTCATAGCAGCCATAGGCACTTTGCCCCAATGGGAAAGCATTGACAGGAGTGGTCATACCTTGGAACTGATTGTGGTTGCAATGGAGTTGCTCTGGGGATGAGTCTCCCCAGGGGTAGATTTGGCTGCGATGCATGTGGGGATTCCACCTGGCAGCCTTTTCCCATTCGGCTTCTGTGGGAAGCCTTTTGCCGCGAAACCGGGCGTAGGCATCTGCCTCATACCAGCTCGCGCCGCATACGGGATGCTCGTCTGTTACTGCCCAGGACTGCCAATATAGAGGCTGTGGGGATGGCATCTCAGTTCGGTAACTCTCTAACCATTGCCAACCTGCATCCGACCACCAACGTTGCTGCTTGTAGCCATCGGCATCGATAAATTCTTGGTAAGCGGCTCGCGTGACGGGATAGCGATCGAGCCAGTAGGTGGGTAAATCGACCTGATGCTCGCCTAGCTCGTTATCTAGGGCATCGATCGCGCTGTAACCCTGCACAAAACTCCCCGCCGGGATTTGCACCATTTCGGTTAAATCCGTATCTCTGTCACCGTTACCACTTGAGTTATTGCGCACAAGTAGAGCTGGAGGATGTCGATTATGACCCAGCATTTGGAGGACGATCGCGATCGTTTCGCAGTGTTGACTTTCGTGTTGGACAAGCCAGTACCATAATTTTTCCTGCGATCGCATTTCTCGATCGCTAATCTCTTCCAGGTAGCTGCATACATCTTGACGGATGCGCTTCAGGTAGTCGCATATTTCAGCATAGGTGGGTAGGTTAGTGCGCTCTCGCTTGGGTAAGCTGTCGGCGGCAAACAGGCGATCGTAGCTCGGTTCTATGGGGGCTAGTTTGGCGCATCGTCTTAGCAGCCACACCGACTCGGTGTAACCAATATGCCCGAAATGCCACCCTACAGGACTAAAGTCGGAATGGGCCTGGGTGCGGAATATCTCAGGGTCAAGCCCTGCGACCAAACTCAGGGTAGAGGAACGAGATTGCATGAGGCGCTGCAAAATCTGTTGCTTTTGCAAGGAAAGTGTGTAATTGCTAACCATTCACTTTTTCTATCGTCCAAGAATCAGCTTAAACCTAAAAGCCGCGATCTAATACCAATTTAAATTCTTGTGGTTACAGATGGGGGGTGGGGCGTTGCCACCACGCAGAGGTAGAACCCCTTCACCCCGTTCGATCTGTCGTGTTTACTGTTCAAATTGGTATAAGGTTATTTTTAGCAAATAACACTTTGCGTTAAATGAGAATTTCCTGAATCCAGGGTTAGATCTTGCTAGATTTTATTGACTCACCTTACGCGGAAGGACTTGAAACTATAGCCGTAGACAGATCTATTAGGACGGGGTGAAGGGGTTCCACCCCTTCACCCCGTCCTAAGCCTATTGGCTATAGCTAGCTAGCGAGGCGAAGCATCGTGCTGCCCTTCTCCCTCTACCGCGTACACACATCTCTAAAAAGACTGAAGATGCTGGATTCGATCCCCCAACCCCCTGAAAAAGGGGACTTTGAGCTTCAGAACCCCTCAAAATTGGGGGCAGGGGTCTAATCTAGCGATTTAGGAAACATTTCAAACCCCCTCTAGCGACTAACTGATACAAGTAAACTGGAGGGCTTACCCATGCTCCCTTCCAAATGGACTTTGCCATTGGCTGCCAGGTGTCGCAGAATGCGATAAATAGTTTCGGTGTCGCTAATGGCATCAATTTTTGCCGCCAGTTGGTAAATTGAAATTGGCTGGGCTTCCGTTGTTAAAGCCCGAACAACTCGCTTCTGCAACTCCAGCACCTGCGCCGCCGCTTTTTTACCTGCTTCCACGCCTGGTTGGTGGTAGGCATTAATATTCACTAGCGAAGCATAGAAACTCACGGCTCTTTCGTACAGAGCGATCAAAGCCCCCACAGTCACTCCTGAAACCGTAGGAATTGTTACCGTAATCGAGTCGCGTCCGTTGTCATACAGTGCCTGACGGGAACCCTGCAATAACCCTGACAGGTAATCGCCAGAGGTAACACCAGGTTCTAGCTCTGGATGGAAACTGTTATCAGTCGTATCGGCTAATACCTCAATAAATGTGAGGAAAAAGTTGGGTATGCCCTCGCGCAGTTGCTGCACGTAAGCGTGCTGATCGGTGGAGCCTTTATTGCCGTAGACGGCTATGCCTTGGTAGACAACGTTACCGTCCAGGTCTTTCTCTTTACCTAGCGATTCCATCACGAGCTGTTGCAGGTAACGGCTAAATAGCAAGAGCCGATCTTTGTATGGCAACACGACCATATCCTTTTCTCCCTTGCCATTGCCGGAGAAATACCATGACATCGCCAATAGCGCTGCTGGATTTTGTTTGAGGTCCTGTACGCGGGTTGCCTCGTCCATCATTCTTGCCCCTGCTAACATCCCGCGAATATCTATGCCTTCTAAAGCAGCAGGTAATAAGCCCACAGCAGATAATTCTGAGGTGCGTCCCCCTATCCAGTCGTGCATGGGGAAAACATCGAGCCATCCCTCTGACTTGGCTAGCTTTTCCAGTCCGCTACCTATCCCCGTCACTGCTACGGCATATTTAGCAAAATCCAGTCCAGCTTGCTTGTAGGCGTACTGGACTTCCTTCATGCCGTTGGCGGCTTCGGGCGTACCGCCTGATTTAGAAATTACGATCGCCAACGTCGTAGCAAGGCGATCGCCCAGTTGTCCTAGAACCAGATCGATCCCATCGGGATCGGTATTGTCAATAAAACTAATTTTGAGGGGTGGACGGGCACCTGCCAATGCCTGCGACACGAACTGCGGCCCTAGAGCCGAGCCGCCAATCCCAATTGAGAGGATATCCGTAAATTTGGGCCGATCGGGTGGGTGAATTGCCCCTGTATGGATCGCTTTAGCAAATGCTTCTACCCGTTCGATCGTTGTGATAATGTCCTGGCGCAACGTCTCTGCAGGAGCCAACTCGGGACGGCGCAACCAGTAATGCCCCACCATGCGCTGTTCGTCTGGGTTAGCGATCGCCCCTGCTTCTAAAGCTTGCATATCGGCGAACGCCCGCTCGAACTTTGACTTCATCATGGCGACAAAGGCATCTGTAAACCGCATGCGGCTGATATCGAGGTAAAAGCCTAACTCAGGGTGATAGTACAGCCAGTCTTGATAACGTTGCCACAACTCTGTAGCTGAATTCATCTTGATTTAGTCCTTAACATATAAAAACATTAGCCTGCGAGCGGTTCCTTTTACCAGATATTAACCAGATGTTAAGAACAGTTTGCATTTCCAGTTATTGCCTATAGTTGATGATATGGTGATCCTATAGATCGACCAGTAATTGAGCTTGCTAAAATCTCTTAAATCCTAAGAATTGTATAGTTGCAGACACTTCGGTTAATACAAAGGGTGTGTGGGGTACCCCACGCCAGGGTGACAACCCTGCAACCCACCCTCAGCCTTATGGCTACAGCTATTATCTTAGATTTTCCCACTGGTTGGTACCGCAAAGCGAGGTCAATATATGAAACTTGTAATCCAAGGCAAGAACATCGAAGTCACTGATGCTATTCGCGAGTACGTCAGTCAAAAAATTGACAAGGCCGTCAGCCATTTTAAATCGCTGACTACAGAAGTAGACGTACACCTGTCCGTTGCGCGTAATCCACGCATTACATCTAAACAAGCCGCAGAAGTAACCATCTATGCTAACGGTGCGGTAATTCGTGCGGAAGAAAAGAGCGAAAACCTCTACGCCAGTATAGATCTGGTCGCTGATAAAATTGCTCGTAAACTGCGTAAATTTAAAGAAAGGAAGAATAGTAAGACCGGCATTAAAACTGCTCTAGCTTTTGCAGAGACGGCTCCAGCATCTTTGCCTAAGGATAACCAGACCCTAGAATTGCCAGCTCAAGTTGTGCGGAACAAGTACTTCATCATGAACCCTATGACGATTGACGAGGCGGTCGAGCATCTCGATCTAGTCGATCATGACTTTTTCGTATTCCGCAACGTCAGTACCGGGGAAATCAATGTTGTTTACGAGCGCAATCACGGGGGCTACGGTGTAATTCAACCTCATGTAGCTAACGGCTCTGCTAGTAACCATTAGCTAAACTTAGTGTTGCAAGTCATAAATTTGGCAACGCGGAGGAGTAGGGGCTGCGCCCCCGGAAGGGGTTTAAAGCCCTTCACCCCCTTCAAAACCTTTGTTTCAGCATACTAGCTCAGATCGCCTCCGGCAAAGCTGGAGGCGATCTGAGTCAGTTGCAACAAACATTTTAGATTGCTTATTTGGATTGCTAGGGTCTGCCCAGGGCGATCGCTGCTTGTTTGGTATCCTGTGCTGCCTTTTGCCACAGCAATTCCAGCACTTTCTTGTGTTCCGAGGCGGGAACGTACTCCACCACTTCGCGTAGGGTTGCCCGTACTCGCGTCGCCACCCAGGGCTTGGGATAGCGGCGCAGCGCCTCGACTACAGATATGGGGGCAATGGTTTCAATCTTGCGCGGTTTGGGGTAACGAGCTAAGACTTCTGCCACGGAGGGCAATTTCTCATCGCACATAAAATCGGTGCGAGCATTGATGCAGTCACGCCAGAATTGTAGGGCGAGGGCGTGATTATCAATGGCCGACTGGAGAGATTTGACCGCATAGGAATCGGCAAAATTAGTTTTTGCAGATCGCTCTACCATAAACCTCGCCTTTCTAATCTCCTCGCTATACTCATAGGCAGTGCTGGGAAGATTAATGGGGGTTTTGACGGCTTGCACCGCCAGCAGTGCTTCCATATCGGCAGTGGCAAAGCTGCCCCGTTCGGGATCTTGATTGACAACGGGATTAACAAATTTTCCCTTTAAGGGAATAGCCTGGACTGGCTGACACAACGCTCCTGCCAGAATGGCGGTAAAAATACCAAATGATAGATTACGCATAGCAACTCCAAACACCTATCAAAATTTGCAAATTAATAAAAACTTAACACGAAAGAAAACTGGAAATCTTGCATTTTTCCGCACGATCTCAGAACTTCGTCCTTACCAGTATGCATATCTCAATGCGATCGCCAGTTTCAAATTCTCGTTTTATAGCTATAGCGTTGTTCAATCGAAGATTATTATCTCAACAAGGAAATGGATGAAGGCAAGCAGTCTCCTTTAATCGCATTCGAGCTGGCGACTATCGCATTGAGATAGAAGTTACTAAAGATGGTGCTACTTGAGCGCCTAAGGATTAGGGCGATCGCGACGAAACAGGAAAATCATTAAACCAACTAGAGCGAGTTGAAGCACGAGATTGCTCAGGTTGGTGTTAGTATCACCTTTACCTGCCAGCAGCGCTGTCAAAAACACAAACGCACCGATGCCACCCCAAGCCGCTAAGGTAACGTAGATAAATTTCCGCAGTCCCCGATATGGTGCTTGTGCTTCCGCTTTGAGGCGAGCGTATTTTTGCGGATCGCTGTGCTTGAGTTGTTCTGCGATCGTTTTCTGCCTGCCATTCTGCTCAAAACTTGGGTCAGTCATTTTGATATTTGCCACACTAGCATCAATTTTCAATCTTACACTCTGTTAGGAAATGATATCTCAAGTACAACACATCCGATATCGGTTTTAAAGGGGCCATGCACCTCATCAGGGGGTCTGCTGGCATAGTGTCCGGTTTCTAGCCACAAATCGAACGCTCGATCGTACAAACGACCGCTCACGATCAAAATCTCTTCGGGATAGGCATGACTTTTGCCACCACAGGGAGTTGTATCCGCACCTGGGTAAAATCGAGTTAAACGAGTATATTCACCCGTCTCCTCGTCAATACTGAGGGTTAGTTCTTCAGCAATACCCTCAAGTCCTTGGATGGGATGCCATTTATTTCTATTGGCCGGACTCAATGGGTTCCAATATGTTGCTGTTGTTTTTGCCACAAAATTTTATCCCATGTCATTTCATATCATTGCTGTTGGCTAATGGCGGTAACCCAGCCTGACTGAGTAACGATCGCAGGTCGGCCATGACTTCAGATTGGGAAGCACTGCGATCGCTGAATTGATTAACCGTTGCGGCAACGGCATCGTACCACATGCCTGCTTGGGCGTACAGAAAAGCGCGATCGCGATTGGAAGTAGCAGTGCTTAGACGCGATCGCAATGCTTCAGGTAGAGGTACCTTACGCATCCAACTAATATAAGGTGGTGCGGCAGAAGGCGATACCGGGTTGCAAATCAACCGTATAGACCATTTATATTCTCGCCCCTCTACTAAATGGGGCGAATTTTCAGGTAGGGAAATTGTAGCGATCCCAGCCTTTTGTACTTCTATTTTTTGCTTCCATAGCGGTGTCGGCACGCCTTCTTCCACTAGAGCAAACTCCACAGGTACGTCGGGCACTCTGGAGATATACCAAGCAAGCGTGGGGCGATCTGATGCGGTTGTACCAACGCGATCTCTGGGGGCTAACAGATAGAGCGAGAGATGGGATAGATTATCGCAGCCCCGCGAAGCATTGCTAGTGGTTCGCCTGGGCGAGCCGTTATTTGGGGGTATGTAGGTGATGCGGCGCGAAGATGCTAGAGCAGGAGAACTGAGTAAGTTAGTAAGAACTGGCAGATTTGGAAAGTCCTGATGGGATATCTGCGGTGCAGAGAATTGGAGAAATAGCAGCGAACTGGCTCCAGCAATTGGAGCGACTAACTGAGTCATTAACTTATAGGAGCAGAGGCTCTGGAATGACTTCTGAGATATTCGTCGATTTGCGAACATAGGTGGGAACCCTTCTTGTAACTTTTAGCGTAGCTAAACGGCTGTTAGGTTGCTTTTACTCTACGTTTTCAATTGCATAACAGTCTCTTCCCAACCGCTTAGCTTGATAAAGCAAGCGATCGGCCTCAGCAATTAGCTCTGTAGGAGATTTATGAAACTGAGGAATAGTCACGGCCACCCCCAAGCTCATTGTGACATATTTGCTCGCTGAAGTTTCATGGGGAATTGCCAAAACTTTAAGCTCCTTTCTAATGTCCTCTACAATCTTTATTGCCCCGTTCATGTCCGTATAGGGCAGCACGATCGCAAATTCCTCGCCACCGTAGCGTGCAGCTAAGTCTGTAGGTCGATACAATACGCCTGCGATCGCAAGGGCAACTCGTTTCAAACATAAGTCCCCAGCCTGGTGACCGTAGTTATCGTTATAGGCTTTGAAGCGATCGATATCGCCAAGAATTAATGCCAGCGATCGCCCGCCTCCTTCTCGCAATAGACGCAGCCATTCTTGATTCAGGTACTCGTCAAAGCGGCGGCGGTTGGCTAATTCCGTCAGGCTATCAACGGTTGCCAGTGCTTGCAATTGTCGATTGCGATGGTGTAGGGATTGGTTTTTGTAAGCCATGACTACGATCGCGGCACCAGCTAAAGTCATACTAGTGGGTACAATTGGGAGCCACCACCCTGCGACAAAGGCAAGATAGCAAACGGTCGTTAAACCAGCTCCAGCAAACGAGATGACAGTCGCGATCGCAAATGGCGATCGCAAAGTCCAACTTAAGGCAGCGCCACCAATCGCCCAACCCCAAATCCATACCCATTCCAGCCATTCGTCCCAGTAGTTAATAGCACTACGTCCATCGAGGGCTGCGCTGATAATCTGGCTGGTTAAGTTTGCCTGGGTTTCTACCCCGGTCATGTGTTCTGGCATGTAAGCGCCTGAATTTATGCTATAGGGTGTGAAGATAACATCCTTTACGCTAGTAGCATTGCTACCGATTAAAACAACGCGATCGCGGATGAGGTGGGCGGCAACCTGGTTCTCCAGGATTTGTGTGAGCGATACGGTTGTAAAACTACGGGCGGGGCCGCGCCAATTGATGAGAATTTGGTAACCACCATCATCGGCCTCGACATAGCCACCATCATAGGTTTTAAATTGCCGAAACGTGGCTTTACCCAGCTTTAGCTGATGGTTTACTCCTGCCTCCGGTTCGATGTTACGCGCTGCTAAATAAATTAGAGCTAAGCGAAGACCCAGGCTTTCATGAAATGTACCGTCGGCATCGGTAAGATAAAGCAAGCCTCGCCTCAGCTTACCATCAGGATCGAGGACGGCATCCGCTAAACCTACCTTACCCTGCTGTTTTAAAAGCGGCGGCGGCGCGACAGTAGCACTATAAGTGTCGCCCACCTTCTTCTCTACACCAATTAGATTAGGCGTATTTTGGAATATGCGCTGCAGTTCGGCATAACCCGGCTCGACGGGGAGATCGCGAAAGAGATCCAGTCCGATCGCTTTGGGTTGGGCTTGCTCGATCTTTGCGATCGCCTGGGCTAAGACGGCATCGGATACCGGCCATCTGCCTATTTTGCGCAGATCGGCTTCATTAATGCCCACAATCAGAATGCGATCGTCTTTGGTTTCTGGGGGACGCAGTGTCATAAAGCGATCGAACATACCTAATTCCCACACTTGCAGCCAGCCCAACAAACGCAGCACCAGAATCGAGACTGTGACACCAGTAGCAGCCAGTAAAACTGGCAGCCATCTCGCCATCGTCTGCCTAATTGCGCGTGCCATACTCGATGCGTTTTTTACCTGCCAATGCTTCTTGATGAATTCCCAATCCCAGAAATTGAAGGAGACAGATTTTTTAAAGTTACCCAGAATTGGCGGGCGATCTCCCTACAGCCAGCTTCCAATTAGAATAAACGGCGACCAGATGGCAGGATGATTGTAGTCGCGATCGCTAATTAATTTCATCTGCGCTCTTCTCAGGGCTTCGGCTTTAGTGATGTTAGCATGGCGAAACTGCTGATAAAATTCGGCAATTAGCGGCACCGTAGACTCATCGTTGATAAACCATAGGGTGGCGATCGCGCTGACCGCACCAGAGCGCACTGCTATGCCTGCCATGCCCAACGTGGAGCGATTATCTCCTGTGGCTGTCTGGCAGGCACTGAGGGTCAGCAACTCGATCGCCTGTTTATATTTACGCGCGCCGATCAGCTTATCGAGTTCGACAATGTTAATGCGCGTGTTGTTCCCTCCCACCAGAAACGTGTCGGCGGGACTGGCACCAAACTTACCGTGAGTGGCAATATGGAGAATGCGGTAGTCTTCATTGCGTAAATGTTGAGTCAGACGTTCCAGGGTGAATTCTGTATCTATGAATGCGGTACCGCCCATAATTTGTTGAACCTGACTGGTTTCCATTGCTACATTTGGCAGGGCGGCAAAGGGCGGACTGGCGGCAGTGACACCTAGAATCAAGGCACGGCTTTGGGCGCGATCGCGATCCGAAGTCGGTGCAGTCAAAGCGGTCAACTCTAAGCTAGGAGTGGTTGCGATCGCGTACTTTTCGATCGAGAATTTCTGACCGTCATGCAGAGCGGACATGGGTAACTTGCGCAGATCCCCATCCTGGATAAATACGAGCGTGTCCGGTTTAATTGCGGCCAGATCTGTCTCTAGAGGACGGATCAGCAGATCGTATACTTGCTGGGCGACTGGCAAATACTCTTCCGTTGCCTGATTCTCTAGAAGTTGCCGCAATCGATCTACTTGCGATCGCAGATCGCGGGCGGCAATTTTAACGGTGTAGCGCTTCAATCGATCGGTACCTGGCGATCGCAAAACTAGCACGGTATGCCGATCCAGGACAATAGAATAAATAATGGCAGTTTTAGGATCGCGCAACGGGTTGCTAGCCTTTGCCCTATCTCTCGCTACTTGCACGCATTCATCGCCAAAGAAATTTTGCAGTTCCGCTAGCTTCAATAACTCCAAAGTATTCAACGCTTCGTTAATCCTGTTTGGATTGGGTGCGATGCTGCTGGGAACTTCCGAGAGGAGCAGATCGATTAGCTCCCGATAAACTGGCTCCACGGAGTCGCGAAAGTTAAACTGTTGCTCTCGATCGGCGGAAATCAGATCGCTGCGAATAGTTTGCAAGGTCGCGATCGCGCCGCGATAGGCAGAGATCGCCGCCTCTAATTCGTTGGTGTTTTTGAGGATGCGTCCCGCCTGCCACTGCCAGCGATAGAGGCTATCGCTGGCATTTACCACTTGGGCGATATTCTGGGCTTGCCGCGTTAGATCTAAAGCGCGATCGTACTGTTGCAGGGTTTCGTAAACATGTCCCAGAGAGCCGAGCGCGAAAGACTCCGCACGTTTGTGTTCTATGCTTCTGGCGGTGGCGATCGCCTGAGTAAGGTACTGGATGCTCGAATTGGGATTTTGCTGTTGCAATTCCATCGCCAGCCTGGTCAGGATAAAAGCTTTATCCTGAGAATCGGGCAGGGCTTGTACGATTGACAAAATGCGATCGCGATTGGTTTGGATGGCAACGCGATCGGGATTAGCAGTGCGAGTCAAGAGTTGATTGAGATCTAGCAAAGCTTGGACTTCCGGCATACCACCAATTTGGTGACTTAGCTGCACGCTGGCTTGGTAATCCTGCCGTGCTGCCCGTTCGTCATCTTCAGCCAGTTGACGAAATCGTTGGTGAGATTTGGTTTCCCCAGCTAGATCGGCAGCTTCTGCTCGCCAGCGATAGCGCTCAGCCCTTCTAAAATACGTATTACCGCGATTGTTTAAAGCTGCGATCGCATAGGTTGGATCGCTAAGTTGACGGGCAATTTGCAAGCTGGCGGTATGAGCATCTAAAGCATTGGCAGGAATATTATTACTGCCGCGATCGCCAATACGATCGTCATCGCGATCGCTACCATCATATTGCCCCAATCGCCAGTAAGCATTACCCAGAACTCCCAAACCAGCCGCTTCTAGTTTGCGATCCTGTATCCGTTGCGCGATCGCGATCGCCTCCTGCACGAATGCAATGCCATTGCGATCCTGTCCCAAATCGCTATACATCTGAGCTTGCTCGATTAATGCGGCAGCAAGCAAAGTATCTCTAGTGGGTCGTGCAAAATTATCGGCGCGATAGATTGCGATCGCCTGCTGCCACTGGGCGATCGCTAGTTCCGTTTGACCGATCTGGCGATATGCCTGGGCCAGATTATTGTGAATGTCTGCTTTATCTTTAACTGTTAGAGGCAGGGCTAGTGCTTGTTCCCACCGAGCGATCGCCGCCTTGTATTTCCCCATCCGATAGAGCTTTATCCCCTGTGCTAGTAAATTTTGGGACGATGGGGATCTGGGGGAGATAGATATCGGCTGCGCCAAGACCTGCCCGTAGTGTTCGTTTTGTTTGTTGCTTGCCAGATGATCGATCGCAGCATCGATTAAATTGTCAAACTTAACGCACAGAAGCAACCCGATCGCAAAGATTAAAACGAAGGAACAAACCTGGCGGCAGAGTTTGGTTAGCATAAGCAAGTCATTCTCAGAGACGAGTGCAAATTACGTTAGCACTAGAATCAAGTGTTACAGAAAACGCAACGATCGCCCTAAAACAAATAGCAAGTTTATATACTGATCGAACACGTTATCTACCTAACGCACTATGCTTTTACATAGAAAAGATGCTAGAGACGATCAGATTCTATTCCTACTTGCCTTTCTCTGCCTGGGCATAGGTACAAGAGATTGGACGCTTCATCCCGAAACAATTGCCGCTACGTTCATTACCTGCTGGCTAACGCAATGGCTGGCCCAATTAGGTCTGCAAGCGATGCAGTGGCGAACTTCAGTTGCTAATAGCAAGACACCTTGGACGAAGGTACTCCCCCAAAAATTCCATTGGCAGTTTTGGCAGTTTAATTGGCGTAGCGCTACGATTACTGCCTTGGGCTTGAGTTTACTACTGCGATCGCCCCATCCCCAAACCATGATGCTGGCTGCCTGTTTGGCGATCTTAAGCAAGTTTATCTTTACCGCCAATGGCAAACACTGGTTTAATCCAGGCAATTTTGGCATTATTGCCGCGCTGTGTCTGACCAATGATGCTTGGGTCTCGCCAGGACAATGGGGTGACGAAATTTGGTACGTCCTGCTTTTTGCTGGAGCCGGTGGCTTAGTTCTCAAGCGGGTCGGTCGCTGGGATACTTCGGTCGCATTCCTGGGGACATTTGCTCTGCTGGAAACGATCCGCAATCTCTATCTGGGTTGGACTTGGGATGTCCTGGCACATCGACTGATGAGCGGTTCCCTGTTGCTGTTCGCCCTGTTTATGATTACCGATCCGCGCTCGATTCCCAACGCTCGAACGGCAAGATTAATTTGGGCAGCAGCGATCGCTATTCTCACATTTATCCTCAGTAATTTCTTCTTTATTACTACAGCGATGTTCTGGGCATTATTTATGCTCTCGCCGTTGACCATCTGGCTCGATCGCATCTGGGCGGAAAGGCGTTTCACATGGGAAATGTCTGCCGATCGGAACTTTTCACCTCCATTATCGCGTTTAGGCGGGCAGGTATAACTATGAAATCATCAAGAACTTTAACAAGAACTTTAACTAGTATTGTCCTGGCGATCGCGCTCGTCCTGACCTTGGCGCTGCCAGCATCCGCGTTCTGCGGTTTCTACGTTGCTAAAGCCGACTCGAAGCTCTACAACCAGGCATCGCAGGTAGCGATCGCCCGCGATGGCGATCGCACGATTCTGACTATGGCGAACGACTATCAGGGCGATGTGAAAGACTTTGCGATCGTGGTGCCCGTTCCCACCATACTCAAAAAAGAACAGGTACGGGTGGGAGATGCAAAAATCCTGAAGCGCCTCGATGACTTCAGCGCGCCGCGACTAGTGGAATATTACGATTCCGATCCCTGTGTGGTAGAGATGTACGATCGGCTCAATGAAGCTATTCCACGCCCAGTAGCACCAGCCACTACAGGTAGAGCTAGAGATGAGAGGAAGCTAGGTGTAACTATCGAAGAGAGATTTACTGTAGGAGAATATGACATTCTCATTCTCAGTGCCAAGGAATCCGATGGTCTGGAAACCTGGCTGACGGAGAACGGTTATCGCATTCCCGCAGGAGCTAGCGAACTGCTCCAACCCTATATCCGTCAAAACATGAAATTCTTTGTGGCGAAGGTGAATCTCAAGGAATTCGATAAAACTGGTTCGCAGTTGCTGCGTCCTCTGATGATGGCGTACGAGTCGCCTCGATTCATGCTACCGATTCGCTTGGGTATGGTCAACGCCAATGCTGCCCAGGACTTGATTGTCTACCTGCTTTCCCCGAAGGGACAGGTGGAAGTAGCGAACTATCGCACGGTTAAGGTTCCCTCCGGCGACGAGATTCCCGTATTTGTCAAAAACGAATTCGGCGACTTCTACAAGGCCATGTTCAAGACTGCCTACGATCGCGAAGACAGAAAAGTCGCATTTATGGAATATGCCTGGGATATGAGTAGCTGCGACCCCTGCTCTGCCGATCCCCTGACACCAGAGGAGTTGCGCCAAGCTGGCGTATTCTGGTTAGACTCTGGCGCTCCTGCTGGATTAACCGTACCGTTCCGTCGCCGTCGTCCCTTTCCCAATCCCCAATTTAGTGGCGGTGTATTTATTACGCGCTTGCATATTCGTTACACCCGCGATCGCTTCCCCGAGGATTTGATTTTCAAATCTACTTCCAATCGCGAGCAGTTCCAAGGGCGGTACGTGATGCGTCACGCCTTCAAGGGTGAAGCAAGCTGCGAAGCTGGGAAAGAATATAAGCGATCTTTACCAAAGCGCTTCGAGCGGGAGGCTCAGACCCTAGCCACGCTCACGGGTTGGAATATCCAGGATATCCGCCGTAAAATAGGCGTGACTGCGACAACCATTCCAAACACGCCATTTTGGCGCAATATTTGGCGCTAAGGAGATATCCACTAGAAACATACCCATACTTGTAGGGGCAGCGCCCCCGTGCCTGCCCCAAACCTAGGGGATAATCTGGTTAGCCCTAGGGAGACGATCCCTATAGATATTTTATTTATGAGAAAACTCCTAAATTAACGATCGCCATGAAACCACTAAGAATCTTAATTAGCATAATTCTAGTGTTCGCATTAATCCTATCCTTTGCGTTACCAGCATCCGCGTTCTGCGGTTTCTACGTCGCCAAAGCCGACACGAAGCTCTACAACCAGGCATCACAGGTAATTATTGCCCGCGATAGCAATCGCACCATTCTTACTATGGCAAACGACTATAAAGGCGATGTCAAAGACTTTGCGATCGTGGTACCAGTACCGACTCTACTCAAAAAAGAACAGGTGCGCGTCGGAGAATCGAAGATTCTCGATCGCCTCGACGCCTTTAGTGCGCCGCGATTAGTAGAATATTACGATTCCGATCCCTGTGCTATAGTTGAATACGATCGCGTATTCAAAAATGCACCGCTACAATCACGGACTGCTGGTGGAACAAGAGGTATGTTGGACGAAAGAGGATTGGGCGTGACCATCGAAGAGAGATTTACTGTAGGAGAATATGACATTCTCATTCTCAGTGCCAAGGAATCCGATGGTCTGGAAACCTGGCTGACGGAAAACGGCTACCGCATTCCCGCAGGAGCAAGCCAATTGCTGCAACCCTATATTCGCCAGAACATGAAATTCTTCGTAGCGAAGGTGAATCTCAAGGAATTTGATAAAACTGGTTCGCAGTTGTTGCGTCCTCTGATGATGGCGTATGAATCGCCTCGCTTCATGCTGCCGATTCGCCTGGGTATGGTCAACGCCAATGCCGCCCAGGACTTGATCGTCTACCTGCTGTCTCCGAAGGGACAGGTGGAAGTAGCGAACTATCGCACGGTTAAGGTTCCCTCCGGCGACGAGATTCCCGTATTTGTCAAAAACGAATTCGGTGACTTCTACAAGGCCATGTTCAAGACTGCCTACGATCGCGAAGACAGAAAAGTCGCATTTATGGAATATGCCTGGGATATGAGTAGCTGCGACCCCTGCTCTGCCGATCCCCTGACACCAGAGGAGTTGCGCCAAGCTGGTGTATTCTGGTTGGACTCTGGTGCTCCTGCTGGATTAACCGTACCGTTCCGTCGCCGTCGTCCCTTTCCCAATCCCCAATTTAGTGGTGGTGTATTTATTACGCGCCTGCATATTCGTTACACCCGCGATCGCTTCCCCGAGGATTTGATTTTCAAATCTACTTCCAATCGCGAACAGTTCCAAGGGCGGTACGTGATGCGTCACGCCTTCAAGGGTGAAGCAAGCTGCGAAGCTGGGAAAGAATATAAGCGATCTTTACCAAAGCGCTTCGAGCGGGAGGCTCAGACCTTAGCCACGCTCACGGGCTGGGATATCCAGGATATCCGCCGTAAAATAGGCGTGACTGCGACAACTAGCCCAAACATGCCATTTTGGCGCAATATTTGGCGTTGAATCGAGTTTAAGGTCTCACTCTGGCTAAGAGTTCGGTGATTTTAAATGGTTCGATCCAATAATTGATTGAAAACAGGTTTTATTGACGGGGTGAAGGGGTGGAACGCGGCAGTAGCTCTAGCGGGGAACCCCCAAGACCGCCCTGCCTCCCCTTCTTGGGGGCAACGCCGCCACCCCCCCTTTTCGTTTTCATCTGAAAACCGCTATAGCACCCGCCTATTCTACCAATTACCCTGATAGATTGCTCAGGAGCTTCTAACCTCTGCGTAAGTGAATCATTATCGCAATGCCCAAACGTTTCTTTTTGGATGTTTGGCAAGTACCAAGGGGCAAGGTGGGAACTGCCAACCCTACCACTACATCTACATGAGCAAAAGCAAAAGCTCAGAATATTGGGATACGGACGCACGGAAACGCGCAGGTCTTAATCTAACTGGGAGGAGCAGAGAGTAATATCTCTCCTCGACCCAATTCTGCCGCTGTGTTAATCTCCACTAATCTCTACTAATTTTTCGCCAGAACTCAATAACTCTAATGCATCAGGTAAAGTCGAGCTTAGAATTTCACGTAACCGAGCGTTCGATGTATTTCCACAAGTTAACCAAATAATTTGTGGCGGTGCTGCCAAACGTTCAACTAGATCTACGAAATCGCTATCCTTAGTCATAAATATAACGCCTTGAGCTTTTGCTGCTTCAAAGATTTCAGGATCTTCAGCATCTCTCAATCCGAGATCGCGTAAAGCTACTGCGGTAATTCCAAATGTGTCTGTAATCCAAGTTGCGATCGCAGGTGACAAGTGCGCATCGATCCAAATCGTTGTCATGCGACTAAAACAGGGTGATTGAGTTTACGTGAAGCGTAGGCAAGTGCCGCTTTTAAGTCATCCATTTCTAGATCTGGTAGTTCTTCCAAAATTTGTTCAGCACTCAGCCCTGCTGCAAATAGATCCAAAACATCAGATACTCGGATTCTCATGCCACGGATACAGGGGCGACCACCACACTGTCTAGGATTCACTGTGATTCGTTCAAATAAGTTTGACATTTGATACAGCCTCCATCAATACTAAACGTTTATCGAAAAGTTTGTTCGTTTCCTCAAAAAATAGCTCCTCACACCGATCGCTTTCAGCAAGATCGCAAAACTTCGATAGAGTTCTTGCCCGCGTCGAGCTAACTCTTCTTTGCTGTAACGTCGTTGACGCAATGTCATAGGGTTGCCCTCAGTTTCAACATTGCCCCTCCATTTTACCCTGAGCGATCGCCCCTTTATCGCTAGCACCCACCTAATTCTACCAATTACCCTGATAGATGAGTTCAGGAGCTTCTAACCTCTACGTAAGTGAATCATTATCGCAATGCCCGAACTGTTTTTTTGAATGTTTGGCAAGTGCGAAAGGTTAATGTGGTCACTATAGCGGTTTTCAGATGAGAACAGTACGAGCATCACACTCAGCAAACCAACCTAAGATATCGGAATGAGAGACAGCATTAAAAGCGTCAGTAATGGCAGCATCAAGCTCATCTTTGGTTCTGGGAGCGCTAGACCGCAGGATTGCTTTGACCTTAGACCAAAACAATTCAATCGGCGATAACTCCGGTGAATAAGTCGGCAGGAAGATTAAGGT
This sequence comes from Pseudanabaena sp. PCC 6802, assembly GCF_000332175.1. Lineage (NCBI taxonomy): Bacteria > Bacillati > Cyanobacteriota > Cyanophyceae > Pseudanabaenales > Pseudanabaenaceae > Portococcus > Portococcus stanieri. The sequence continues at coordinate 1,425,994 of NZ_KB235914.1, read as the reverse complement.
AGCACCGGCATCCTCAATCGCCTGACGCACTTCATCAGTAACATGGAAATTGATATTATCCATAATCACAACCGCACCTGCCCATAGCTGTGGTACCAGTACCTCACTCACGTAGAATAGGAAAGTCAATGTGTCATTGCTGCTGAGAAACGTCAACGCGGCAATGATGCCAGACATTGCCAGTGCCGCAATCATAGTCAGGTTTTTACCTCGACGTGCAGGTTTGCTGCTATAAGCACGTTGTCCTTTAGCTGCACGGGCATGGGTGCGTCTCATGCTCAGGTTTACCCCGGCTTCATCAATAAATACCAGGTTATCAGTCTCAATCGCCCACAGCAGCAGTTGGTATTCCAGACGTAAGTTTCTCACTGCCTCTGTATCTCGTTTGTCGGCGTGCTCAGTTTTTTTTTGCGACTCAACTCTATTTTCTGCAAAGTTCGACAAATTGTCGCTGGGCTCACTTTTACGCCAGTGCGTTCGGCTAATTGGACGGCGATTTCGGCTAATGTGGCATCATTTTGCCGTTCGACAATGTCTGCTAACACCGGGTAGTGTTGTTCGCCTAGTTTAGCAATTGCTCCACCGCCACGTGGACTAGGGGCGACGTTGCCTGTGCGTTTATACCTCTGCACGATCTCGTTTACCCAACCGCGTTTGACGGCAAAGCGCTCTGCTACTGCCTGCATCGTGGTTTGTCCACTTTGATAGGCTGCCACTACTCGTGCGCGTAAATCCTCGGAGATGGTTATTCCTTTTGGCATTTTTCTCACGATCGTACCATGCTGTTCTCATCTGAAAACCGCTATACGATCCCCAAATGATTCAAGTCTTGTACTTGGATATTCAAGATGAAAGTCCTAACTCATCAAAAAATATCCTACCTCTATTTCCCTGCCTGCGAAATGTCGGCTTGAGCGTCATAGAGGCTAACAGTTCCCACCATTGCCTCTCGCTATCCCGTCTCACACAAGAGCATACAAGTGCCATCTAACCTGCATTATTCATGAGGTGAGGCAGGCTAAGTCTTTGGCGGCTTGTTCGTAGGATACATTCGCACTCAAGATCAGGCTACATCTTTCCACATACGGGCTCACCTGGCTATAGGGGGCTACTTTGAGCTTCTGCGCTTGCTTTTGCGTGAGGTGGAGCTGTCCGATGCTGCTTTGCACTCGCCTGTGGCGTCCTGCTTCTGTGCCCGTAACTGTGCGGATAAAAAACTCCCTATTTCTGGGCTGATATGTTCGAGGATTTGCTGCCGCACAGCGATTTCGATCCCTTCCAAGCTGGTTAGTTGTTCCGATGGTGTATTCTGATAAAGGATGGCGGCAATAGCTTGAACGTGCGCTTGCATTTCTTTTTCCTGCTCTGGAGTCATGGTTGCTCTCCTTGGGGTTGGTTTCTCGTATTCCTATCTTCTGATTTCTTCCCCCTTTTGGCTACCCATCTATATTAAGCATTATTACTCAGTGCAAAGTTGAGATGCTCCCCTCTATTCCCTCTCGCGCGAAGCACTTGCTCAACTATTGGAGTTGGCTCATGCCTTGTTTGCTAATGGCCGATCTACGACTCAGGCTTTGGAGGTACTTATGCTTGCTTAACTTCACACTGTCTATCTAGATATATTTATATAACCTTCCAAGTCGTGTACAGTAATCATATGTTTCTGACACTCTTGGTACTTGACGTTAGCTTCATTCTGCCATAGTTATAGCGTTTTTCAATTGAGAACAGGTTTTATTGACGGGGTGAAGGGGTTTCACCCCTTCTTGGGGGCAACGCCCCCAAACCCCCTTCTCGTTTTCATCTGAAAACCGCTATATTAAAGTCCGCCTGCGCGGACTTTAAGTAAAAGGGGGTAACTAAACAGGAGGATTTGGGATTGGGTATTTTATTTATGAGGAAAACCTTCTAAGCCATTACCATGCCGCCATCGACATTAAATACTTGTCCGGTAATGTATGCGGCAGCCGGATCGGCAGCAAGAAAGCGCACCATACCTGCCACTTCGGCAGGCGTGCCGTAACGACCGAGGGGAATAAACTGTAAAATTCCCTCCGCTTGCAAGCCAGCCGTCATATCGGTAGTAATAAAACCTGGTGCGACTGCATTCACGGTAATGCCGCGACTGGCTAGCTCTTTGGCAACGGTTTTGGTAAAACCAATTACGCCCGCCTTGGCAGCGCTATAGTTTGCTTGTCCGGGGTTACCCATTTGTCCAGCTACTGAGGCAATATTAACGATCCGACCCGACTTTTGCTTCAGCATGATCTTGGCAACGGCGCGAGTGCACAAAAACACGCCTGTAAGATTGAGGTCGATCGCGGCTTGCCAGTCTTCCAGTTTCATGCGCAGCAGCAGGGCATCTTTGGTAATGCCCGCATTATTGACCAGGATGTCAATCCGTCCCCATTTGGTCATCGCTGCTTCGATCAGTCGATCGACGAGATCTGGTTGAGAAACATTGGCTTGAACGGCGATCGCTTCGCCACCCGCCGCCTGAATTTCTTGCACGATCTCGTCAGCGGCGTTACTAGAGCTAGCGTAGTTGACGACGACCTTAGCGTCCTCATTGGCTAGCGCGATCGCGATCGCGCGTCCAATACCCCTTGATGCCCCAGTTACGACTGCTACCTGTCCTGCTAGATGTGCCATTTGCCAAAGAAAAAGTAAAACTTGCTTAACGAAGTGTAGCAGCTAATGTTACACTCAAATTTCGCGCAAATCAAATACGCGGGTGTAGTTTAGTGGTAAAACTCCTGCCTTCCAAGCAGATGTTGCGGGTTCGATTCCCGCCACCCGCTTAGTCAACTAGCCTAAAATGAGGGAAGCAGAGCTAAAGAAGAGGCGGATTGTATAGAGTAGGGGCGATCGCTATGGCTGTAGGAGCCTACAAATGGACGACTGACTCTTACCACCAGGCAATTGAAGCTGGTGTTTTTGACGACCGGCCAGTTGAGTTATTAAAGGGAGAAATAGTGCTGATGGCTTCTGAGGGAGTGTCTCATCAAAACCATTTTGACTGATGGTATAGTTTCTCCAATTGCGTTTCCAGAGATATCAATAGAAGTACAGCAGATGTTTAGCTGATAATAACTGGTTAATCCTGTGAGCAAGGTGATTTTTGTTAGTTTAATGCTATTGTTAGCAAGCTGTTCGCTTGGCGAAATAAGCAATTCCAATAAGAGTTTAGTGGGCGTACCAGATGTTCGATCGAGCGCGTCGAATCTACCACCAGGCCCCGAGCGCCTTGCTAGATTGCGCAAAGGGATTAATCTCAGTAACTGGTTTGCGCAGGGAAAAAGTGGCGATCTAGAGCACGTTAAAACCTTTATTACAGAGGCGGATATCCGAAAGATCAAAAGCATGGGCTTTACCCACGTGCGTCTACCTATCGATCCCACTTATTTTTTGGATGAGAATAATCCTGGCGGCATCAATCCAGACTATTTAACGCAACTAGATCGAGCGATCGCTACAATTGTGGCAAACGATCTAGCGGTAATCGTCGATTTACATCACCCTGGCGATGGATTTAGGCAAAAACTAGCCCATGATGACAGTTTTGTAGTGGCGATTGAGAATTTTTGGCGTAGTCTTGCCAAACATTACGCCTCCTACGATCCTAATTTGTTATTTTTTGAGGTATTGAACGAACCGGCGTTTACCTACATGTTTGCCGATCGACAAACAGCAGTCAAACGTTGGGCGAGCGTGCAAGAGAGACTGGTCAAAGCCATCCGCCAAAGTGCTCCCCAGCATACGCTAATCGTCACTGATGCCGACTTTGGCAATATCGAGCATCTGCGCCAGATGCCCTTACTCGCAGACAAAAATGTTATCTATAACATCCATTTCTACGAGCCAATGGTTTTCACTCATCAGAGAGCGGATTGGATCGAGCGCTTCAAAGATTTGCAGGATATTCCCTATCCTTTCTCTTCCCAGGCATGTCAGAGCAATCTGCCGCAGCTAAAAGCAGAATCTAGAGGCGCGATCGCGTGGTACTGCAAAGAAAATTGGGGGAAGGCGCAATTAGAAAAAGAGATTGCCCAACTAGCCGTCTGGCAAAAGGAACACAATGCCAAATTAGTAGTGACTGAGTTTGGCGTTTACAAACTAACTCCAGCAAGTTACCGTCTCAACTGGATTGGGGACGTGCGATCGCTGTTTGAGAAGTACGATATCGGCTGGACAATGTGGGAATATAGTGGCGGCTTTGGCTTAACTAAAGAAGGAGAACGGGAGCGAAGCATCGATCTGGAAGTAGCAGAAGCATTAGGACTGAAAGGAGGCGATCGAAAATGAGCGAGTCGGCAGATTTTTCTCGGGACGCACGCCAGTACGCGCCAGCTACTCAGCGCAATCGAGAACCGATTCTAGAAGTACTCTTACAAGTTTTACCACCAACAGGAACGGTGTTAGAGGTTTCTAGCGGAACGGGCGAACATGCGGTTTTTCTGGCACCAAAGCTTTATCCCCGCCAGTGGCTCCCCTCCGATCCAAATCCCGTAGCACGGGCGAGCATATCGGCATGGCAACAAGTTCACCCCGCACCTAATTTATTCCCTCCGATCGCCATAGATGCTACCGATCGCATTTGGCCGGTCGAGCAGGATCTATTGCTACCAAATTTCGACCCGAAGCAATCCCCAATTGTAGCGATCGTCAATATCAACATGATTCATATTTCCCCCTGGACGGCCTGTTTGGGCTTAATGGCTGGCGCGCAGAGAATTTTACCGTCAGGAGGTATCCTGTATCTCTACGGCCCATTCAAACAAGGCGGTCAGCATACAGCACCTAGCAATGTCGCGTTCGATCGCAGCTTGCAGGCACAAAACCCAGAGTGGGGCGTGCGTAACTTAGAGGATGTAATTGCGATCGCTGGCGATCGCAATCTCTCATTCCTGCGAACCTACACGATGCCAGCCAATAATCTCTCGGTTGTCTTTGCGAAGCAATCTTAAAATCCCTCTTCCTAAACTCCCCCGCAACCGCCCCGATCCCAAATCCTGGGTTTCCCCTTTTTCTCGGAGTCTGCGCAGGCGGACTTTGTTTGTGTCGTGGCAATCTCCCTAAGCGATCGCCTCCAGGATAGCTTTTGGCGATAGTTTATCTTTGAACCAGACGATCCTGGCTGGCGTGTCGCTTACCTTCACGCCTGCTTTCTCTAGATTCAAGCGCTCCGATATTGCCAGAACTAAGTTTTCGCACTGCGACTGTCGTACCTGAGAGAATTTCTTGCGCAGGTATTCCGGTCGCCAATATCCCACAATTTCCAAGAGGAACGATCGCCCGTCTGGATGCACGAGCCGGAAGTCAGGAATCATCACGCTGCCTGGAATGGGAATCAGTTCCACCTCGCGCTCTAATTTCCACTCGCTGTTGAGAGCATCCCAGCGATCGGCAAACGAGGCTTCTAACATGCTGTCGTAGGTTTTGCCTGGAGGGTAATGACTGACTAAGGCACAGTCAGAGGCGAGATCGAATTGACCTTTCCGCATCTGCTTGCTGTAGGGATCGCGTTCGATTAGATTAGCTCTGAGATTCCACTTTGTGACGTGCAGGAGAGCGGGGAGTAACTTGGCGATCGCCAGTCCATAGCGCGTACTGCTGTTAAATAGACTGACAGGACCATCAATCGCGATCGTAAAACCATGCTCCGTGTCGCCTTCAATATATGCCATTAATTGAAATAGCTTGAGATAGCGAAATAGTAGTTTATATTCACCCGGATCGTTGCGATGCACGTTCAAGACGATATCGCTGGCACGATAAAATATGCCCTGTACTTGGGAGAGATTGTAGCGATGCAATAATGCTTCCGGTGTGGGCGGATCGAACTGGGTGAGAATGCGATTTTCGGCGAGATCGGCGTACAATCCGGCACTAATTTGGGCGGGTAAGACCTCGCGCTTGAGTTCCTGCGTTAATTCATCCGCTAATTTCGTTAAAGTTTGTTGGGTGGCAGACAGAGATGGCAAAGATTGAGCCGAGAGTTGGAAGACGCGCGCGCGCAGATCCTGCGGATCGAGGGGACTGACGATCTCAAACGTACTGAAGCTATGGCGGAGGATATAAGCCAATCCCCGTTTCATGCGATAGTCAGGGCTATCGCCTTCCAACTCCTGCAATTGGCGATCCAGTTCTCTTTGCGGCTCGCCTCGGGTGGATTGAAAAATATTAATCAATTCAGCGGCGATCGCGATATTCCGAACGTCTAACTTCAAGCATTTAGGAATAATCGTTTCTCCGTTCCGCCTCTGGATCAGAAGTTCGCTCGGCAGCATGAATTTATCCCAACGCTTTGAGTACGGGAGCCGTAGAAACAATATGGCGATCGAGTCCGAGCGTAACGGGATCGATCCCCAAAGCCAAACCGATTACTTGGGACAAATGTAAGATGGGAATTCCTAACTTTCTCCCAATTACCCGCTCCACTTCTGGCTGGCGCGAGTCCAAATTGAGATGACATAGCGGGCATGGCGTGACAATACAATCAGCGCCAGCATCGATCGCTTCGCTGAGATGTCGTCCTGCCATTGAAAATGAAGCATTGGTAGCATAACTGGAGATCGGCCAACCGCAGCACTGCACTCGACCGGCATAATAAATTGGCGTTGCTCCCAAGGTGCGAAACACATTCTCCAAAGACTCCGGCTTATAGGGATCGTCAAACCGCGTTACCGTTTGGGCGCGTAAAAGATAGCAGCCATAGAAAGCCGCGCATTTGAGATTGCTCAGCGATCGCTTTACCTTCTCTTGAAGCCGTTCCAGGCCATAGTCGCGCAGCAAAATCCACAGCAGGTGCAACACTTCTGTAGAACCCTGAAAATGATGTCCTTCCGCCTCTAGTAACTGATTGACCTGCTCGCGTCGTTCCGGATTAGTAAACTTCAGCTTATCGTTTACTCTGCCCAGCACTCCCTGACAAGTACTGCATTGCGTCATGACAGACAAATTCAACTCTTCCGCCAGGGCGATGTTGCGAGCGTTCACCGTATCTTCCATTAGCTCGTCGGTTTCTTTGAACGTGCCGGAACCACAGCAGGATGCCTTATGTAATTCGACTAACTCGATACCCAGGGCTTTTGCGATCGCCGTTGTCGAAGCATGAAGTTCCTTACAGGCTCCCTTTGCCACGCACCCAGGATAATATGCATATTTCAATTCTTTAGTTTCCGTCATAATTTAACACCGTAATAATAAATAATTTAGCTAAGGTAAGACAAGTTCGATTTATAAACTACTCTTGAAGAAGTTGATGTTGAATATAGTTATAGCCTTGTTCAAAACTAAAAAGCATCTTACATCCATATTTATCCAAGGCTTCGACAATATCGGGTGCGTCAAAGTCCTTGGAATTACGATTGAGAAAGCATTTCTTAGCTGTGCTAGGTATACTCAAATGATTAATTACGGATGCATATACGACAGCATCCTGTGGAGAAAGACTAAGATCGGTCTCAAATCTAGTTGCAGCAGTTAATATGTCTTTCTCTAAAGATATAATTTCAGCTACGCTCAAAATTCTGTCTATTGTCAGTCTCAGTGTGTTTTTCTCTTCTTCAATGCTCCGAATTAAAAAGCTGGTTAGGTTCTGCAATAAATCATTAGCACCCTCTTTATATACTTCTGAACGAGATAGTTGCTTAAGCTCGGCTTTGACTCCACCATTGAGTATAGATTGTCTCTTGTTCTCAAAAGTGCGAATGGTTGTATAAGACTCCACTACGCAGTAAGCAGGAATAATTAGCTGCGCTTTTCGATCCTCACAAATAGCGACTATTGCTTCGCAACTTCTATATTGCTCCTGTCTGAGAACCATTTCCAAAATAAAGTTTGACTCAACATATATTTTCATGCTGCTAACTCAAGTACAGCATGACCGCCCTTAATTGCATCATATAGACCAGACTCAAATAGCCAGTTTTGGGTGCTTCCCAATTTAGCGGGCGGGATATCCGAGCGCATAATCTCATCCAGCCAAGCCTCAACAATCAACTCCAAACTTCTCCCACTCATATGCTCTATTGGTACGCCAGTTCTGTCAGCATATGGCTGCAAAATCGGAGTTGCATCGATTTCATAATCTGGTTGAATAATCTCTGGTAAAACACCAGCGTTCTTCCATAAATAAAAGCGATCCGGTGTTACTAGCAAAAAGAAACTAGTTTGTGGGAAATAACCGTGCGCAAGCATATTACGACGCAATTTAGTCACCCACTCTGAAGAAGCTCTCAATTTTTGCTTTACTTCAACAATTAAGACTAGTTGATTGTTTTTATCATAACCTGCTATATCTAGATCCGGATTTGTCAGTCTCATTGTTAGTTATCCTTTTGTGATGAATTACTAATTGAAATAGATATGCCCTTGCGAAACTCATTGATGGCTTTGGTTATACTTTTCTCATGAAACTGCTCCTGCTTTATTCTGGTTTCTGGTTCGTTGAGAAGTTGTGCAACCATTATTAACTACCTCCATCCTTACCTCGTTTCTGTACTGACTCGATGAGAGTTTTGATTTGTTGTTTTGCCTCGGATGGCTTAAACTCCCAAGGCCAGGGCATTTTCCTAGAGAGAATCATGCGGATACCTAGCGGTATGAGGCTCAACATCCCTTTGATGTCGCTGAAGTTATTGCCAACTACCTTAACCCCAAACTTGCTTTCGTCAATCCAACCGGATTCCTTCACTAACTCCACCATCGTATGGCGGTGGCGTTGAGCCGTTGATTCTGGTAGCTCCCGATCCTGCAAAATCTCTTGCTTGATCTGAGAAATGCGATCCAGGGGCTGTACTCCCACGGGGCAAACTTCATTGCAGTTATAGCAGCGCGTACAACCCCAAACAAAGTCGAGATCGTTATATTTCGCAACCCGTTCGGTGGTAAGGTCATCGCGGTTATCTGCCAGTACGCGGTACGCTTTAGCCAGCGCATGGGGACCGACAAAGCGATCGCTGACATTGGTAGCATTGCACTCTGAATAGCAGGAACCGCAAAGGATACAGTTAGCCGCTGCTTGTAACTTCTCCCTTTGCGCTGGAGTTTGTAAGAATTCGGTGTTAGAGATTTGCCGCGACGCAGTGGAAACGTAGGGATCGACTCTAGAGAGGTTGTCCCAAAATTTCGACATATCGACTACTAGATCCTTAATCACTGGCAAATTGTGCATTGGCTCGATTACAAGCACGCGATCGCGATCGCGATTGAGATCGCTCTCCGTCGATGCGGGAGAGTGGCGCAGCGAACCCTGAATTTCTAAGACTTCACTGACTAATTTCTGGCAGGCTAGACCTGAGACCCCATTGATGCGCATACCACAGGAGCCGCAAATAACATTCCGGCAATTACGACGAAATACCAACGAGCCATCCTGCTCCCATTGGATTTTATTCAAAATATCCAGGACAGTGTTGGCTTGAGGATCGGCTTCCACTTCGTAGGTTTGATATACAGGATTGCTAGAGCGAGATGCCTGACGCTGAATTTTGACGGAAATCTTCATAATTTGAACCGTTGCTTAACATCCATTTTACCCTTTTGTTTTATCCGCACACATGCGATCTCGCCCTTCATATTTGGCTTTATAAAGAGCAGCATCAGCCGCAGAGATCAGGACTTGGGGTTGAGACCCGACGATCGGGATCGTGCTAGCTACGCCCAAGCTCAGGGTAATGTACGCTCCCACCGACGAAGTGTCATGGCGGATACACAAGCATTTAATCGCAAGTCTAGCTTGCTCGGCTAAGACAATGGCTCCTGAGAGATCGGTATTGGGAAGCAGTAGGGCAAATTCTTCTCCTCCATAGCGCGCAGCAAGATCGGCAGGACGCTTCACTACTGCGGCAAATACTTTGGCAACCTGTTGCAAGCATTTGTCGCCCTCTAAATGCCCGTAGGTATCGTTATATTGTTTGAAGCAATCCACATCGCACAGAATTAACGACAAGGGAAATTGCTCCCGTGCTAGTCGCAACCATTCTCGATTTAGATATTCGTCAAACCGACGGCGGTTGGCTATTCCAGTTAAGCCATCCAGGTTAGCAAGGCGCTCTAGCTCCAGATTTGCTTGTTGCAGGGCGGCTTCCATGCGCTGCCGTTCCGTAATATCGCGCACGATACAAACTGCCTCATCAGCCCCACTTTTGACAAACCGCGATTCGTAGATAAAAATTCCATCCGGTTTAGCCAACTCATGCTCGAAGGTCTGGGTCTCTCCTGTTTCCACTGCAGTGCGGATGCGCTCTAACAAATCGGCTTTGAGAGCTTCAGGCATGGGTAAATTGCGCAAATTGCTTTCAATTAAAGCTTCGCGCGGCAAAATTAGATCGGCTGACTTTCCTTTGATATCTAAGAACGAACCATCGATATGGTGGCGGAAAATCTTGTCTGGAATAGCATTGAGTAGCGCGTTCGTGCATTCTTCAATTTCGCGAAAGTCCTTTTGCGATCGCTTTAATGCCCGCTTTGTGGTGTCGTGATCGAATATCTCCTGTTGTAATTGAATGCGACAATCTTGCAATTGGTTTTGCAGGTGCAGGATCTTCAGTTGATTTTCGACCCGAGTTAAAATCTCAACGTGGTGGAAAGGCTTGGTAATATAGTCCGCGCTGCCTACAGCAATAGCTTGAATTTGGGCGAGCGTTTGCTCGGAAGGGTCGATTAAAATTACGGGAATCTGACGAGTTAGCGGATCGTTCCTGAGTTTTTGGTAGAAAGCGTAGCTGCGTTCTGGATCGTCGCTACTAGCAAGCAAAATTAGATCTTTAAGTTCTTCTACCTTGACTAAGGATATTTGCTCAAACGAAAAACACCTGACTTGATAGCCATGTTTGACTAAAATTGTCGATAACAGTTGGAGGTTGGCGATCGGATCGTCAACAATCGTAATGCTGCTTGGCAATTTCTCGCGATCGTGGCTCATATAGTTTGGACTTAACTCGTGCAGACCCTATGGCTGTTAAGTTAGGACTCCCGCACATGAGTACGGAAAGAAAAGGGGCTTTAGGCGTTCCCCTTACTAACTTAACCCCAATCGTCGTCCCATTCTTCATCAAAATCGTCGAATTTGTCACTTTTAGTTGCGTTCTTGGCAGATGCGCCGCTACTTTTTGAGGCGCTGGACTTGCTGGATTCGCTGTTTTTGCTAGCAGCAGAGGCTCGGTAAGCGCTGTAACTACTGGGCTGCTTAGTTGCACTAGTTGTATCTGGCCCAGGTGTAGTTGCCTCAACCTCTGTCATTTCCATGTTTTGCCAAACTGTGGTGGCGATCGCTCCTAAGCCAGCACTAAACACTAGAACCAACCCCACAGGTAAGTTAATTGACTCGAATGTAAAAAACTTAATTGTCACCAACATCGTATTTTGAGTTGCAAAGATGGCTACACCCATTAGCAAAACCCACAGCAGTCCATAAACAAGTATTCGCAACATAGTTCACCTTTCATACTCGTAATTAATTGCCTGCCTGCTCCTGGGCGAGGAAATGACCGAATTCCTCGTAGAAATAATCGCCAAGAATCGCCTGCCGCATGCGATCGCTAAACCGTACCAATTCTGTAATGTTGTGAATAGAAATCAGTGTATAGGCGAGGATTTCCTGCGCTCTGAGTAAATGGCTGATATAAGCGCGACTGAAGTTGCTACAGGCATAGCAGGAGCAATTGGGGTCAATGGGCGTAAAATCCCGCTTATATTTCGCATTCTTGAGATTCCACCGTTCGCTACCAACAATAGCGGCACCATGCCTGGCCAGGCGCGTAGGGATGACGCAATCAAATAGATCCACTCCTGCTGCCACTGCCTGCGACATCTCCCGATGCGTGCCAACGCCCATCAGATACCTGGGTTTATGGACAGGTAACAGTGGGGTTGTCGCTTGCACGATCTTAGCAATTAATTCCGGCGGTTCCCCTACGCTTACGCCCCCGATCGCATAGCCGGGTAAGTCAAACGCCACCAACTCGCGAGCCGATTGCTGCCGTAAATCTAGAAACGTACCGCCCTGCACGATGCCAAATAGTGCCTGTCGATCGCTTCGATCGTGGGCTTTGACACAGCGCTCTAACCAACGGGTGGTGCGATCGCTAGCCTGGCTAATTTGCTCTCGCGTGGCGGGATAGGGCGCGCATTCATCAAATGCCATGATTACGTCGGCACCAAGTTGGTTCTGAATTTGGATCGACTTTTCGGGCGTGAGGGCGACGATCTGACCGTCCCGAGGCGAGCGAAACGTTACCCCTTCATCGGCGATCGAGCGAATTTCACTGAGACTAAACACCTGAAAGCCACCAGAATCGGTCAAAATTGGGCCTTGCCAGTGCATAAACCGATGTAAGCCCCCCGCTTCTGCTACTAAATCCTCACCGGGTTGTAAATGCAGGTGGTAGGTATTCGCTAGAATCATTTCGGCTTGGCAAGCTTGCAGTTGATCGGGCGTGACGGTTTTAACATTTGCCAGCGTTCCCACAGGCATAAACCGAGGTGTATGCACCTTACCGTGCGGAGTGTAAAATGTGCCTGCCCTTGCTCCGGTTTTGCTGCATTGAGCCTCAACTTGAAATTCAAATGTGCTGACCTTAGTTTGTAAATTCATTACTTACCCACCTTACACGCAAGATTCTGAAACCCTAACCCCTAACCCCCTCCCTGATGGGCTGTGCCCCCTGCGCCCCCACCACCCAACCCTCACCACCCATCACCAAACTCCATCACCCCACCCTCGGTAAGGGTTTAGCATTTGTGCGACAGTCTTGGCATCAAACACAAGAATTTATGACAAATGCTAAACCCCTGCGCCCCCACCACCCATCACCAAACTCCATCACCCCACCCTCCCGTAACGTGCTACCCGATTTCGATCGCCTGAATCGCAGGACTGATTAACCAGCCATGCCCACATCTGATCGCCCAACGAAAAATGCCACCACTCGTTGGGATGGCGCTGAAATCCTGATGACGACATCACTGCATATAGTAACTCGCGGTTGGCATGAAATTGTTTTGCTTCTGGGGAATCGACCGATTTGAAATAATCTGGGAAAGAGCGCGGCGACACCTCATCAATGTCAGAACCCATATTAACTTCTTGCCCGCGTTCGTCTTGCAGCGTTACATCGATCGCAGCACCAGTACTGTGCGGCGGCGGCATCTTGGGATCTTCGCTGGGCATTGCCCAGAATTGTAAAGTCAAGTCCATAATTTCTTCGCGTTGAGCAGCGGTAAGATTGTCCCGCTCCCAGCCCCTTGACTCAATTAGCTGCAAAAATGTATGTTCCACCATAAATTTTTGTATATGCAGTGGGCGATAAGCATCAAAAATTTTGATGCACCAATTTGGCTTAGTACTTCGTAGGTATTTTTGCGATGCCTCCAGGCAGTGCAACACCCCTTCACGCAGGGAAAACGGAGAGCGATCTCCGTACTGTGCGCCCAGCGATTGGTAAGGATGGGGAGTGGTAAAGGCAAAATTCGTCGGAATTGCTACCAACTTTTCGCCACATTCAATGATAGAAATACTTAAGTAAGGCTTGCCTTTTAGCGTCTCAATTTTTGGGAACATTCGATCCAAGAAATAGCTCTTAGTAGTTTATTTTTATTCATCCAGTTAACTTAATGAGCTAAAGATTCTAAGAAGATTTCTCAGAGAGTAAAGATACCATCTTGATGCAGGCAGGTTGAGCTTAAATAAATATGGTCACAGCCATAGTATTAACTACACAACCTGCGCCTATGGGGATTTTATTTGCTAGGAATCTCCTGAATCAGGCGGTTCATCGGTATATGGACGCAATAAAAGCGTAAGTTTGTCTTTCCATATTGAGTTTTTGCAAGTTTGCAGTAGAATCTAAGCCAAAATGATGTGTGAGGAGGTTAGGGCTATTATTTCAACTATACAAACAGATGGTGTGCAGTCCACGCAGCCGGATGATGAGGATCAAGAGTCATCGGTGTTGCACATTGTAGGAAATTCCAGACTAAGCGGTCACGTCCCCATTAGTGGTGCTAAAAATTCAACCTTAGCGATTATGGCAGGAGCGTTGCTGTCATCCGATGGTTGTCGCATTACTAACGTGCCGTCTTTAGCCGACGTACAGCGCATGATCGATATCCTGTCCGCCCTGGGCATTAAGATCGATCGCGATGGTGATGCCTTAGATATTGATGCCAGTCATATCGGGCAATCCAGCGCCCCCTACGAGTTGGTCAGCAAACTAAGAGCTAGCTTTTTTGCGATCGGTCCAGTGCTAGCACGTTTGGGCGTAGCACGCATACCATTGCCAGGTGGCTGCGCGATCGGAGCCAGACCTGTAGACTTGCACGTTCGCGGCTTGCAGGCTATGGGTGCAGACGTACAAATTGAGCATGGTATTGTGCAGGCTTATTCCCGCCAACCCGGTGGCAGACTGCGCGGTGCCAAGATTTACCTGGACTATCCCAGTGTTGGTGCCACTGAAACATTAATGATGGCGGCAACGCTGGCTGAGGGCGAGACAATTATTGAGAATGCGGCTCAGGAACCAGAAGTAGTCGATCTGGCCGACTTCTGCATTGCTATGGGCGCAAAGATCCAGGGTGCAGGCACCAAGACTATCTATATCGATGGTGTCGATCGCATGCACGCCACGGAATATGCCATTATTCCAGATCGCATTGAGGCAGGCACGTTTATGGTGGCTGCTGCCATTACTAAATCGATCCTGGATATATCACCAGTCGTGCCCGATCACCTGACGGCAGTAATTGCCAAATTGCAGGAAATCGGCGCGAAGGTCAGCTACGAATCGCCCACCTGTCTGCGCGTGGAAGGCAGCGACTGCCATCGCGGCACTGATATAGAAACTCTGCCTTATCCAGGGTTTCCCACGGACATGCAGGCACAGTTTATGGCTTTGCTGACTTTGAGCGAAGGTAATAGCGTAGTCAAAGAAACTGTATTTGAAAACCGCCTCCAACATGTGGCCGAGCTTTGCCGCATGGGAGCCAATATTCGCTTGAAGGGTAATATTGCTGTGGTGACGGGCGTTCCAACACTGTCGGGCGCGCCTGTGACGGCAACCGATCTCAGAGCGTCGGCGGCGCTGGTGCTGGCAGGTTTAGCAGCCCAAGGTGAAACCCAAATTAAGGGCTTACACCACCTCGATCGCGGCTACGATCGCATCGAACATAAGCTTAGGCAGCTAGGAGCCAATATCTATCGCACATCTGAGGCTCCTGTAGCTTAGTTGTAGCGATTGGGATTCATCGCGAACTTGATATAGCACTCCTATCTGAATTGTAAAATTTCTGCGCTGACTGCCGACCGCAGATCGCTGCTAGCTAGCTTTCACAAATCATTTCGGATTGCTATATACCCCCCTGCTAACCTAGGGCTTAGTGGGGGATATTTTTATATTTTTAATTGTGGTGAAGGTAGGCGAAATACCTAAAAAAGAATAATACTGGTTCTATACGCAAAGGAGACATAACCTATGCCGATCGCTACTCAACCCGAAAAACATATACTCTCCCTAGAAGAGTTTCTGGAGTTACCAGAAACTAAACCGGCAAGCGAGTATAACAACGGACAAATCTGCCAAAAAGTCATGCCTCAAGGGAAACATAGTAAATTACAGGTTGGACTCTCGGGGTGGATTAATCAAAAAGGTGAGGCAGATCGTAGTGTTTATGCTCTGACGGAGTTACGCTGTACTTTTTCAGGACGCTCAATTGTTCCAGATATAGCTGTGTTTACCTGGGAGCGGATTCCTGTAGATGAGGCAGGCGAGATTATTAACAAAATTACGATCGCCCCTGACTGGATCGTGGAAATTCTCTCGCCAGACCAATCGTCCATTCAGACGATTGAGAAGATCGGGTTTGCGATTAAGCATGGGACGAAATTAGGCTGGCTAATTGCATCAGAAGAACGGACTGTACTTGTATTTCAAGGCGATCGCTTACCTGAGATTAAACAAGGAGACGATCTCCTACCTGTTCTGGATGAGTTAAAAGATTGGCACCTATCTGCAAATGATTTATTTAGCTTATTGACTTTTGCTTCTAAATGACAGACATCCATCTCCTAAATACGTGCAAACTGGTTGACAGGCATTTGTGAAACAATTTATGCAAATTATAGCCATAGACAGATCTGTTAGGACAGGGGGTGTGGGGGCTGCGCCCCCACGCAGGGGTGAAACCCCTGCACCCCGTCCTAAGCCTGTTGTCTGTAGCTATATAAAAGACTTTTGCTCAAGTCTCGGAGCGCGTAACAACCTTGGTTAAGCCTACTTCTTCCCCTACAAGCTCGAACATTAAGTCATATCAGTGCGCGATCGCGCTTGGTAGTAACCTTGGCGATTCTCTCGCAATTGTGCGAGCGGCACTGGACTATCTCGCCTCTACCCCCGAGGTTGAGGTGGTCGAAGTTTCGCACTGGTATCGCACTAAACCAGTTACTGAAGCGATCGCCGGACTATACTCAGATCGCTCAACTACCGAAGCCAGTCCAGTTACTCAACCGGATTACATAAATGGCTGCGCGCTATTGCGGACTAGCTTAATGCCCAATCGCTTGCTGGCAGTACTGCTGGCAACCGAAGCACATTTTGGTCGCGAACGGCGCGAACGCTGGGGAGCCAGGACGCTCGATCTGGACATATTGCTCTACGAAAATTTCGTCCTCGATACGCCAAATCTCACGATTCCCCACCCGCGCATGTGCGATCGCGCCTTTGTCCTGCTACCATTAGCTGAAATCGTGCCGGACTGGATTCACCCGATTAATGGTAGTACGATCGGCAAACTAGCGATCGATCCACCCGATATATATATCTGCTCTCCACAAAAGTTAAATTCTGAAGATACCTTAGAGTAATCCTTATCTCATCTAATATGGAATTTCTAGCAGCATTACTCACGAGCTTATTAGGACTGGCAGGCGCGCCCGGTGTCGTCATCGATCGCACCGCCGCCGATCTGTTGCGCGGTCAGTTAGTCAGTGCCGAGACATTAGAGGTGAGAGTAGATAATACACCCAACTTTCAGATTCTTCAGGGCAAGGTAGATCGCATCCGCATGGCGGGTAGAGGGCTGTATATCCTTCCATTTCTGCGCATCGATAGTTTGGATCTGGAAACTGACTCCATCAGTATCGATCCCGATCGCGTTAGATCCGGAGAGCTAAAATTACTGCGCCCACTGCAAGCGGCTGTCAGAGTCGTTTTAAAATCAGAGGATCTAAATCGGGCGCTGCGATCGCCAACCATTGCAAAATCTTTTAAAGGTATTAAAGCCGATCTCTCATCGATTGCTAGTGGAACAAAAGCGGAGGAGTTTGACCTGGTCGATCCGGAAGTTACTTTCCTCGATGGCAATCGACTGCGATTGAATGCAACCGTGCAGCCCATTATCAAAACTTCTGGCGGTACCAGGGCTGAGCCTTTAGTAGTGGCGATCGAAACCAAACTGGATGTGGTGGGAGGTACGCGCCTGGAGCTTACCGATCCGAAAGCTTTTTTCAAAGGCGTAGATGTCCCCAGTCAGATTACGAAAGCTTTTGTCCGCACCCTGAATAGATTGCTCGATCTACGACAATTGGAATCCAGTGGCATCACTGCTCGCGTCCTCAAGTTTGAAGTTAATGAGGGTCACCTGCAGTTGATCGGATTTGCTCGCTTGGAACCCATGAAATAATTGCTAGAGACATAGAAAGGGATAACTTATATTTCCTATCTATCAGCCCGTACACTTCTAAAAGTTGACGTTATTTATGAATCCCTCGGTAAGGTTAGCCATAGCTTTCCTGCATAAATTGGCGATAATTAAGATTATCGCTAGAAGTAGGGTGGGCGCTGCCCACGAAACAATCGCACCAAAGCGATCGCCAAGAGAAGAAAATTAATCGCACAGAGATATAGCTATAGCCAATAGGCTTAGGACGGGGTGCAGGGGTTTCACCCCTGCATGGGGGCGCAGCCCCCACACCCCCTGTCCTGATAGATCTGTCTACGGCTATAAATACAAGTCAAGCGATCGCGCTCTTTGTTTTCTGTTAGCCAGCGATCGCTCGCGAAGTTGTCGAGATTTGCCGAGCGATCGCGCTCTTTGTTTTCTGTCAACCAGCGATCGCTTCTAAATCAGAACTTTCAGTATCAGGTTGCTCGGATTTGGGTTGATAACCAGGACGATATAGCTATAGCCAACAGGCTTAGGACGGGGTGCAGGGGTGAAACCCCTGCGTGGGGGCGCAGCCCCTGTTACCCGACACGCCCTGTCCTAACAGATCTGTCCATGGCTATATTTGGTCAGGGTACTATCAAACCGTTCGTACAAAATGTCCTATCGAGGTTAGTTTAATAGCAAATTGGGGAATAATGAGACTTGTAGAAAGTCAGGTATATAATTAAGATGCTGGGTCGGTTGCAGGGACTATAGCTGAATGTATTCCCTGGATTGATTGCAGGTGAATGGTTTGGCTGTTTTAGGCATGCAAACTACATCGCTGTTCTTGGCTTGTTGGGGGATTTGTAAGGGAGCTAATGTGCGGGCATTAGCAATTAAATATACTGCTGTTTGCACTGCCGCAAGCAAGCTCATTTTTATTAGTGACAAATTTGGTGACAAATATAATTAGGCATAGCCATAGGCAGATCTGTTAGGACGGGAGTGCAGGGGGCACCCCCTGCACTCCGGCTTAATCTCCTGGCTTTAGCTATAAAAATTGTATCCACGCTACCAGCTTTGCCGACTTCAGTTTCTGCTGCCTTGGGGGGAATGGATTTTATGTTTAGGGGGGATAATGGAGGAAAATCGAGGTAATATTCTGATTGCCGACGATAAACCGGACAATCTAAGGCTTTTGTCCAGGATTTTAACGGATGAAGGTCATAAGGTTCGTAAAGTATTGGATGGCAATCGCGCTTTAGATGCGGCTCAACTTGAGCCGCCTGACCTGATCTTGCTGGACATCATGATGCCGGAGATGGACGGTTATGAGGTTTGTCAAATGCTGAAAGCTAACAAACGCACTCAGGCAATTCCGGTGATATTTTTAAGCGCTCTGGACGACATTGAAGACAAGGTAAAAGCTTTCTCTGTAGGTGGAGTAGACTACATCACCAAGCCGTTTCAGAAAGAAGAGGTGATTGCTAGGGTCAAAACCCATCTGCACATACAGGCTTTGCATCGAGATCTCAAGCACAAAAATTCTCTTTTGTCAGAAGAGATCGAACAACGCAAAGTTGTAGAAGCAGATTTGAAAAGGGCTTTGCAGGATCTGAAAACGGCTCAAGAGCAAATCATTGCCAGAGAAAAATTGGCTTCGCTGGGTACGCTAACCGCCGGTATTGCCCACGAACTGCGGAACCCGCTCAATTTCATCAAGAACTATGCGGAGGGGTCGATCGAATTAGCCGAGGAAATTAAAGAGGAGATAGAAGGCCAACTGCAGTATGTGAATTCAGAAACTGCTAGTTCCATTCGGGAAATTTTGGCAGACATTAAGGAAAATGCCATGACAATACGCCAGCACGGACTGCGGGCTGCACAAATCATTAGCAGCATGATGCAGCATGCTCGCTCGGAAGTGGGCAAGTTTCAATTGACCGATCTGAATTCTTTGCTAGCTGATGCCATAAACCTGATTTATAATAGCAAGCGAGTTCAGCATCCTGGATTTGACATTGCGATCGAGACGAGCTATGACTCAGATATCGGGCAAATTGACGTGCTACCTAGCGAACTCAGTCGGGTCTTTATCAACCTGATCGAAAATGCCTGTTATGCCGCGCAAAAAAAACGGGATAAAATGGGGGAGGAATTTGCGCCCAAGTTGTCGGTTAAAACCCAAAAGCTAGGCAATAAAGTAGAAATACGAATTCGCGATAACGGGATGGGAATTGACACGGAAACCCAGGCTAAAATTTTTGAACCTTTCTTTACAACCAAACCCGTCGGGGAGGGAACGGGTTTGGGCTTATCCATCGCCTACAATATCGTTGTCAATCAACACGGAGGGATTTTGAAGTTGGAGACCGAACTCAATGTTTATACTGAATTTGTCATAATTCTACCTTTGCAAAGTCGCAGTGCGAGCGATCGCGATACAGGTAATACTTGGAAGGGTGAAAGCACCTTGAGTGAAGCTTCTCTAACAATAGAAGCAAGCTAAATATTTACTTTTTGTGGAGATAAAAGCTCAATAGTTAGACTTTAATTTCCACCTTCTAGATTTAAAAGTTTTCTAGTTTTCTGGAGTATGTAAAAGATGGTACCTGTAAAAATCCTGGTTGTAGATGATGAGGTAGAAATGGAGCGTCTGATCGAGCAGCGCTTCAGAAAGCAGATCAAAGCTCAAGAACTTGAATTTATATTTGCTGCTAATGGGGTGGAGGCTCTACATAAACTGCAGGATAACGGTCATGTGGACATGGTGTTAACCGATCTCAATATGCCTCATATGGATGGTTTAACACTGATCGAGCAGCTCACCAAGGTTGATGAAACACTCAAGGCAGTGGTGATGTCGGCCTACAGCGACATGCCAAACATTCGTCAGGCAATGAACCGAGGGGCAGTGGATTTCCTGGCGAAACCTATTGATTTTCAAGATCTAGAGAAGACCATCCAGAAGACTAAAGGGTTTGTCCATCAGGTTAGAGAGAAACAACTAAAAGAACGTAAGGCTCAAGAGAAATTAATTCAGTTAGAGCGTTACAAAAGGTCTGCTCTGCGTAAAAGTATCAGTTTATCGCTTCCCCACGAGATCAATACACCTTTGAATGGAATTTTGGGATTCACAGAGTTATTATCGCGATACTACAGTTCTATGCCCCAAGAAGAGGTCTTGGAAATTATCGAGGATATACGTACTTCTGCTACCCGTCTTAATAAGGTTTGCCAAAGCTTTTTGCTTTACGTAAAGTTTGAACTCCTGAAATCGAATCCACAGCAAACCGCACAACTGAAGGAAATGTCAGCTAATTCTGTAAGGTTCTCGATCGAAGAATGGTCTCAGGGAAAAGCAAGGGAGTATAACCGCGAGCGGGATCTGCATTTAGGGATCGCAGATGGGACTTTATGGATTTATGAGCCTTTTTTAAAGACGGTGGTAGAGGAGATATTAGACAATGCCTTTAAGTTCTCTGAGATAGGTACGCGGGTGCTGCTGGTCAGCTCAATTGTAGACGAGCAGTTCGTTATGTACGTTCGCGATCGCGGACGGGGGATGACCAAGGCGCAGATTGCTAATTTAGGTGCTTATATGCAGTTCGATCGCGAATTTTACGAACAGCAAGGTTTGGGACTAGGGTTAGCTACTGTCAAGCGAATTGTTGACTTCTATGGGGGCGAATTTGCGATTGAAAGCTGCAAAAAAATGGGGACGACAGTTACGATCCGATTGCCGATCGCAAAACGCGTCGCTCAAAGTATCTCATAAATTCTACTTACACTTAGATGTTGCAGGCTATGGATGCAGTCAAAATTTTGGTTGTAGATGATGAGTTGGGAATCCAGCGCTTGATCGAACAGCGCTTTAGAAAGCGGATCAGAGCCAAGGAGCTAGAGTTTATTTTTGCAGCTAATGGCGTAGAGGCTCTCGAAAAATTGCAGGGTGACAACCATGTAGATATGGTACTGACCGATCTCAACATGCCTGAGATGGATGGTCTGGCATTGCTTGGCTGCTTGCCCACAATTAGCGAAAACCTCAAGGCAGTTGTGATATCTGCCTATACCGATATAGCTAACATCCGTCAGGCCATGAATCGAGGCGCTTTTGATTTCCTCTCAAAGCCAATTGATTTTCAGGATCTGGAGAGAACGATCGAGAAAACTGTAGAGTTCGTCCACCATCTCAAACATAAGCAAGACCAAACCCAGAAAATTCAAGATGAATTGCTCCATGCAGCGCTCCACGATCCGCTGACCGGGTTGCCCAATCGCGCCTGGCTCAGCAATCGCCTCACTGAAATCTTCGAGCAGCAGTCAAGATCGCAAGAACCATTATACGCTCTATTATTCATCGATCTTGATGGGTTTAAGGAAATTAACGACGAACTGGGACACCTGTTGGGGGATGAGTTGCTCAAGTATGTGGCTCAACGCCTGAAGCATTCCCTGCGAGAAGGAGATAGCGTAGCGCGACTGGGCGGCGATGAGTTTGTGGTATTTCTTGAAGGGGGAGATATTGACAGTGCCACCATTGTAGCCAAGCGAATCCAGGCAAGCTTGCAGCGCCCTTTCAAATTGGGCGATCGCCAGGTATCGAGTGGAGCGAGCATCGGTATCGCTTTGAGCAGCCCAGAGGATCGGCAACCCGACGACCTCCTGCATAATGCGGATGTCGCTATGTATGTTGCTAAATCCGAGGGCAAAGGCTGTTATGTGGTCTTTGACCAGAGCGTACCTGGAAAAATTGAGACGATAGTGTAAGAAAAAATTAGTGTTGAGTTGAGTAACTATGGCACCAATCAAAATTCTAGTCGTAGATGATGAGATAGAACTCCAGCGTCTGATCGAACAGCGGTTTAGAAAAAAAATTAGGGCGCAAGAAGTTACTTTCCTATTCGCACCTGATGGACTAGAAGCCTTGCAAAAGCTAAAAGCAGATCGGCAGGTGGATATGGTGCTAACGGACATTAATATGCCCAAAATGGATGGCTTAACGCTAATTGGCAGGCTATCTGAAATTGATGAAACCCTCAAGGCAGTAGTGATATCCGCCTATGGCGATATTCCCAATATTCGGAAAGCAATGAATCGGGGTGCCTTTGATTTCCTCACGAAGCCAATTGACTTTCAAGATCTGGAAGTGACGATTCAGAAGACGCTGGAATGCGTACACCAATCTAGGGAAAAACTATACCAGATCCAAAAAGCGCAGGAGGAGCTATTCCACGCAGCATATTACGATGCATTGACCGGATTACCCAATCGTAACTGGTTTTCAGAATGTATTGCTCGGCTGATCGAACAAACAAATCAAGGTATGGATCGGTTATATGCACTGCTATTTATCGATCTCGATCGCTTCACACTGATCAATGATAGTTTGGGGCACGCGATCGGCGATGCTCTGCTGGTGGAAGTCGCCGAACGGCTCAAAGTTTGCTTGCGCGAGCCAGACACTGTCGTGCGTTTAGGGGGTGATGAATTTGGTATTTTGCTGGAAAATGTCAAGGACAGCCATTGTGCGATCGCCGTTGCCAAACGCATTCAGGAGTTGCTGGCGCAGCCATTCAATCTGGAGGGACTGGAGATATTTTCTGAAGCCAGCATCGGTATTGCTTTAGGGATTCAAAATTACCAACGTTCTGAAGAATTGCTGCACGATGCAGATGTGGCGATGAACTGGGCCAAAGCTCAGGGCAAAGGGCGCTACGAAGTCTTCGACCCGATCATGCAAATTAAGGTGAGAGAGTGTTTGCAACTGGAAAATGACCTGCGTAAGGCGATCGATCGGGGAGAATTAAGCCTTCATTATCAACCTATTATCTGTTCTGCCACCGATCTGCTCAGTAGTTTTGAGGCGTTAATCCGCTGGCATCATTCTGGCAGATCGATCCCGCCAGTTAAGTTTATTCCCCTGGCGGAGGAAACCAAATTGATTATTCCCTTGGGCTGGTGGGTCGTGCGTACCGCTTGCGAACAATTGCGCCTTTGGCAACAACAGTGTCCCGGACATGTCTCTCCCAAGCTAAATATTAATTTCTCCGCCATTCAACTCCAACAGGCTAATGTAGTCGAACAGATGCAACAGATTCTGGCCGCTACGGGTCTTGAGGGTAAGAGTCTCAACCTGGAGATCACCGAAAGCTATCTGCTTGAGAACGCGGCTTCTTCAGTCGAAACCTTGCGAAGATTGAAAGAACTGGGCATTCACCTGTGCATTGATGATTTTGGTACGGGCTATTCCTCCTTAAGTCGCTTGCACGAATTTCCCATTGACACGTTGAAGATCGATCGCTCCTTTATCAAGCGCATGGATCTCAACTCCGGCAAGAATCTGGAAACCGTCCAAATGATCGTCACGTTGGCTCACAGCCTGGGCATGAACGTAGTGGCTGAAGGGGTAGAAACCATGGAGCAACTCGATCGACTCAAGCAGCTAGGATGCGACTTTATCCAGGGATACCTGATTTCCAGGCCGATCGATAGCCAGTCGGCCAGCCAGTTTTTGAGCCAGACGTAAACGACAACGTAAATAGCATGAGCAACTCCCTCCCAACCTTTACAAGTACCCAGATCGTTGGACTGCTCCAGTCGCTCGATGGCGATCTGCACTCAGAGTCCTTGCTAGATAACCTGATGCGGATTGCGCTTGAAAGTGGGGAAGCAGAAAAGGGAGCAATTGTTCTGAACGATGGGGAACAGTTCGTGCTGGCTTGCGATCGCCTCAGCGATCGCCCCTGTAACGGACGGTTACTGCCGAGCGCAGCCAGTGCCGATCTGCCCGCCACCCCTATTCGGGATGCATACCAAACGGGCAAGATCGTGGCAATTGATGATGTCTGCGCCACAACAGAGCGGTGGGCATCCGATCCTTACATCCTGCGATGCCGACCTCAGTCGCTGTTGTGCGTGCCATTGATCGCTCAGGCGCAGGTCATCGGTGTTTTATATCTAGAACGCGAGCGAACCATCGGGGCGTTTGCGCCGGAATGCATTGCCTTGCTCGAGATCGCTTGCACTCAGACAGCAATAGCTCTGGGAAATGCTCAACGCCACCAACAACTGGAGAGCGAACTGCGTACCTCGATAGGACAGTTACAAGAACGCACTCGCAACTTAGAGCGAGAGGCGTACCAGCACCAGCAAAATGAGAAGCGCTACGAGCAGTTATACGAAAATACTCCCATTATGCTGCATTCGATCGATCGCTACGGTAGGCTGATCGAAGTCAACAACTATTGGTTGGAAAAGCTGGGTTATAGTCGTGAAGAGGTTATCGGTCGCAAATCCACGGAATTTTTGACGGAGGATTCCCGCCACTACGCTGAAGAGGTCGTCCTGCCGCAATTTTTCCGAACGGGCATTTGCTTGAATGTTCCCTTCCAATTTACGCGTAAGGATGGTGGCATATTAGATGTGCTGCTGTCGGCCTTTGTGGAACGCGATGAGTCGGGGCAGGTGGTGCAATCGCTAGCGGCGATCGCGGACATTACCGATCGCAAACGAGCAGAAGCGACTCTGCGAGAGAGAGAACTCAGATATCGCCAAATCCTGGACTCCATTGCTGATATGGTAATTGTGAAGGAAGCAGGTTCCCGCCTCGTGTGGGCAAATAAGGCATTCCGAGATTACTATGGCATGACTCAGGAGGAACTACAGGGAATTATCGATGCTCCATTTAATGAACCGGACTATACGCTCCAATATATCAGGGATGATGCCTTTGTCTTTACCACGGGGCAAATGCTGGAGATCCCGGAAGAAAACGTAACCCGTTACGACGGCGCAGTACGACAATTCAGTACGATCAAA
The DNA here is from genome assembly GCF_000332175.1 of Pseudanabaena sp. PCC 6802. NCBI lineage: Bacteria > Bacillati > Cyanobacteriota > Cyanophyceae > Pseudanabaenales > Pseudanabaenaceae > Portococcus > Portococcus stanieri. Next base: position 1,400,521 of record NZ_KB235914.1, on the reverse strand, counting down.
TCGCCAATTCGCAACGAGAATGAAGAGATAACCGCGATCGTTGCCGTATGCCGCGATATTAGCGAACAGCAAGCTGCACTTCGCGAACGCAAGCAGGCGGAAGAATTGCTGCAAAAGAGCGAAGCCAGTTTGGCGGCGGCTCAACGCATCGCCCATGTAGGCAATTGGGAATTCGATCTGGCGACCCAAGTCGTTACCTGGTCAGAGGGACTGTTCCCGATTTATGGGCGAAATTCTGCCGAGTGGCAACCTACCTATCTCGAATTCCAACAACAAGTTCATCCAGATGATTGGGAGCCATTAGAACGGGCAATCAGTCGGGCAATTTCCGATGGCATTCCCTACGAAATCGAACATCGTGTGATTCGCCCGGATGGTTCCATACGTTATGCCATCAGTAAAGGTGAGGCAGTTTTCAACGATCGCGGGCAGGTAATCAAACTCTTTGGCATTACTCAGGACATTACGGAATCTACACTAACTCAAATAGCCTTGCGTGAAAGCGAAGAGAAATTTCGGCAACTGGCGGAAAGCATTCAAGAGATTTTCTTCATTCATGATGCCAAATCTTACGAGTTGCTCTATATTAGTCCAACCTTTGAGCAGATTATAGGTATTCCCGAAGAATCTATCTACGAGAATCCAATGCTGTGGCAGGAAATCGTTCATCCTGACGATCGCAATCGCGTCAATGCAGCCTTTCAGCAGCAGCTAGCGGGTGAGAATTTTGATGAAGAGTACCGGATCGTCAAACCCAATGGTAGTGTATGTTGGTTGAGAGTAAGAACCTTCCCAGTCTGCGATCGATCCGGTAATATCTGTCGGGTTACTGGAGTTGCTGAAGATATTACCGATCGCAAGCACTCAGAAGCCGCGTTGCAGAAATTGAACGAAGAACTGGAATCTCTAATTCAGGAGCGCACTAAGGAATTAGTGCAATCGCAACATATATTACAAGAGAGTGAAGAGCGCTTCCGCCAGCTTGCTGAAAACATCGATCGAGTTTTTTGGCTTGCCAATTCAGATTATAGCCAGGTACTCTATGTCAGTCCAGCTTTTGAAATAATTTGGGGACGTGCTTGTGAAGAACTCTACCGCTCGCCCATGCTCTGGCTAGAAACCATCCACCCAGAAGACCGCGATCCCATGAGAGCGGAACTGGAGGCAACCATTGAAGCTGGATACGATTGCGAATATCGTATCCTTCGGCCTGATGGAGAGATTCGCTGGATTCGCGATCGCGCCTTTCCAATTCGAGATGAATCCGGTCAGGTGTATCGCATTGCCGGGATTGCCGAAGATATTAGCGATCGCAAACACACAGAACTGTTACTGCGCCGACAAGTTGCCACAGTAGAAGCAGCTCTAGATGGTATTGCTATTGTCAATGGAGATACCTACATCTATCTGAATGAGGCTCATGCCCGTATTTTTGGTTATGACTCGCCAGCAGAGTTGTTGAACAAAAGCTGGCGAGGACTTTATTACCCCAAAGAGCTGCAATTCTTCGAACAGGAAGTCTTTCCCGTTTTGATGCAACAGAAGCACTGGCGAGGTGAGGTGACAGCAAAGCGAAAAAATGGGACGACCTTTGATGAGGAAGTTTCGTTGATTATTACAGAGGATGGAGATCTGATCTGCGTCTGTCGAGATGTTAGCGATCGCAAACAAGCTGAAATTGCCCTGCAAGAGTCCGAGCGATTTCTCCAAACCGTGCTTGACACCTTTCCTCTCTCAGTATTTTGGAAAGATCGAGAATCGAGTTATTTAGGATGCAATCAAAATTTTGCGAAGGATGCTAGTTTAGCATCATCAACTGAGATTATCGGAAAGAATGATTATGATATGCCTTGGGGCAGATCGGAAGCAGATCTCTATCGTGCGGACGATCTCCAGGTGATCGAATCTGGTACTGCCAAACTAGGAATTATCGAGACCCAAATTCAAACAGATGGATCGACGATCTGGTTAGAAACGAACAAACTGCCTTTATATAACCTTAATGGTGAGGTGGTTGGTTTGCTTGGGACCTATCAAAATATTACCGATCGCAAACAAGCAGAGGCAGAATTACGAGATAGCGAAGAACGCCTGCGACTAGCCTTGAAAGCTGCTAATCAAGGACTATACGATCGCAACCTGCAAACTGGCGAGGTGGTTGTCAGTCCTGAATATGCCACGATGCTAGGGTACGATCCATATGAATTTCACGAAACAAACGCAAAGTGGCTCGAGCGGATGCACCCAGAAGATGCGGAGAGGGTTGCCAGCGTTTATCAAGCATACGTTCGCGGCGAGCTTTCTGATTACGTAGTGGAATTTCGCCAACAGACGAAAAGCGGAGACTGGAAGTGGATCCTTTCTCTGGGCAAAATTGTTGCTTGGGAAAATGGGTTACCCCTCCGTATGATGGGAACCCATACAGACATCAGCGATCGTAAAGCCGTAGAGGAAGCCCTGCATCAGTCCAAACTGGAACTCGAAGAGCGCGTCGAACAACGCACGGCTGAGCTGCGAGAAGCTAAAGAAGTAGCCGAAGCAGCAAATCGGGCCAAGAGTACCTTCCTGGCCAACATGAGCCACGAGTTGCGCACCCCACTCAACGCCATTCTCGGCTTCAGTCAACTGTTGGGACGCGATGATGCGCTCCGCACGGAGCAACAGCAACAACTGGGTATTATCAACCGTAGCGGCGAGCACCTATTGCACCTGATCAATGATATCTTGGAAATGTCTAAAATTGAGGCAGGACAGATCTCGCTCTTGCCCATTAACTTCGACCTTTACACTGCAATCGCAAATTTACAAGAAATGTTTGCACTCAAAGCCAAATCAAAAGGGTTAGCGTTGCAAATCGAGCGACAGGATACAGTACCGCGCTTCGTCCGCGCCGATGAGAACAAACTCCGCCAGGTTCTGATTAATCTACTGAGCAATGCGGTTAAGTTTACCGACAGTGGCAGCGTAAGTCTAGAGATCGATGTCATTTCCGATGCCTTGGAATCTCAGCGAACACGCCTGCACTTTAGAGTTAAGGATACGGGAGTTGGCATTGATGCCAACGAACTCGCCTATCTGTTCAAACCCTTCGTGCAAACTCGGTCTGGCAAGGCAGCCAAAACCGGAACGGGTTTGGGTTTAGCCATCAGCTATCAATTCGTAGAACTGATGGGGGGAGAGCTTCGAGTTAGCAGCCTGCCACAGATAGGTAGTAGTTTTGAATTTGACATTCCCATCGAGGTGGTAATGGCAGAAGACATGCCAGCCCAAGTTACCAGACATCGGGTTTTGCATCTAGCTCCCAATCAACCGACTTTTCGGATTCTGATTGCAGAGGATAATGTGGCAAATCGACAACTGATGGTGCAGATGTTGGAGCCATTGGGATTTGCCGTAGAAACGGTGGAGAACGGCCAGCAAGCGATCGAGCGATGGGAGCAGTGGCAACCAGACCTGATCTGGATGGACATCCACATGCCAGTCATGGATGGCTATGAGGCCACCCAATCGATCGTCCAACAGCAGCAAAACCAGAGCACTGCGAAAAAGACCGTAATTATTGCGCTCACTGCCAGTGCGTTTGAGGAGGAACGAGCGCGCATCCTGGCGACGGGCTGCGACGACCTCGCGATCAAGCCGGCATCAGAGGAGGTGATTCTGGAGAAGTTAGTCAAACATTTGGGCGTGCAGTATCTCTATGCCGAGGAAGTGACGCTGAATGGTGTGGCCGCAGGGACAGAAAAGCGGCAGACCCTCAGCAGGGAAGATTTAGCAGTGATGCCAGGTGCGTGGTTGCATCAGTTGCATCGAGCGGCACGCATAGCGGATGAGGAAGCGTTGGTAGAGTTGCTGGAGCAAGTGCCTTCCAACTACTCCCACTTAGCCAGTTCCCTCAAAGAGCTGGTTGACAACTTCAACCTGGAGCTAATCGTCAACCTCACAAGTCCTTCGATCGATTCATTGAGTGTGAGGTGCAGTCATGAAGGAGCAAACTAACAGTCCCGGCGATCGCTTTCCTACAATCGCTGGCTATTCCATCACCCAGATGGTTTATACTGGCAGCAAAACTCTTGTCTATCGAGGTGTTCGATCTACAGATGGGCAACCCGCGATCCTGAAATTGCTCAGGAGCGATCGCCCTTCAAATCGCGACCTGTTGCGACTCCGCAACCACTATATAATTACCAAGAATCTGAATATATCAGGGGTAGTTCGATCCCTTGGTTTAGAAACCGTTGGCAATGGGTTAGTTCTGGTTATGCCGGACGATAATTGCATATCCCTCCAGGATTATACCTCCTCTCATCCTCTAAATTTGGCTGATTTTTTGCAGATTGCGATACAACTGGCGGATATTCTCGATAGGCTATATCGCAATCGTATTATCCACAAAGATATCACACCGCAAAACATCCTCATTCAGCCTGCAATCAAACAGATTGTGCTGACCGACTTTGGCGTATCTTCTTTGCTCTCCCAAGAAACCCAAGAGATTCAGAGTCCGAGCCTCCTAGAAGGAACTCTGGCGTACATCTCCCCAGAGCAAACGGGACGGATGAATCGAGGCATCGACTACCGCAGTGATTTTTACTCCTTGGGTGTCACGTTCTACGAACTGCTGGCTGGGCAGTTACCCTTCCATAGTGACGACCCGTTAGAGTTGGTCTATTGTCATTTGGCTAAGGAACCAGCGCCTTTGAGCGCAGGAAAAAGTGAAAAGGAAAAAGGAAAAATTCCGCAGGCTGTTTCGGATATTGTGCTGAAGTTGATGGCGAAGAATGCTGAAGATCGCTATCAGAGCGCTTTGGGGTTAAAAGCAGATCTGGAAATCTGTCTAGAGCAATACACCGCAACTGGAACCATTGGCGAATTTCGGCTGGGACAGGTGGACGACCTTACCCAATTCAACATTCCGCAAAAGCTCTATGGAAGGGAAACTCAGGTAAGAATGCTGTCGGAAGCCTTTGAGCGCGTCAGTCAAGGTAGTTGCGAACTGGTGTTGGTAAGAGGCTATTCTGGTATCGGCAAAACTGCGCTCGTGCATGAAATTCTGAGGCAATTAACCCGCTATAAAGGCTATATTGCATCGGGTAAATTCGACCAATTTCAGCGAAATATTCCACTGTCCGCTGTGATGCAGGCTTTTCGTGGATTAATTCGCCAATTGTTGACCGAAAGTACGGAGCGTCTGCACTATTGGCGCGATCGCTTCCTACACAACCTGGGGGCTAATGCCCAACTGATTATTGACACCATTCCAGAACTGGAACCGATCGTGGGTCAGCAACCGCCTGTCCCAGAGTTGGGGGCGCTCGAATCAGCGAACCGTTTAGTTCGTACTTTTAATCAATTTTCTCACGCTTTCCAGGGGCCAGGCCATCCCCAGATCGTTTTCATGGATGATGTGCAGTGGATAGATATAGCTTCTCTCCAGTCTTTACAATCCTTCATGACTAATAGAGAGAGTCACTATTCTCTCATAATTGGGGCCTATCGAGATAACGATGTCAGCCCTGCCCATCCGTTAATGCAAACCGTTGAGGTGCTTCGACAAGCGGGTACAAAGATTACCGAGATTAATCTAGAGCCACTGGAGTTAGAACATGTAACCCAACTGGTAGCCGAGACGCTCCATACCTCACCAATGTCCGTTATCCATCTAGCGAAGCTGCTGTTTGAGAAATCGGCGGGAAATCCCTTTTTCCTAACCCAGTTGCTCAAATCGCTATATGAGGATGGCTCGATCTGGTTTGAGGCTCCCCTCCTCTGTCACCCCTTACCAGGGGAGGATAACAATGGGGGCGGGTGGCAATGGGATCTCGAGCAGATTCAACAACGGGACATTGCCGATAACGTGGTTGAACTGATGATTGGTAAAATCACTAAACTCTCAGAACCGACCCAGCGCATATTGCGGTTAGCCGCTTGCATTGGCAATTTGTTTGACTTACAGACGCTCGCTATAGTGGGCGAACGATCCCTGAGTCAGACGGCTCAGGAGTTGTGGGAAGCCATTCAAACGGGGTTGCTCGTACCTGTCGGTGAAGGCTATCGCTTGCCTCAGATGTTGAATGACAATGAACTTGTCGATGTTCTGGCTCAGGGACAGGCGATCGCCTATCGCTTCTTACACGATCGCATTCAGCAAGCTGCCTATACCCTCATTCCTCTAGAGCAAAAACAAGCAACCCACCTCAAAATCGGGCGACTGTTGTTAGCTAATACCCCAGATTGCAAGCAGGAAGCAAGAATTTTTGAAATTACCTATCAGTTGAACCAATGTATCGAGTCAATTGTCGATCCAGCGGAGCGGAACAAACTAGCCCAGTTAAACCTAATGGCTGGACGCAAAGCAAAGCTAGCTACTGCCTACGCAGCGGCGATCGCCTATTTGAATATGGGGTTAGAGCTATTAGCTCCCGACAGTTGGCAAACTCAGTATGCCTTGACCCTAGCACTGCATGAGGAAACTGCGGAAGTGGCATATCTCAATACCCACTTTGAGCAGGCAGAAACTTTGGTAACAGTTATCTGGCAACAGGCAACTTGTTTTCTAGATCGGATCGCATCATCAGAACTAGCGATTCAGATATATATGGCTCAAGGTCAACAACTCAAAGCCATCGAAACCGGGTTGGATTTTCTCTCCAGATTGGGAATTCATTTATCGAGTGAGGTAGAAACTCGAGCGTTTGAGTTCTTGCTCCCTTCCCCACAAGAGTTGGATCGAGCCCCTTCCATGACCGATCCGGAGAAGCTAGCAGCCTTTAGGATTTTGATCGCGATAACACCGCCCGTGCATCGTTCGAGGCCCGAACTCTTTCCAGGCATCGTGCAAGCAATGATGGGACTATGTATTCGCTTTGGTTATTCGGAATTGGCGGCCTATGCCTATGAACTCTACGGCTTCTATTTATGGTCGGTCAAACAGGATTTGGTTGCAGCCTATGACGCAGGTAAGTTAGGTCTAAGCTTGTTGAATCGATATAACGCCAAGTCTATTGCGTCCAAGGTGAATTTGGTGTTTGGGGTTTTTGTTTGTCCGTGCCGAGAGCACATTACCGCATCTCTAGCTGCATTGAAAACTGGTATTGACGCAGGCATTGACACGGGAGACATCGAGCATAGCAGCTACTGCATCCTTGCCTATCTCAACTACTTGTTTTTGCGGGGAGAACACCTGGAACTACTAAATGCCGATCGCAATAGCTATTTCGATCTTATCCTCAAGCTAAAACAAGAACATCCCATCTACGATGCTAAAATCTGGCTGCAACTGAGTTTGAGCCTTCAAAGAAGCACCCCTCATCCGTTAAAGTGGGCGGAAGATTTCTTCAACGAAGAAGTTATCCTGCCTTACTTTGAAACCCATGACTGTTATCAGTCCTTATTTGCCTTTCATGTTGCTAAGTCGATCGGTTTCTACCTTCTCGGCGAGTACAATTGCGCTCTGACAAGTGCTGCCAAGGCAGAGGAATATCAAGAAGCTGCTTTAGGTCTGCTCATGCTGGCTGCCCACAATTTTTATAGTTCGCTGTCGTTGCTGGCACAATATTTGGAGATGCCAATTCAGGAGCGATCGCATAGTTTGCAACAAGTGGCCGCCAACCAGCAAAAAATGAAGGTATGGGCGGCGCATGCTCCCATGAATTATCAACATAAATTCGATCTGGTGGAGGCTGAAAGGTATCGAGTGCTGGGCCAATATTTAGAAGCAATAGAACTGTACGATCGCAGTATTGCTGGAGCTAAAGAAACCAATTACATTCAAGAAGAAGCCCTTGCTAACGAATTAGCGGCTAAATTTTATCTGGGCTGGGGTAAAGAAAAGGCGGCGCAGGGCTATATGCAAGAAGCATATTCCTGCTATGCCCGTTGGGGAGCAAGAGCCAAAACAGATGATTTAGCGCAACGCTACCCACAACTACTGTCATCGATCTCAAAGCAGATACCAAACCCAATACTGCCTGGAGATACGATTGCTTCATCCCAAAACTCTGACAATCTCTCAGCGATCCTGGATTTAAACACCATTCTCAAAGCCAATCAAACCCTATCTAGCGAAATTCAACTCGATCGCCTGCTGCCAGCCCTAATTCAGATAATTATCACCAATGCTGGAGCAAATAAAGCCGCCCTATTCCTCAACCATGACGGCTCATTGCAATTGGGCATCAAGTACATTGACAATGCCGTTCAATCTATGGAACGCAAGTCAGTAGATGATTGTCAATTTGTCCCAGTTACCCTGCTTCATTACGTCGAGCGCACCTTAGAAACGGTGATTACAGACGGCAAAAAACATCCCAGTACTATCAACGATCCCTATTTTCTCCAATACCAACCAAAAAGCCTTCTCTGTACGCCGATTCTCAATCAAGGACAGTTGATGGCTATCTTGTATCTGGAAAATTCCATCACCTCTAACGCCTTTACGGATGACCGCGTAGAGTTGCTCAAATTGCTCTGCGCTCAGGCTGCTATTTCCCTGGAAAATGCCCGCCTGTATCAACAATCGCAGTTCTATGTACGCCAGTTGGAAGAATCTCTAAAAGAGCTACGATTCAGTAAAGCCCAGTTCCAAAAAGTCTCAAATAATATTCCGGGTGTGATTTATCAAATTTGCATCAATCCCGAAGATGGATCTTCTTTCATGCCCTACATCAGTTCGGGGTGTTATGAACTCTATGAAGTAACCGCCGAAGCGACGATCTCAGGACAATATAACCTGCGTGATTTCGAACATCCGGACGATCGCGCAATGATTATGCAAGCCACTCGCCGATCGGCAGAGCATCTCACCCCTTTTCATCAGGAATTTCGTATTATTACGCCATCGGGTAAGGTGAAATGGCTTCAAGTTGCCTCCCAACCCGAACGGCAGCCAGATGGTTTGTTGGTGTGGGATGGTGTTGCAATAGATATCAGCGAACGCAAACGGGCTGAACGGGAATTACAAGAATCTCGCAATATGTTGAAACTCGTGCTGGACACCATTCCTCAACGAGTTTTTTGGAAAGATCGCAAGTCGAGGTTTTTAGGTTGCAATCCTGCATTTGCTAATGACTATCAACTAACCGATGAGGAAATTGTTGGCAAAACCGACCTGGAATTACCTTGGGCAGAGTGGGCGCACCTCTATCGAGCTGATGATGTAATGGTCATAAATACTCGTACACCTAAACTGAATTATGAGGAGCCAACCAATAATTTAAACGGCGAGCAGATATGGATACGTAGCAGCAAAATCCCCTTAACCAACAGCCAGGGAGATGTAATTGGGATTCTGGGGTGCTATGACGATATCAGCGATCGCAAAGCTGCTGAAGCCCAACTCCAACATCAAGCTCAACAACTAGAACGAGCAAATCTTCAGTTAGCTGAGTATTCCCAAACTCTAGAGCAGCAAGTCGCAGAGCGCACCCAAACCCTACAAATCAGTGAGGAGCGCTATCGCACGCTAGCAGAAACCTCACCTGTGGGAATTTTCAGGAATAACGGAAGTGGTGGCATGATCTATGCCAATCAGCGTTGGCATGAGATTACTGGACTAACTAAAGCAGAAGGAATGGGTAATGGTTGGCTCAAATGCGTGCATCCCGATTGGCGCGATCGCCTCCTGAATGAATGGGAGTACATCATTCAAGAAGGAGCGCATCACTATATTGAATCCTGTCTGCAGATGTCTGACGGAACGATTAAGTGGGTCTACTGTCAAGCTCAACCGGAAAAAGATACTCAGGGCAATATTGTTGGCTATGTAGGCTGCATCACCGACATCACCGACCTCAAGCAAGCGGAAGCGGCTCTGGAGCAGATCAACCAAACCTTAGAACGAACCTTAACTGACTTGCAAACGACTCAACACGAACTGATTCAATCCGAGAAAATGGCAGCCCTCGGTCAGCTCACCGCCAGCATTGCCCATGAAATCAACACTCCCCTCGGTGTAATTCGCGCCGCCACGAGCAATATTATGGCCAACTTTAGGGCTTCCCTTCAGCAGTTGCCGGCACTTTTGCAAAGTCTCTCCCCCCAACAGCAGCTAGATTTTTTCGCCCTGATCGATACAGCGATGAAGCAACAGCATTCTCTGTCTTCCAAAGAAGAACGACAACTGCGTCGGCAACTCAACATCGAACTAGCCGATCGGGGCATCGCCAATGCAGAGAAGATCGCATCTCAGTTAGTGCTTTTACGTCTGGTTTCAGATCTCCATCTCTACGCATCTATCCTGCAAGCTCCCAACTGCCTGGATATTTTAGAGATAGCCTATCACCTGGTGCTGCAACACCAAAGTTCACAAAGCATTCAACAGGAAGTCGATCGCGCTGCCAAGATCGTGTTTGCGCTCAAAACCTATAGCCATCGCAGTGAGAATGCCGAGAAAACTCTCGCCCCAATTACCGATAGCATTGAAGTTGCCTTAACGCTCTACCAAAATCGTCTCAAACATGGAATTAATACGATCCGCCACTATGCCAAGGTGCCAGAAACTTTCTGCAACCAGGACGAGCTAACGCAAGTTTGGGTAAACTTAATTGACAATGCTATCTATGCAATGGGTCAAGAAGGCACACTAGAAATCGACATCGCTCAGCAAGCCGATCGTGTAGTTGTGGAGGTGACGGATTCTGGAAGCGGTATCCCGGTTGATTTGCAGCCAAGGATTTTTGAGCCATTTTTTACAAGCAAGCCAAGGGGGGAAGGTAGTGGACTGGGGCTGGATATTGTCCGACAAATCGTACAGAAGCATCACGGAGAGGTACAGGTTCGCAGCCAGCAGGGTCGCACGACCTTCACGGTTTGCCTGCCACTATCAACAAGCGAGTAAGCGATGTAGAAATTTCGTGGTTCTGCGATCGAACGTCGATCGAACATTTGCCCATTGCGATCCCGACCTGGAGATGACTTATGAGTAACCCCACGATCCTTTGCGTCGACGACGAGCGTAACGTCTTACTCACGCTGAGGAATCAATTAATGCGGCATTTCCCCAGTTATGCGGTTGAAATTGCTGAGAGTGGCATTGAGGCGTTAGAACTCGTCGACAATCTCGTAGCCGAGGGAACGGAAGTTCCGCTGGTGATTGCCGACCAGATCATGTCGGGGATGAAAGGCGATGAATTGCTAATCGAACTAAACAAGCGCCATCCCCAGATTCTGAAAGTGATGCTCACGGGACAAGCCAAGGCAGAAGAAGTGGGTAATGCCGTCAACTGGGGTAACCTCTATCGCTTTATTGCTAAACCCTGGAATGAGGCAGATCTAAACTTGACAGTGACCGAGGCACTGCGACGCTACCAGCAAGACCGACAACTAGCCCAACAACAAGCAGCGCTAGAGCAAGCTAACCGCGAACTAGCGGTGTTGAATGCCGGACTAGAACAACAGATCCAGGAGCGCACCCAACAACTGCGTCGCAACGAGCAGCAACTGCGGTTGTTCGTCGAACATACTCCTGTAGCAGTAGCGATGTTCGATCTCCAGATGAATTACCTGGTTGCCAGCCAGCGTTGGATAAAGGACTATGACCTGGGTAATGAATCCATCTGCGGGCGATCGCACTACGATGTTTTTCCTGGAGTCTCCGATTACTGGCGGGAGATTCATCAACGCTGCTTAAGCGGAGCTGTGGAGAAGAGCGAACGAGATCTTTACATCCGTCTGGATGGAAGGCAGGAGTGGATACGGTGGGAAATACGTCCCTGGTATGACGAAGAAAATACCATTGGCGGCATCATTATCTTTAACGAAGTTATCACCGATCGCATCCAATCGGAAATTGCTCTAAGGGACAGGGAAGCCCTGCTGGTCATGGCTCAGCAAGTTACCCATCTGGGCAGTTGGGAATTTGACTTGCAAACCCAAGCAATTACCTGGTCGGCGGAAACCTATCGCATGTTCGGACTAGATCCATCCCAAGCCGTACCTCCCTATTCTGAATATCTTCAAAAAATCCATGCCGACGACCGACTTATATTGCAGCAGTGCGTGGAGCAGGCGATCGTCAGCGGAACGCCCTACATCATTGACTACAGAGCAATCCTGCCAGACGGTTCGATTCGCTACCATGAAGGGCGGGGAGAGATAAGTCGGGATGCTAAGGGTCAAGTAGTAAAGCTGTACGGTACAGTGCTGGATATTACCGATCGCAAGCACACGGAAATCGCACTCCACGGCACCTTACAATCTTTGGAGGTTCAGAAACGGGCGCTGGATGAAGCTGCAATCGTAGCGATTACCGATCGCCAGGGCATCATTACCTATGTCAACGATCGGTTCTGTCAGATTTCAAAATACGATCGCAGCGAGTTGATCGGAAAAACGCATCGCATTGTCAAATCTGGATGTCACCCCCCTGAGTTTTATCGAGATCTTTGGCATACGATTTCAGCAGGCAACGTCTGGCACGGGGAAATCGCCAACCATGCCAAAGATGGCACGCTTTACTGGGTAGATACGACTATCGTTCCTTTTTTAGACGAGCGCGGTAAACCATTTCAGTACCTCGCTATTCGTTTCGACACTACCGAGCGCAAACGGACAGAAGCAGCGTTGCAGGAACTGAACGAAGAACTGGAATCCCGAATTCAGGAGCGTACTCAAGATTTGCTCCAATCCCAACAGATATTGCAGGATCAAGAAGAACGCTTCCGTCAACTCGCCGAAAATATCGATGCTGTCTTCTGGATGACCGATCTATCAAAACGACAAATTATTTACATTAGCCACAAGTATGAGGAATTGTGGGGGCAATCATGCGATAGTGTAATACAGAATAGCTTTTCCTTCGTAGATCGCATTCACCCTGAAGATCGAGATCGCGTCGTTGCGGCTTTCCCAAAACAAGCCCTAGGGGAATATAACGAAGAGTATCGCCTCCTCCTATCAGATGGTAAAATACGTTGGATTCGCGATCGGGCGTTCCCAATTGCCGATCGCTCTGGTCAAGTTTATCGAATTGCTGGAATTGCTGAGGATATTACGGAGCGCAAACTTGCGGAAGCAGATTTACAGGATAAAGAGCAGTTTCTGCGCAGCATCTATGAGGGGGTTGATAATCCCATTTTTGTGATCGATGTTACCGCAGATGGCGAGTTTCGCTATACTGACTGGAATAGAGCCGCAGAAAAAGCCAGTGGATGGAAAGCTATAGATATTGTCGGTAAAATCCCGGAAGAAATTTATGGTTCTGATGCGGGTAGTTACGAACGCCAACGGCTAAGGCAATGTCTAGAAACGGGCAACTCCATAACCTATGAAGAATCCCTAATGTTCCAGGGTCGGGAAACCTTTTGGTTGACGACGATATACCCACTCAAAGACACCAACGACAGAATCTATCGCCTGATCGGGACGACTTTCGATATTAGCGATCGCAGGCAAGCAGAAGGAGCCCTGCGCCAAAGCGAAGAACGGTTCCGCGCCACCTTCGAGCAAGCAGCCGTCGGCATAGTTCAGGCTAACTTAAAAGGGAGATTCGTCAAACTCAACCAGAAGTTCTGCGATATTGTCGGTTATCCTGAAGCAGAGCTTTTGACCAAAGTATTTGGGGAAATTACCCACCCGGACGATCTAGAACGAGATAGGCAACACGTTAGTCGTTTGCTAGCTGGGGATGACCGCACGTTCGCGATGGAAAAGCGCTACATCCGCAAGGATGGCAAAATCGTATGGGTTAACCTGAGCGTTTCATTAGTGCGGAATCTGGTTGGGGAACCAGAGTATTTTATCGGCGTAATTCAAGACATCAGCGATCGCAAGCAAGCAGTGGAGGCCCTGCGCCAAGCCAATGCCGAGCTTGAAATGCGAGTGGAGGAGCGTACAACCGAGTTGCGAGAAGCTAAAGAAGTAGCCGAAGCAGCAAATCGGGCCAAGAGTACCTTCCTGGCCAACATGAGCCACGAGTTGCGCACCCCGCTCAACGCCATTCTCGGCTTCAGTCAACTGTTGGGGCGCGATGATGCGCTCCGCACGGAGCAACAGCAACAACTGGGTATTATCAACCGTAGCGGCGAGCACCTATTGCACCTGATCAATGATATCTTGGAAATGTCTAAAATTGAGGCAGGACAGATCTCGCTCTTGCCCATTAACTTCGACCTTTACACTGCAATCGCAAATTTACAAGAAATGTTTGCACTCAAAGCCAAATCAAAAGGGTTAGCGTTGCAAATCGAGCGACAGGATACAGTACCGCGCTTCGTCCGCGCCGATGAGAACAAACTCCGCCAGGTTCTGATTAATCTACTGAGCAATGCGGTTAAGTTTACCGATAGTGGCAGCGTGAGTCTAGAGATCGATGTCATTTCCGATGCCTTAGAATCTCAGCGAACACGCCTGCACTTTAAGGTCAAGGATACGGGAGTTGGCATTGATGCCAACGAACTCGCCTATCTATTCAAACCCTTCGTGCAAACTCGGTCTGGCAAGGCAGCCAAAACCGGAACGGGTTTGGGTTTAGCCATCAGCTACCAATTCGTAGAACTAATGGGGGGAGAGCTTCGAGTTAGCAGCCTGCCACAGATAGGTAGTAGTTTTGAATTTGACATTCCCATCGAGGTGGTAATGGCAGAAGACATGCCAGCCCAAGTTACCAGACATCGGGTTTTGCATCTAGCTCCCAATCAACCGACTTTTCGGATTCTGATTGCAGAGGATAATGTGGCAAATCGACAACTGATGGTGCAGATGTTGGAGCCATTGGGATTTGCCGTAGAAACGGTGGAGAACGGCCAGCAAGCGATCGAGCGATGGGAGCAGTGGCAACCAGACCTGATCTGGATGGACATCCACATGCCAGTCATGGATGGCTATGAGGCCACCCAATCGATCGTCCAACAGCAGCAAAACCAGAGCACTGCGAAAAAGACCGTAATTATTGCGCTCACTGCCAGTGCGTTTGAGGAGGAACGAGCGCGCATCCTGGCGACGGGCTGCGACGACCTCGCGATCAAGCCGGCATCAGAGGAGGTGATTCTGGAGAAGTTAGTCAAATATTTAGGCGTGCAGTATCTCTATGCCGAGGAAGTAACGCTGAATGGTGTGGCCGCAGGGACAGAAAAGCGGCAGACCCTCAGCAGGGAAGATTTAGCAGTGATGCCAGGTGTGTGGTTGCATCAGTTGCATCGAGCGGCACGCATAGCGGATGAGGAAGCGTTGGTAGAGTTGCT
This sequence comes from Pseudanabaena sp. PCC 6802, assembly GCF_000332175.1. Taxonomy (NCBI): domain Bacteria; kingdom Bacillati; phylum Cyanobacteriota; class Cyanophyceae; order Pseudanabaenales; family Pseudanabaenaceae; genus Portococcus; species Portococcus stanieri. The sequence continues at coordinate 1,385,345 of NZ_KB235914.1, read as the reverse complement.
GGAGCAAGTGCCTTCCAACTACTCCCAAGTGGCTGATTTGCTGAAAGTATTGATTGATAACTTTAACCTGGAGACTATCGTGAATCTCACAAAACCCGCGATCGATTAACTGTTTATATTTGCGAGGAATATCACAGATCCCTGAAGCAGCGTGCTTCACTGCCAAAATCTCCGACCAATGGAATTGCAAACCCTTAATCCCATTCGTTTCGCTTCTACGTAATACCAAATGAACGCACTTAAATTACTCCTGATTGGTATTTTTGGGTTAATTGTGAGTTTTCGCCACGACTTTTCGCGTTGCGCGATACTGGCAATATTGGCAGTGGTGATTCTGATTGCCATGAAGCTCAAAAGTTACAAAAACTCGTAATTTTATTGGGGCGATCGCAGCTATAGCGGTTTTCACTTGAGAACGGGTTTTATTTTTGGGGTGAAGGGGTTCCACCCCTTCTTGGGGGCAACGCCCCCAAACCCCCTACTCTTTCCGATCTGAGAACCGCTATAACATATTGCGATCGAGTCTGCTAAACTGCTGGCTGAAGTTGGACTAAGTGACTGTGATGAGACGTGTTTTAGTTTTTCTGCTATTATTCGCAGTAACAGTATGTGTCATGCGATCGGTAGGAGCGCAGGATAGACCCGAGTCGCTCCACCTTACCTATCCGCCCGCGCAGCATCAAACCACCAGTAGCAAAATCTTTTTTATCGGTACTGCCCCTAAGGATGGCGATGTGCTGATTAACGATCGCCCGATCCGGCGCAGCATATTCGGACATTTTGCCCCTAGCCTCCCACTCCAAATAGGTGAAAATTCATTTTTACTTAGATATAAAGATCGCACTATTACTGTCAAAGTGACGCGATCGCCGCGCCAAATCCAACCACCAAAGGAATTGGGATTTATCTCTGATTCGCTTTACCCAACAGTGGATATTGCGAGAATGCCAAACGAACGCATCTGTTTCCAAGCGATCGCTACACCAGGAGCAACTCTTTCGCTCAGGCTGGGAGATAGAACTATAGCGCTCGCACCCAAAGCAGCAAACGTGCAACTGCCAGCTAACTCGGCGGTGCTGACAAAATCAAATCAACCGCTTGAGGAACCAGTTGCCGGACGCTATGAGGGATGTAGTGCATTTGCAACCTCCGCCCAGTTAGGTCAACCGGAATATGAAATTAGCTTGAATGGTAACTCCGTCAAGCAAAAAGCTAAAGGTAGCTTAGAAATTCTCTCCAGCGATCGCCTGCAAGTGGCGGAGGTAAATGTCGAGTCGGGCGTGACTCGCACCGGCCCGAGTTCGGACTTTTCCCGCCTCACTCCCTTGCCAAAAGGAACTCGGGCATTAATTAACGCAAGAGAAGGAGAATGGCTGCGTCTGAGTTATGGAGCAGATCGAAGCGTGTGGATTAATGGCAAATCCACAAAGATTAGGGATGCAAACGAGTCACCGCGTTCGATCGTACGTAGTTTGAGTAGCAGAACTAGGAAGGATTGGACGGATATTGTAATTCCTTTACAAGTACCAGTCCCGATCGCGATCGAGCAAAGCGATCGCATCTTTAAACTGAAGTTGCACAACGTGACGGCGCAAACGGACACTATCTTGGTCGATAATGACCCCATTATTTCCCGTTTAGACTGGCATCAACTCGATCCCGATACGGTGGAGTACGAGATCGGGCTAAAAAGCGATCGGCAGTGGGGATATAAAGTGAGATATCAGGGCACATCTTTAGTCCTATCGTTAAAACATCCACCTCAATTTTTAGTCGATCGGAAATCTCTCTCGAATTCGCAAGAGCGATTTCGTACCGAACGCGTTCCGCCGCCCAAACCATTGACGGGCGTGACTATTCTCCTCGATCCAGGACATGGCAGCAAAGAAGATTACGGCGCACGCGGGCCGACGGGCTATCCCGAGAAGGATGTCACGCTGATTACTTCTAAATTACTGCGCGATCGCCTGGTACAAATGGGAGCGAAGGTTTATCTGACTCGCGAGGGCGATGATGACATTCTGCCGGAGGGACGAGTGGCGGCGATTGAGAAAATAGAACCCGCGATCGCCTTGAGCATCCACTATAACGCTCTGCCCGACGATGGTGATGCGGAGAATACGAAGGGAATCGGTACGTTTTGGTATCATCCCCAGAGTCACGATCTAGCGCAGTTTCTACACGATTATCTGGTCAAAAACCTTAATCGCAATTCCTATGGCGTATATTGGGGGAATCTGGCGCTGGTGCGTCCGACTGTGGCACCAGCAGTTTTGCTAGAATTAGGTTTTACGATCCATCCAGAGGAGTTTGAGTGGATTATCGACCCACAACAACAAAAGCTACTGGCTGATACGCTTGCTAACGCTATTGCGGAATGGTTTAGGCCATCTCTCTAATTTCTCTCGGATTCAATAGGGATTAATATGGCGTATCGACTGTCTCAATTATGCCGGAAAGTAGTGCAAAAGATAGCAAAGCATCCATTCCTGCGATCGCCAAGCAATCGGGCAATCGTGGTGTTTGTATTGATTTTAGGGCTTAGCATGGTGGGCTTAGCAATTGGTAGCGATCGCGAGAATGCAGAAATCAGGGCATGTAAAGAGAAGGGAGGCACGCCTGTCTTTCGCAAAAGGGTGCAGGAAATTCCAATTAACGATCGCGGTGAAAGGGTAGAACGGGAGTATCAGGTTTTTGATTATTGTCGATAGAGCTAAAACCAATGCATATCAACTACGAGATCGCCCGATTTACTTTGTGGAGGCGCAATTCCAAAAGGATGATGGCTTCTACTGGCGCTTGTTTGGCGAGATTTTCATTTATCTGAAGCAATACAAGCCCGCTCACGATTGGCGAGCAGTTGTGGTGTATCCAGGTCGCAATATCGATTCAGACGTGCCGATGCAGTATCGCGGGCTAGTGCTTGCAGGACAATTGCAGCAGGTATATCTAAATGAGTTATCCCTAGATCCAGGGCAGTCTTTGGGTATCAAAGTTGCTGAGTTAGTGGTGGCTAAGGAGGAAGTGGCATTGGAGCAAGCCATGCAATTAATGCAGCAAGCGCAGCAGGATTTAGCCGATCCATCTACTCAAGCAAAAGTATTAGAATTAATTGAAACGATAATTATTTACAAGCTGCCAAATAAAAGTCGTCAGGAGCTAGAAGCTATGTTTGGTCTGGAAGAGTTAAAGAAAACGCGCTACTTTCAAGAGGTTTCTGCCGAAGAACGGGAGAAGGGCAAACTTGAGGGCAAACTTGAGGGTAAACTTGAGGGCAAACTTGAGGGCAAACTTGAGGGTAAGCTTGAGGGTAAGCTTGAAGCAGTACCACGACTGCTAAATTTGGGGTTGACTGTGGAGAAAGTTGCAGAAGTGTTAGAGCTAGATGTTGAGATCGTGCGGAAAGTTGCTAATCGGGGGGCTGAATAAACAATAGCTATTAAGATTGCTCGTTCATCCTTAAAAATAGGTTTAAATTGGCTGGCGGCTAGCAATACGAGCATATAATCGTGGAAACACCTTCCTGGAGGATAGCGATCGTGTCATTTCGCCTACCACACTGCGTTTTTGTAACTGCAACTCTCCTATTTTCTCTATTTTCTGCTCCAACATCTGTTCCCCACTTCCTATTCCCACTATCAGCTCAAACTAATAATGATAGGTTAAACGAGGCATTACAGCTATTTGAAAAGGGGACTCAACTCAGGGATAGAGGTCAGCCTAGAAAAGCACTTGAGACATTCCGAAAACTCTTAGATATTGCCAGACAAATTAAAAATCCTTCTTTTGAAGGCATGGCACTCGTCAATATTGGAATAATTCACAGAAATCTTGCCCAGTACAAGGAGGCGATTGAGTCCTATCAAAAGGCACTGCAAATTTTTCAGGCATTGGGAGATCGTGCCGGGGAAGGTATTTCCCTGAACAATATTGGTGAAGTTTATAACAGTCTCGGTCAGCGCTCTGAAGCTATAGAATTCTTGCATCGGGCATTAAAAATCCGTCAAGCATTGCGAGATAGATATAGTGAGGGAATCACGCTCAGTAATATTAGTACAGTTTATTTAGGTCGGAGAGAATATCCAAAAGCGTTGGAGTTCTCTCAACAAGCGTTGGTGATAGCTAGGGAAACCAGCAATCGCCGTGCTGAAGGAAATATTCTCAACCATATTGGAGAAGTTTATAAGAGTCAGGGAGAATATTCAAGAGCACTGAAGTCCTATCAGCAAGCTCTGGCGATCGCTAAAGACTATCCCTCTGACGAAAGCACGGTAATCAACAATCTTGGTGGACTTTATAATATCCTAGGGCAATATTCTAAGGCATTAGATCTCTACCAACAAAGTCTAGCAATTGACGAAAAGATTAGCGATCTTGCTGGAGTGGGCAAGGTACTCAACAATATTGGGCAAGTTTACAGTAATCAGAAGCGGCACTCAGAAGCACTAAAGTTCTATCAGCTAGCACGGGTAAAGATCGAACAGGTCGGCGATCGCTCTACCGAATACACAATTCTCAACAATATTGGAACTGCTTACAAGAGTCTTGAGCAACCGTCCAAGGCACTGGAATTCTTACAAAAATCCTTGGCAATCAGCAAAGAAGTTGGAGATCGACCTGCAGACGCAACACTCAACAATATTGGGTCTGTATACGAAGATCTGAACCAATACGCTAAAGCGTTAGATTTCTATCAGCAAGCACTGATGGCTTCAAGACAATTTGGCAAACGTGATGAAGAAAGTATAGTACTTGGTAATATTGGGAACATCCTAGATAAACAAAAGCAGTCAGAATTAGCTATCGCCTACTTGAAGCAATCTATCAATGTCACAGAGACAATTCGTCAAGACTTAAAGAATTTAGGAAAACAGGATCGAGCTACATATACCGATGTCATAGCAAAGGGTTATCGGAAACTAGCGGATTTACTCATACAGCAAAATCGCGTGATGGAAGCATTACAGGTATTGGATTTGCTCAAAGTGCAGGAGTTGGAGGATTATTTAAAAAATGTGAAAGGTAGTGAGAAAACCGCACAGGGAGTCAAGTTGCTGCCACCTGAACAACATTTTTTCAGCTCCCACAAGACATTTACCGATTTAGAATTCAGCAAGAATCCTGCCGTAAATACTCTCGTGAGGCAACTGAGCCAGATTCCGCAAGCAGAACTCAATCCCGTGCCAGAGAGCTTAAAGAACATTCCCAAAAATTCGGTATTGCTCTATCCTGTGATTCTGGGCGATCGCCTGGAGTTAGTTCTATTCTCACCAGGTTCGCCACCCGTTCATCGTTCCGTTGCGGTTAAGAAGGAAGAGTTAGAAGCAGCGATTGTAACCTTTAAAACCGAGTTGTCTCGCCGACCAGTATCTGTTGAAGATACTGATGATGTGAAAGCATCTGCCCAAAAGCTCTACAAATGGATAATCGAACCGATTAAAGCCGATCTCGATCGCATCAAGCCTCAAACCATTACCTACGCGCCTGACGGCAAGTTACGCTACATTCCTCTCGCGGCTCTATACGATGGTAAGCAATGGTTAGTGCAGCAATACCGCATCCATAACATCGTTTCCTACAATCTCACAGACTTTGATGCCAAGCCGCAACCTCAAATGAGTGTAGTGGCTGGTGCGTTTGGTGGGAAAGAGAAGGAAACGCGCTTTAACTTTAATGGCTTACCTGCCACAATACCCGAAGTCCAGAACATTGCCGTAAACCTACCCAACACCATCACGCTAATCGAAGCTGACTTCAACCGTAAGGCACTGGAATCAAAGATAAATAACCAGAAAACGCATAATATTCTCCATCTAGCGACCCATGCCCAATTTGTCGATGGTACGCCCGATGCTTCGTTTATCCTGTTCGGCAATGGCGATAAGGTAACTCTGCGCGAAGTGAAAGAATGGCAACTGAAGCACGTAGACTTAGTAGTCTTGAGTGCTTGTCAAACCGGACTGGGCGGTCTGGGTAGCGGTGTGGAGATTTTAGGCTTGGGTTACCAGTTTCAAGTAGCAGGCTCGAAATCAGCGATCGCCACCCTCTGGGAAATTGACGATGGTGGCACCCAAGTCCTGATGGATAAATTCTATCCAGCGCTTAAGCAAGGTATGCCTACAGTCGAAGCTCTGTACCAAGCCCAACTACAACTAATTAACGGCAAGCCTGCCGCCGGGCAGCCAGATACCAGCCAGCCCTACTATTGGTCGGCATTTATGCTGATTGGGAATGGCAGGTAATATAAACAGAAATGAGAACGGATACCATCTTCTATCAAATATTGCAGACACTACCTGGCCCCTTATTTGAACTGATTGGTGAATCTGCTGATGCAGCCAGAGACTATGAATTTAAGTCCGTCGAAGTCAAAGAGTTATCGTTTCGGATTGATGGTGTATTCATACCGTTAGAGGGATTGAGCGGCGGAACGCATTCGATACGAAGTCACCCAATTTATTTTGTCGAGGTGCAATTCCAAAAGGATGATGGCTTCTACTGGCGCTTGTTTGGCGAGATTTTTATTTACCTGAAGCAATACAAGCCCGCTCACGATTGGCGAGCAGTTGTAGTGTATCCCAGCCGCAATATCGATCTTGGGGTGCCGATGCAGTATCGCGCTCTGCTCATGGCGGGGCAAGTCCAACAGGTATATTTAGATGAGTTGCCCATAGATCCAGGGCAATCCTTGGGTGTCAAAATGGCGGAGTTGGTTGTGGCCGATCGCGAGGCAGCAGTTGAGCAATCAAAGCAGCTCATGCAACAGATGCAGGAGGATTCGGGCAGTTCAAATTTTCAGGAGAAGATATTAAAATTAATCCAGGCAGTCATTGTTTACAAACTAGGCGATAAAAGTCTTCAGGAGATACAGGCTATGTTTACATTAGATGATGTCAAAAAAACACGACTATATCAAGAAATTAAGCAAGAAGCTGTGAAAGAGGCTGTAAAAGAAGTTGCAGCCGAAGAACGCGAGAAAGGCAAGCTAGAAGGCAAGCTAGAAGCGGTAACTCGAATGATAAAGTTAGGTTTGACTGTGGAGCAAATTGCCGAAGCATTGGAACTGGATATTGAAATGGTACGGAAAGCAGCTAATTAGGGATTTGCTATCATTATATTAATTACCGCTCTGTATCCCAACTCTTAATCGCCGCTTGTTTCAGGCTGAAAACTAAACAGAGGCAGGTTCCTATGATTCAACATTGGGAAGGGAGTTTTACGGGCGATCGCGGAGCAGAGCTTTACTATCAGTCCTGGTATCCCCAGGCAAAGCCGCTCGCAACTCTGATACTGGTGCATGGTTTGGGCAGTCATAGCGGTACGTTTGAGACGGCGATCGATTACCTCGTACCGCTTGGTTACGCGGTGTACGGGTTTGATTTGCGGGGGCATGGCAGATCGCAGGGACAGCGGGGGCATATTAATGCGTGGAGCGAGTTTCGTACGGACTTAGGTATATTCTGGCAATTAGTTACGCAACGGGAGCCTCTACTGCCGCATTTTTTACTAGGCCATAGTTTAGGATCTGCGATCGCGTTAGATTATGCCCTGCACCACCCTGAGGGCTTGCAGGGGGTAGTTGCGACCGCTTTGCCATTGGGAAAGGTGGGCGTACCGCCGCTCAAACTGGCAATTGGGCAGTTGCTCTCGCAGGTATGGCCGCATTTCACGCTGAATACTGGCATCGATCGCACGGCCATTTCCCGCGATCCGGAGGTCGTAGCGGCGGCGGACAGCGATCGGCTGCGACATACCAGGGGTAGCGCGCGTCTGGCGACGGAATTTTTGACGATGGCGGAATGGTTGCAAACCCATGCTTGCTGCCTGCAAGTACCGCTCTTGCTAATGCACGGTAGCGAAGATCGCATATCGCCACTGCAAGCAAGTCGCGTCTTCTTCAAGCAAGTAGTCTGTGCCGATAAGGTAAAGTATGAATATGAAGGGGGATATCATGACATCCATCACGATCTGAATTATCAGAAAGTGCTGGCCGATCTAGAGCATTGGCTGCGGCAACATTTAGACAGCAGTCCTAACTCATGCGGCCTGACAGCTTCAACCATGATGGAAGTCTGTACGAAGATTTAGCGATCGCAAAATGTGCTGTAAAACACACTTCGATATGAATATGTTATATTAGCCGTATACCTAAGATAACTGATACCAAATTCGCATCAATTATCCCTACGTTGCCTGGCGACTGAAGGTCGCGGCTACACGAGCAAAGTCCGCGAAGGCGGACTTAGAGTAAAAGGGGGTAAATAAACAGGGTTTGGGATGAGAAGGTTAAGAGTTAAGAGCGAGAAAGGTTAAAGGTGTGGAGGGGTTGATAGCGAATAGCTACGGGTAGCTACAAGTCTAAGTTTCTACTAAAAGTAACTATCAACTTAAGTTGGGTACGATAAACTTCCCTTTATCCGAGATAAGGTTCGATTTATATTTACGGTTACCCCCATTTTGATGAGGTCAGCTAATGGGCTTCGTTAGTTTAGGGATGTTCTGAGACATTTTTATATAATCCTCTACTCCTACACATAAGGATCGCGGGGGCGTGCGTGGAACGTCGGCCCAAACCGATAGCTCCAGCTATGGTTTTCCATATCCCAGCAAAGAGATGAAATAAGGGGGGTGAAGGATATCTGCAACTCATTAGAGTTGGAGCGCTATAGCGTCTTTCAACTAAGAAAGAGATTTATTTGCGAGGTGAAGGGGTTCTACCCCTTACCCCCGATCGCTCCAATCTAAGAACTGCCATACCATAAACCATAGGGAGAGCTTTAAGCTGCGATGAAACATGTTAAATCTCAATAAGATTTACAGATCGCCTCCCAATTCAGGGGAGATAATCTTAGGAAGAACGCTACCCTCACTGCTAGATGAGGCATGCGATCGCCATCCTAATGACATGGCATTTAACCAGTGGACGGGGGGAACCTGGCAATCTCTATCCAATCAGGATTTTCGCGCTAAGGTAGAAGAGCTTGCCTTAGGATTGCACGATCTGGGATTAAAACAAGGCGATCGCATTGCTTTAATGATGCATAGTAATGCGAACTTCTGCATCGCTGACATGGCTTGCCTGCTAGCAGGTTTAATAGATGTCCCCATCGACTTAACTCAGACGCTAGAAAATATAACATTTATTTTGCAGCATTCCGAAGCAGAAGCACTGATTGTCTCCAATCTCGATCTGCTCTATCAGGTAGTACCGTATCTATGGGATACTCCCAACCTCAAGCATATTATCGTAGCTGAGGTCGCATCGGACTGGCAACAAACGCGATCGCAACTGCTTGCCTGTCAAACCCCAAATGATGATGGATCGGGATCGAATAGCCAGGTAGATATTCCTGCTACCGCTTGTCTCTGCATTCCCATGCTGCTGTGTCAAGGTCGAGTAGATCGGGTTTGTCCCCAGTTACCTCAATGCGTACAGGCTCTTTCAATGGAGGAGATCCAGATTAGAGGAGAATCTCTGCGATCGCAAGTAAACAAGCAAGAGGAAATGCGTTTAGCGTTGCACGCTCAGATGCTCGCTACAATTATTTACATTCCCAGTGCTACTGGGCAGTTGCACGGTGTAATGCTGACCCATGAAAATCTCTCTGCCAACGCTCTAGCTGCATTTACGGGGATGGAGAATTTGGGATCTGGCGATCGCGAGATCGCGCTCTCTTTCCTGCCCCTCAACCATGTCTTTGCCAGATCTTTACTCTACGGCCATATTAACTACGGACATAGTATCTATTTCACTACTGCTAACCGCGTCGCCAAACATCTAAAGGAAGTTAGACCCACTATTCTGGCAACTGTGCCGCTGCTGTTAGAGAAAGCTTACAGCAAGCTGGTCGAACATGGTACGGGCAAAGAGCGCGGGCATAATCGAAACCTATGGGCGGACTTGGTCAAGACTGCCTTTAACTGGTCGCTGCGCCTTGCCAAGCGATACCAGTTGGGGCAAAAGCCGCAAGGTCTGTACGCTCTGCAACTGGGAATTGCCGATAAACTTCTATTTCCGCACTGGCGAGCTATTTTTGGCGGCAGGCTGAAGTTCTTGCTCTGTGGTGGTGCGGCGCTCAAAGCCGAGACTGTCAACCAATTTGCAGCGGCGGGAATTAGAATTTTGCAGGGATATGGCTTAACCGAGAGCGGTTCGGTGATTTGCGTCAATCGTTGCGAATTCAATCAGGCAGGCACTGTGGGAGTTCCACTTGCAGGCGTGGAGATGGCGATCGCACCCGATGGCGAAATCTTAGCAAAAGCCCCTTACATTACACAGGGTTTTTACAAAAATCCCACTGCCACGCGGCAAATTCTCGATCGCGACGGCTGGCTGCACACTGGCGATCTGGGCGAGTTCACCGCCGAGGGGCTGCTGCGAATTACGGGCTGCAAAAAGCACCTGTTTAAACTGTCAACGGGTAAATACGTTACGCCGGTACCATTGGAGGCGCAGTTAAAACAATCCGATCTGGTAGAGCAGGCGATCGCGGTCGGTTCCCAACGCAAGTTTTGCGCGATGTTAATTTTCCCCAATCTCAAAAATTTACGCGATCGCGCCTGGAAAATGGGATTGGAGGTATCCAGATCGGATCCATCTGGGTTGGAGGTATCCATCGAGCAACTGCTTCAACATCCTGAGATCGTCGCTCTATATCAAACCCTGGTGGATGCCGCAAATCAGTCATTACCACCCTGGTCAACCGTGAAGCGCTTCAAACTTCTCCATGCTACCCTTGCTGCTAAAAGCGATATATTTACGGCAAACTTAGCAATCGATCGCGATCGCGTAAACCTGGCTTTTGCAAATGAAATAGACGATCTCTATGGCGAGAGCGAGACAGAAACACCAAAAATAACCAGGGCGATCGAGCCAACGAATACTTATCAAACCATACAAGCACCAAAACATCCAACTGAGACACAAGACAGCCTCGATCTGTCCCGTTCATCTCGTACATCCAATCCATCAAAGTCAGCCAATCCATTAGTAGCAACCTGGGTGTGGCTCAGGAACAAAAAACTTACAACGGAGGGAGTCAAACATGTTTAAGCCATTTCGTACAGTAGCAGTTCTGGGTGCGGGAGTAATGGGTACTCAGATTGCCGCACACCTTGCCAATGTGGGGTTAACAGTACATCTCCTGGATCTGGCGGCACCGGGCGATCGCAAAAATGAGATTGTTGAAACCGCTTTCAAAAAGGCTTCAAAGCAGTCGCCGCCCGTATTATTTACGGAACAGGCAGCTCGGCGCATAATCTTGGGCAACTTTGACGAGAATTTCGATCGGGTGGCAAAGGTCGATTGGATTATTGAAGCAGTGGTCGAGAAATTGGAGGTTAAACAGCAGTTAATGGCTCGTCTCGATGGTTCGATCCGCAATGATGCCATTGTTTCTACTAACACCAGTGGTTTACCGATTCGCGAAATTATTCAAGGGTGTTCTGAGGATCTGCGTCAGCGTTTTTTGGGGACGCACTTCTTTAATCCTCCCCGCTATCTCAAATTGCTAGAATTAATCCCAACGGTAGAAACCGCACCTGAGGTATTGGAACGATTGCAGTGGTTTGGGAGAATCCATTTAGGTAAGGGAATTGTAGTTGCTAAGGATACTCCCAATTTCATTGCCAATCGCATTGCTATGTTCGCAACCATGCAGGGTTTGTACGCGATCGCCGATCGGGACTACACGATCGCTGAAATCGATACCCTAACTGGTACTTTAATTGGAAGACCAAAGTCTGCCACATTCCGCACTGCCGATCTGGTGGGGCTAGATACGTTGATGTACGTAGCCAACCACCTCTATACTGCTGTAGAAGATGACGAGAGGCGCGATCGCTTTCGCGTTCCCGACCTGCTCCAAAAGCTAGTAAGTAGCGGCAGACTGGGCGCAAAATCAGGTCAGGGATTTTATAAAAAGGAGCAACAGCAGATTCTGGCTTTGCAGCCGGAAACCCTGACCTACGAGCTGCCTCAACCATTGGATTTAGGCAATTTAGAAGCAATTAGTAGTATTGAGAATTTAGGCGATCGCCTGCGAGCCTTATATCGAGATTCTGGTAGAGGTGGTGCTTTCTTCCGGCGATCGACTTTGGAATTGCTCAGCTACTGCGCCTGTCGCGTTCCAGAAATTACCGACAATCCGGCGGAGATCGATCGGGCAATGCGATGGGGCTTTGGATGGGAAATTGGCTCATTTGAAATGTGGGATCGGCTGGGATTCCATCTCGTATTGACGGATATGAAGGCCGACCGCCTACCCGTGCCTGCTTGGATAGAAATAATAGCGCAGACAACAGAGCCTGGCTTCTATCAATTTTCTCCCCCGACAACACAGATCTATAATCCCGCACAAAAGCAATACCTGCCACTGCAACAACCCGAGGATGAAATTAGTATCGCTGCGCTAAAAGCCGATCCCGGTCGCATCCTTTGGCAAAACTCCGATGCCACGTTACTCGATCTCGATGATGGCGTTCTGCTATACGAATTCCACTCAAAAGGCAATACATTGGGCTACAAGGTAATGGAAGGTTTATCTGCTGCCTTGCAGGTTCTGGAGACGAAGGATTATCGAGGTTTGGTAATTGGTAACGACAGTGCCAATTTCTCGGGTGGAGCTAATCTGGCTGAGATGGGAGCACTGGCAGCGGCAGGTGACTTTGAGGTAATTGGGAAATTGCTAGGGGAGTTCCAAACCACATTTCAGAGCATCTACTACGCCAGCAAGCCCATTGTGGCAGCAGTGCAAGGACGCGCCCTTGGCGGTGGGTGCGAGTTGGTGATGGCCTGTCCGCAGGTGGTGGCGGCAGCGGAAACTTACATCGGTCTGGTGGAATTGAGTGTCGGTCTCATTCCTGGTGCAGGTGGCGTGATGCGCATGGTGGCACGCGCTGCCGAACGCGCCGCTACGGATACTGCCGCCCACATTCAACCGTTCTTAAAAACAGCATTTGAAACGATCGCAATGGCGAAGGTTTCCAGCAGTGCCTCCGAAGCGCAGGCGCTGGGATTTCTCCCACCCAAAGCCAGGATTGTCATGAATGGCGATCGCCGCCTGTATGTTGCCAAGCAGGAGGTAATTAATCTAGCTCGCTCTGGCTACCTACCACCACCGGAACGCCATGCGATCGTGGTGTTGGGTCGTCCGGCTCTAGCCCAAATGGAACTGACAGCCTACACCGTCCACCAGGGTGGCGCGATTTCGGAATACGATCGCTACCTCGCAAATCGCCTCGCTTACGTGATGTCGGGCGGTAATTTATCCGCTCCCACTCCAGTTCGTGAAAACTATCTGTTGGGATTGGAGCGAGAGGTATTCGTGCCGTTACTGGGGCAACCCAAAACCCAAGAGCGGATTGCTTACCTGCTCAAGCATAAGAAGCCATTACGGAATTAAATAGGTAGGGTGGGCAATGCCCGCCTCAGAAAACATACTGCATCCAATAGAGATGAGAATCGCGATCGAAGGAGAAATCTATGCAAGATGTCTATATTGTAAGTAGCGTTCGTACCCCTGTAGGTAAATCACCGCGCGGAAGTTTGCGCCACATGCGCCCAGACGATCTCGGCGCGATTGCAGTCAAAGGCGCGATCGCCAAAGTCAAAGGGTTAGAATCGCACCGGATCGACGATATCATCTTTGGCTGTGCCTTTCCCGAAGCCGAACAGGGATTTAATTTAGGGCGCATTATCGCACAGCGAGCCGGACTACCAGATTCAGTTGCCGGATGTACGGTGAATCGATTTTGTTCCTCTGGCTTGCAAAGTATCGCGATGGCACATCAAGCGATCGCGACCGGACAGGCGGATGTAATTGTCGCGGGTGGAGCAGAATCCATGAGTCTGATTCCGATGGGTGGCGAGCGCATACTACCCAACCCCGATCTTTTAAGGGATAAACCGCAGGTCTATGCTTCTATGGGGCATACTGCCGAAAATGTGGCAGAGCAGTATCAAATTTCGCGCTCCGATCAGGATGCTTGGGCATTGCGATCGCATCAAAGGGCTTTAACCGCCATCCAGCAAGGCAAATTTAATGACGAAATTATTCCCGTCACCGTGCAGGAGATATCTTATATCGAAGGTAAGACCCAAACTATAGAGAAACTATTCCAAGTAGACGAAGGGCCTCGCTCCGATACAAATTTAGAAGCGCTTGCCAAGCTACAGCCTGTATTTCGCGTCGGAGGCACTGTAACTGCGGGTAATACCTCCCAGACTTCTGATGGAGCCGCTGCCACAGTGGTGATGAGCAAGCGGACGGTCGAGGAACTTGGCGTACAACCCTTGGGGCGCTTACTGGGATTTACGGTGGTGGGCGTACCGCCAGAGATTATGGGAATCGGCCCTGTCATCGCAGTACCGAAAGTTTTGCAACAGGTGGGATTAAGTCTCGAAGATATCAGCCTAATCGAATTGAACGAAGCCTTTGCCGCACAGGTAATTGCAGTCAGTCGCAAATTAGAACTAAACGAGGAGATCGTAAACGTGAATGGCGGCGCGATCGCCCTGGGACATCCTTTAGGTTGCACGGGTGCGAAGTTAACCGCCACGTTACTGCACGAGATGCAGCGTCGTGGAGTTCGCTATGGACTGGTGACGATGTGCGTGGGCGGCGGTATGGGTGCGGCTGGCGTATTTGAGAATCTAGCGATCTAGTAAGGGCAGGTTTTGTAAAAGCGCTAATGGGATAACTCAGAAATTTTAGCTAAACCTGCCCCTACATGTAGGGTTCTGTCAGGAATTTAAATCTCTAGTTGTTGCGAATTCAGGTGAAATTGGGATGAGGTACAATTATGTTCGTATTCAATTACTTTAGTCAACCAGCGATCGCTCTGCCGATCTTCACCTTTCTATTCCTGCTCTGTGGCTACCTGGGCGTTTCCCTATGGGTGTGGTCGTTATATATTGCTGCAATTCTCTGGACGACCTCCATACCTCTATGGGGTTGGGGTATCTTTGCCGTTCTAGCATTGAGTTTCAACCTGCCTTTCATCCGGCGAGTGCTATTCACAGCACCGATTATGCGAGCGATCTCCAAACTCAAACTCCTGCCCAAAATCTCCGAGACAGAACGGGCGGCGATCGATGCCGGAACGGTTTGGATTGATGGCGAGTTTTTCTCAGGTCAACCCAACTTCCAACGCATCTATGCCGAACCCTATGTTAAAAACGCTCCAGAAATTCAACTCTTCCTCGATAACCAGGTTGAAAAAGTATGTCAGATGGCGACTGACTGGGAGATTTACCGCCGCCACGATCTGCCGCCAGAGGTGTGGGATTATCTCAAGCAGGAGCGCTTCTTTGGCATGATGATTCCACGGGAATATGGCGGCTTGGGATTTTCCCATCTCGCCTATAGTAACGTGATGGCGAAGTTGTCATCGCGCTCCTTTATCTACACCGCCACTGTGGGCGTAACTAACTCATTAGGGCCTGCCAAATTACTGCTAAGCTACGGTACCGTTGCTCAAAAAGACTACTACTTACCTCGCTTGGCAAGGGGAGAAGAGATTCCCTGCTTCGCGCTCACAGAACCAAATGCCGGATCGGATGCTGGCAGTATCGCTTCTACTGGTACAGTATTTCAAGGAGAAGGCGGAAAGCTTTATCTGCGGCTGAATTGGCAGAAACGTTATATTACTTTGGGGGCGATCGCCACGCTCTTGGGCTTAGCTTTCCAACTCAAAGACCCCGATCGCCTCCTGGGTAAGGGCGTAGATGTGGGCATTACCTGCGCTCTCATTCCCACAAATACAACAGGCGTGGCGATCGATCGACGACACGATCCTATGGGCGTGCCTTTCTATAACTCTCCCACCGAAGGGCACGATGTAATTGTCTCCATCGACCAGATTATCGGTGGCGTGGAACAAGCGGGACAAGGTTGGAAGATGCTGATGCAGTCGCTGGCGGCAGGGCGAGGGATTAGCTTTCCTGCCACTTGTGCCGGAGTCTCTAAACTCGTCTCCCGCGTGACAGGAGACTACGCACGAGTTAGGCAACAGTTCGGTCTTGCGATCGGTCGGTTTGAAGGGATTGAAGAACCACTAACTCGCATTGGCGGACTCACCTATCCGATCGACGCTACCCGCATCTATACCTGCTCTGCTGTAGACAAGGGCGAACAACCAGCCGTCATCTCAGCGATCGCGAAATATAACCTGACCGAACTCGCTCGCAAAGTTGCGAACGATGGCATGGATATCCTGGGCGGGGCTGGTATCTGCCGGGGGCCAAGAAATCTACTGGCAAATATTTATACGGCGATGCCCATTCCAATTACAGTGGAAGGGGCAAATATCCTCACGCGCACGATGATGATTTTTGGGCAGGGGATCGTTCGCAGCCATCCATATCTTTATCAAGAAATTACCGCCCTAGAACGCTCCGATGAGATCGCTTTCGATCGAGCGCTTTGGAGTCATCTGGGTTGGACAATTCACAATGGCTTCCGCGCGATGTTGCTCGATCTCACGCGCGGTCATCTGGCTGCTTCTTACTCTGATATCAAACCTATATCCCATTACGAACGCAAACTGACATGGGCGGCGGCTACCTTTGCTCTTCTGTCCGACCTTGCCTTAATAGGCTTTGGCAGCACCTTGAAGCGCCGCGAGAAGATAACGGGACGGTTTGCCGATCTGCTCTCCTGGATGTATTTGAGTACGGCAACCCTGCGACGGTTTGCCGCCGAAGGACACCAGCCAGAAGATCTGCCACTGGTCGATTGGTCGATGCAGTACGCATTCTTTCAGATGCAACAAGCCTTTGAAGGTATTCTCGCTAATCTATCTCTGTCTGGGTTGGGAGGATTATTATCAGGCGCGATCGCGTGGTGGTGGCGAGTAAATCCCATTGGCACAATGCCATCCGATCGGCTGGGCAGCGAAATTGCGCGTAGCATGCAAACCCCAGGATCGCAGCGAGATCGCCTCACGGAAGGTATTTACATCCCTGCCTTTTCTCCCATTAATACCGAATCGTTGGCACGTTTGGAGCGTGCTTTCCACCTTTCCTACCAAAGCGAATTAGTTTTGCAAAAGATTAAAGCCGCGATCGCATCTGGCAAGTTGCCCAATGCCAGGCCGGAGACTCTAATCGATCTGGCATTGACTAATGGCGCGATCGCACCAGAAGAAGCCGCGATCGTTCGAGAAGCAGAACTCGCTCGTCAAGATGCAATTCAGGTTGATGCCTTCAGCGCGATCGAATATCAACAGATCGAACAACCAAGTAGAGGTGAAGTCTTAGCTTGGCAGCCCTAGCGTTAAGTACAAAGACGCGACTGGATCTTGGTGCTTACTTCTAGTTGACATATCCCTGCATCATAGAGCGTCTGTTAAGCTCCGTGCACCAAATCGATGAACAGCGCGGTAGCCGATTCGGATAACCCATGGTTGAGCATCTGGAAGCCGTTCCTGCAATCTTCGAGTAGCGGTCATCGTATCATTAGCAAGCTCAAAAGCACCTGTTTCAATATCAATCGCAACGATCCTACCGCGATTACCATCCTCAACTTGAGGGCGAACTTGAGACTCGTAAATTCCATCACCGCGACGGGCGAATTCTTCTTTACTATAGCGAGGTTGCCTTACTGTCATAGGTTTTTATATTTTATTTGCTTGTATTCTAAGATGACTATAAAACAGATCTACAGGTAGTACCTCGTTCTTCTGATTTTATGCCGCTTTGGCTTAATCCCATGGTACGGAACCCTTAATTTTTTATGTTGAATCATCTTTAAAAACATTGCCAAAACCAGGAACTTAGGAGGCAATTCTACTTCTTTAACCTTTAGATTATGTCGATGCTTAAATTAATGGGTGGCTTTTGGGGTGGTGGTTAAGTTTCGCGATCTAATGTGATTAACTAATCGGAAGTTTAAGTTATTGCCTGTAGAAAATTAATAGTGTACGCAAGAGTAATTATATGAAACACCAGATGTTGGCTAGTGCCGCTTTTCTCCTCGTCAGCAGCATTCCAGCTATTGCCGCCGCCGAACCCATAACCTGCTACCGCGATCGCGACTACATCGATTGCCGCGAATTCGGTCGGTTCCGCTACGGAGGAAATTATGGCGATCCTAACTACAACCGCCCCAATAATAACTACTACAACGACATCAATGACCTCTATCGGCAAATTCTAGGACGCAATGCCGATCGCGCTGGTCTAGATAACTACTCGCGCAACCTGAACAGCGGTTGGAGTTTGACGCAGGTACGCCGCGATCTTGCTTACAGCAGCGAGTCTGCTAACTCTATTAACAGAGTGTACCTGCAAGTTCTGGGGCGCAATGTCGATCCTGGCGGTCTAGAAACGCAAAGATCTTTTCTGGCTAACGGCGGTTCTCTAGATCAGCTACGTCGCAATCTTGCCAGTAGTGACGAAGCTAGAAATAGAAGAAGATATTAAGCCCCCACATCAATTGTAGGGCAACTCAATCCAAAGGAGAATAGGCAGGTAGAGGAGCCAGGTAAATCCCCTCTGGCAACTCAACTTTTGCACTCATATGCTAGCCAGCCTGGTCAACTACTATAGCCGTAGACAGATCTGTTAGGACAGGGGGTGTGGGGGCTGTGCCCCCACGTAGGGGTTGCACCCCTGCACCCCGTCCTAAGCCTATTGGCTATAGCTATAACAAAATTATTTTGGTTGCTCCGGCTCCTACAGATGCGGCAAATGATACCCACAAAATAAAAAGGCAGAAGCAAAAGCTTCTGCCTTCAAAAAAGCTATTACGGTTAGCGATTGGCTAACCGCTAATCGCTACCTATTTCGATTCAGTGAAGTCAGCATCGATCACGTCATCGCTGCCACTTGCTGCATCTCTAGTAGAATCATCCATTCCACTACTACCACCAGAGGAAGAGCCGCCATCACCCGAGCTTTGCTGATAAACAGACGTACTCAAGGCATACAGCGCTTGCTTGAGATCTTCGCTTAGAGATTTGATGCGGTCGTGATCCTCAGATGCGATCGCATCGCGCAGATCCTTAATCAAACCCTCAATCTTAGTCTTATCTGCTGCGGGCACCTTATCGCCTAGATCCTTAATTTGCTTTTCGGCTTGGTAGGCAAGGGAATCAGCCTGATTCTTAGCTTCGATCCGCTCGCGTTTTTCCTTATCCGAAGAAGCATTAGCTTCAGCTTCTCTAACCATGCGTTCGACTTCGCTGTCGGGCAATGTAGACGCACCAGTGATCGTAATAGATTGCTCTTTGCCCGTACCTTTATCCTTTGCTTTTACGGCAAGGATACCGTTAGCATCAATGTCAAAGGTAACTTCAATCTGAGGTACGCCTCGGGGAGCAGCCGGAATTCCATCCAAGCGGAAGTTACCGAGGCTCTTATTGTCCGATGCCATTTCACGCTCGCCTTGCAGAACGTGAATTTCCACATTGCTTTGACCATCAACCGCTGTAGAGAAGACTTCCGACTTTTTAGTGGGGATAGTGGTGTTGCGTGGAATAATCTTGGTCATCACGCCACCCAAGGTTTCGACACCAAGAGATAGAGGTGTAACGTCGAGCAGCAGAATGTCTTTCACTTCGCCAGCCAGAACGCCAGCCTGAATGGCAGCACCCACAGCTACCACTTCATCGGGGTTAACACCCTGGTTGGGATCTTTCTCTAGAATCTTTTTGACTAGATCCTGTACGGCGGGAATACGGGTAGAACCACCTACAAGTACTACTTCATCGATCTTGCTCTTATCGAGCTTGGAATCTTTGAGTGCTTGCTCGACGGGGATGCGGCAGCGATCGATTAGATCGGAGCACAGTTCTTCAAACTTGGCGCGGGTCAACGTCATATCCAGATGTTTTGGCCCTTCTTGAGTTGCCGTGATAAATGGCAGGTTAATTTCCGTTTGGGTGACGCTGGATAACTCGATCTTGGCTTTTTCAGCAGCCTCGGTCAGGCGTTGTAGGGCTTGCTTGTCCTTGCGGAGATCGATACCTTCTGAGGACTGGAACTGATTGGCCAGCCAATCTACAATCTTTTTGTCGAAGTCATCGCCACCCAGGTGGGTATCGCCACTGGTTGCCATCACCTCGAATACGCCATCGCCCACTTCCAGGATAGAAACGTCAAATGTACCGCCACCGAGGTCAAACACCAGGATGGTTTCATTGCTCTTGCTCTCCAGACCGTAGGCAAGTGCAGCGGCGGTGGGTTCGTTAATAATGCGCAGGACTTCTACCCCAGCAATCTTGCCAGCATCTTTGGTGGCTTGGCGCTGTGAGTCGTTGAAATAGGCTGGAACCGTAACAACTGCCTGAGTTACAGTTTCGCCCAGATACTTACTGGCATCGTCGATCAGCTTGCGCAGTACCTGTGCCGAGATCTCCTCCGGCGCAAATTGTTTGCCCGCAGAAGGTGAATCTAGCTTTACATTACCATTGACATTTAGTACTTTATACGCGACTTGCTTGGACTCGTTATTAACTTCTTCGTAGCGTCTACCGATAAAACGCTTGACCGAATAAAACGTATTTTCCGTATTCATTACGGCCTGGCGCTTAGCAATTTGACCGACTAAGCGATCGCCGTTTTTAGCATAGGCTACAACCGAAGGAGTGGTACGGAAGCCTTCAGCATTTGCAATAACCGTAGGCTTACCGCCTTCCATAACGGCAACAACCGAGTTTGTAGTACCTAAGTCAATTCCGACTACTTTTGCCATAAGGCTTCCAACTCCTGCAACAGAATTTATTTATTGATTTCAACTAAGATTAACTATATTTTTAATATTTCAAAACAGGTTTTCTGCCCACCATGAGGTAGGGTTTACCGTACCTGTTGCTTAAAGCGAGCGATCGCTATTCTTGGCAAGGCACCTACTCAGCTTTCCTTAAATGCCTTCGTCCTTCTTATTCGAGCTTGGTTGCTCTTCTCCCAAGTTTTGGTTGGGTGGAACTGTATAAACGGGATTGGGTTCGGGGGGAGCCTGAACTGCTGGAGCTTCGGGCTGGACGCTGGTAGGAGCTTCGGGAATACGACTAGGGGCAATGTATACTGGCGCAGGATCTGTTGCCGGATTGGATGGTTCGACGATCGCAGGCTGGTTAATTTTGGCAAGGCGGGCGTTGGCATCGTCAGCAATGGGTTTAGCTTTTTTCTGCCAAAACGCAATCTTGGGGATTTTGTTAGTGGCATCAAGCACTGCTTGGGGGTTGTTATTTTTTAGTGCCGATTGCGCTGCTTTAAAGTTCAGTTCTGCTGTTTGCCATTCTTTTTTCCAGTTGGCGATCGCAGTTTGCGCTTTAGCGTAGCCTGGACTAGTTTTGGGAATTGCATTCAGCAGAGCGATCGCGCCATTGAGGTCGCCATTTTGAAACCTGGGCGCAGCCAGAGCGATTGCTTTTACCGACCACTGTCTAACTAGCTGTTGCGATTCTGCATAGCTGGAACTATGGGCCGGGATCTGCGCGATTCTTGCCAAAGCGAGATCGAACTTTTGTTCTATTGCGAATTGCTTAGCTCGCTCTAATTGACATTGATTGAGAATAGATTGGAGGTCGGGATTGATACTTGTATCTGCTGCCGATGATGTTGCAGAAGTAGCTTTAGCAATACATTCCTCGTATTTTGATTGAGATTTTAGCGTCTTAATATCTTCCAGGATAGCGATATTGCTACTACCACGATTGCTACTGTTCCCAAGCCCTTGCCAATATACATAGGATACGCTGGCAAGTATACCGACAATGCCAGTGCCCGCAACTACTTTGAGTAGAGAATTTCTGCCGCCAGGAGTTGGCTTACCTCCTTGAGTAGTTTCAGAGGCGAGCGGCTCAGAGGGAAATGCATTTTGGGTAGGTTCAGTAACCGATAAAGGAATATGTGCGGATGCGATCGTCTCTGAGAACGAGGAGTCTAGCGCTGGCGTACCGAATCTGCCCATTTCTGTTTCCAGATTAGCGCCGACTTCAGTGGGAATCGAGGCATCCTGCAGTGCAGGTGGGGGAATGGAAATATTCAGTGGCAGGTTGCTGTCTGAAGCCGCTTGCACGATTGCTCGACTCAGTTCCGTTACCGTAGCAAAACGCCGATCCGGGGATTTTTCCAGGCACCGCATGACTACTGCTTCTATTTCTGGTGAGATATAGGCACATCCAGGTTGCGATCGCAGTGGTTTGGGCGGTTGTTTAGTATGCGCTGTTGCCCAAAAGACAATGGAAGCCAGATCGGTCTGAGTCGTTTTACTGTGGAATGGATCGGTACCGCTCAGCATTTCGTAAAAGATGATGCCCAGACTGTAGATATCCGATCGCCCATCCAACTCCTTTCTATTTTCCCATTGCTCTGGCGAAGCATAGCGAAAGGTGCCGAGAAACTGATTGGAGTAACTCAGATTAGTTTCCTGTACTTGTTGCTGTTGCTCGCTATAGATCTTAGCGATACCAAAGTCGATAATTTTGACCAACTCGCCCAGAACTGTGGGAACGAGATAGATATTTTCAGGCTTTAAATCGCGATGGACGATCCTGCTCTTTGTACTGGCGACAACCTGTTTTTTCCATACGTTGACACCCTCATGCGCTACTTGCAGTCCTCGGCATACCTGGATGATAATACCTATAGCTTCTTGAGGTGATAAGCGCTGCTGTTGAGCTAAGCGCTGCCCTAGAGTTTCTCCTTCTAGATACTCCATGACGTAAAATGGCTCGCCATTGACAGTCATGCCATAGTCGCTCACCTGCACGATATGATCGCTCTTTAGCGCAGCGCAAAGGGCAACTTCGCGGGAAAACCGTTTGCCAAATCCCTCAACGTCAACTAGTGCCCCCTTGAGCAGCTTTAAAGCTACCTGCTTGCCCAGTAACGTATCTGTTGCCAGGAAAACATCCCCCATGCCACCGCCGCCGAGATGCTCTTCTAAACGATAGCGATCGCGATCGCCAACGAGGCGACCAAGCCAGGTATCGGAGCGGTGGGAAGAACTCATGGTCTAGTCCTTGTATCTATGAAGGCGTATTTAAGGAGATTTCCAAGAGAAAAAATACACACCTACTTGTAGGGGCAGGTTTAGCCCGAATCCAATGGTTCTAGTCGTAGATTAACTACAAAACCTTCCCCTACGCGGATCTTGTTTACTAGAAATCACCTGAGATCATTTTGACATATCCAGCATTCGTTGAATCGGTACAAGCGCAGCTTGCCGGATTGCTTCGTCCATCACGATTTCCGGCGAGCGGTTTTTCATGGCTAAGTACAGCTTTTCCAGAGTATTCAACCGCATGTGCGGGCATTGGTTGCAGGCGCAGTCATGTTCCGGTGGGGCAGGAATTAATTGCTTGCCCGGTGATGCCTTTTGCATTTGGTGGATTACGCCCGGCTCGGTGACCACGATAAAAGACTTGCAGGGACTAGTTTGTACGTACTTTAACAAGGCGGTGGTGGAGCCAATAAATTCCGCGTGTCTCAGCACGTTCGGTTCGCACTCTGGGTGCGCCACGATCTGAGCGTCGGGATATTTTTGCTTTAACTCCACTAGTTTGCGCTCCGAAAAAATCTCATGTACCATGCAGCTTCCTTGCCAGAGCAACATTTCCCGCCCTGTCTGCTGCATGACGTAGCGGCCTAGATTGCGATCGGGGGCAAAAATAATGGGGCGATTGGCAGGCACTTGTTTGACGATCGCCACGGCGTTGGCACTAGTACAAATCACATCGCTCATGGCTTTAATCGCTGCCGAGCAGTTAATGTAGGAAATTACCATATGGTTGGGGTGGGCTGCTTTAAAAGCGGCAAAGCGATCGGGAGGGCAGCTATCCGCCAGCGAGCAGCCAGCTGCTAAATCCGGCAAAAGTACTTGTTTATGGGGGTTAAGGATTTTGGCAGTCTCGGCCATGAAATGTACGCCCAAAAAGACTATGACATCAGCATCGGTATTTGCCGCCGCCTGCGCTAACCCGAGGGAGTCGCCGATGTAGTCTGCCACATCCTGCAGGTCGGGATCCTGGTAATAGTGAGCTAAAATGACGGCGTTTAGCTCCTGCTTCAGCTCGGCGATCGCCCCAAACAGATCGCGAGGAATAACAGGCTGCTGTTGACTTTGTCTTTCTAGAGTGGCAAACACGTATGGCCTCAGTTATAGTTCAAGTAATTTTTTGTAGCTTGCTTAATTATAGTAGAAACTACTAAAAATAACAGGATAAAACCTATAACTCAGGGTATATTTTTAGAGCGATCGCAGTTGGCAGAAAAATAAAGTGCGATCTTGGGGGCGATCGCCTTGAAAGCCGGATTGTTGCTTAAGGATTGGGCTTCGAGTTCGTTGGCGGAGGCACCGAACTGTCTCCCCTGACTTCTTCAACCTGACTGACTGTAAAAATTAGCGCGAACGGCTGATGCATTTCTCTTTCTAAAAAAGCTTCCAAGAGCCTCACCTGCTTGGGGGTAATGGCTTCCTTGGCGCGAACGCTCAGATAAACCTGAGGGGGGCTGGTCAGCCAGTTAATTTCGCTCTTGAGCAATTCTACGCGTTGAAAGGTAAGGGTACGGTTTAGCAAAACCTTCCGCAGGCTGGCTTCCAGGCGAGACTGGCCGATCAACTCGAAAAAGCTCAACGCGAGCGGCACGACGAGGACACCTGTAAGCAAGAGAGTCCATACAAGTGCTTTGCGCGCCTGTTTTAAGGGCGTATATCCCGTCACTAAAAAAGTCACCATGCAAGCAAGGGAAATACCCAACAGGTTCGTCAGGTAAAGTAGCGTTGCGCCCCAACTGAGAGGCCAGTTTGCTTGAGCCAATCCCAAACCAATCGTACAAACCGGGGGCATGAGTGCGACGGCGATCGCCGTTCCCGCCAGACTGGCAGAGATTTTGGGCTGCACCATTGCATAACCGCTGATACCACCCGCAACAACGGCAATTCCCAGATCCAGTAAGTTGGGCTTAGAGCGCGCCAGAATTTCGCTACCGTAGCTCGGGAGACTGATGAGAAGGCCGATACCCCAGGAGATTACCAGAGCTAGTAACGTTCCGGCTGTCACGGCAACCAAACCGCGACGAAAAAGCTGCGTATCCCCTACCAACGCGCCAAAAGCTAACCCTCGAATGGGTAACATCAAGGGTGCAATCACCATAGCGCCGATGATAACCGCCGCGCTATTAGAAAGCAGCCCGAAGGTAGCGATCGCGCAGGAAGAAACAATTAGAACCAGATACGGTACATCCAGCGTAGATTCTGCCACCAATTCAGCTTGCAACTGCTGTAGTCTATCTGGCTCAA
The DNA here is from genome assembly GCF_000332175.1 of Pseudanabaena sp. PCC 6802. Taxonomy (NCBI): domain Bacteria; kingdom Bacillati; phylum Cyanobacteriota; class Cyanophyceae; order Pseudanabaenales; family Pseudanabaenaceae; genus Portococcus; species Portococcus stanieri. Next base: position 1,360,095 of record NZ_KB235914.1, on the reverse strand, counting down.
CTCTCGTACGTCTGAAGTCTCCAACTAAACTATGTAGCCTTTCCAGCAAAGTTTTTTACCCATACTCGCTGCTCGAATTTTACTACTTCTGGACTAAAAGTACAGGCTCAAAGTTCAAACCTGCCCTGAACAGGTGTTATATAGCGTTTTTCAGATGAAAACGAGAAGGGGGCTTGGGGGCGTTGCCCCCAAGAAGGGGTGGAACCCCTTCACCCCGTCAATAAAACCTGTTCTCAATTGAAAAACGCTATACCAATTTAAATTGTTGTGGTTACGGATGGGGGGTGGGGGCGTTGCTCCCACAAAGGGGAGGCAGAGCGGTCTTGGGGGTTCCCCGCTAGAGCCACTGCCGTGTTCTACCCCTTCACCCCGTTCGATCTGTCGTGTTTACTGTTCAAACAGTGGTCAACACCTAGACAAACTACTACCTCAAATAATGATTAGTGATTAAATCTCTGAGTAACGGAGTACAGGCGATCGCACTTATCTAGCTCAGCAATTATGTTAACCTAGGCTTGGATCTCACATGTCTTGGAGTGCCGTACCATGACTGTTTCTGGCGAACTCAAGCTAACCCCCACAATTGAATATTTGGAAGAGGACTTTGAGCCGATGGCTGAAGGTGATAAACAGAGGCGTAATCTGAGCTATACGACAGAGGCACTCAGGCTTTGGTTCGAGCCACGGCAGGACGTTTACGTGTCTGGGAATCTATTCATTTTCTACGAAGAGAATAATCCCGATAAGAAGATCGCACCAGATACATTTGTCGTGTTTGGCATGAATAGTGCCGATCGCCTCAGCTATAAGCTGTGGGAAGAAGGCGGCAAAGTTCCTGATTTTGTCTTAGAGATTACCTCTAAGGGCACGGTGCGCAAAGATCGCGATGAGAATCCGCTAATTTACCGGACTCTGGGAGTCAAGGAATATTTTCAGTTCGATCCATCTGGGGACTATTTAAAACCGCTGCCTTTACAGGGAGTGCGTCTGGAGCAAGGCAAATATCAGGCGATCGCTGCGTCTATTTTGCCGGATGGGGTGTTGTCATTGCATAGTGAGGTACTGGGTTTAGACCTGTATTTATATGAAGATCGACGGTTTCGCTTCTTTGACCCCAAATCAAAGCAGATCTTGCGTTCGTATGCTGAGGCGGAGCAGGATAGGCTGCAAGCTGAAGCGATCGCCCTACAAGAAAAATTAGCTAAAGAACAAGCAGAAGCGATCGCCAACCAAGAACGTCAAGAAAAATTACAAGAACGTTTAGCTAAACAGCAAGCCGAAGCGATCGCAGCTCAGGAGAAACTTGCTAAAGAACAAGTAGAAGAGTTGCTGAAAAAGTATCGCGATCGCTTTGGCGAACTCCCAGAATAAATGTTAAGACGATCGCTCTGCTCAGATCGTCGTAAAAGCGATCGCCCTGCAAGAAAAATTAGCTAAAGAGCAAGCGGAATTAGCTAAACAAGAGGCCGAAGCGATCGCTAACCAAGCAAATTTAGCTAAACAACAAGCTGAAGCGATCGCCAACCAAGAACGCCAAGAAAAATTACAGGAACGTTTAGCGAAAGAACATGCAGAAGAGATCTTGAAAAAATATCGCGATCGCTTTGGCGAACTCCCCGAATAAATGGTAAGGCGATCGCTGACTATATCAAAACTAAAATGCGATCGCTTTGGCGAACTCCCTGACTAAATGGTAAGGCGATCGCTATTCCCGAGAGTGCTCAGAATTTTGTGTAAATTAGACCTCTTGCAGATTAGGTTGAGGTTGAGTTGCCAAAGAACCCCAAGATAGGAAAATATCAGGACATAGCAATAACGAAAAAGCGTCCTGATGATGAACTATATAATAGCGCAAACCCTACCTGCTGCACACTTTAAGCGTCGATTTGGTATCGAGACTAATACGTTCAAAGCAATTGTGAAAGTGCTTAAACCAGAGTGGCGAGCAACGCCAACACCTGGAGCCAAGCCTAAACTCGGACTAGAAGACCGCATATTGGTTGCCTTCGAGTATTGGCGGGAATATCGCACCTACTTTCACATCGCCACTAGTTGGGGCATCAGCGAGTCTACAGTTTGTCGAATAGTGCATTGGGTAGAGGAGACTTTAATCCGCTCACGTCGCTTTCGACTACCTGGGAAGCGCCAGTTGGTGCGGGGCTTTGGGATACCTACAGTCGCGACGTTGATGTGACTGAAACTCGCATTGAGCGTCCTAAGCGGCACCAACGTGCCTTTTATAGCGGCAAACAGAAAGGGCACACGCTCAAATGTCAACTCATAATTGACGCTCTTACTGGGCAGATTATCTGTACGTTTTTCGGCAAGGGGCGACGGCATGATTTCAAGCTGTTCAAAGCTTCTGGCATCCATTTCCATCCTCAAACCGAGAGTTTGCAGGACAAGGGTTATCAAGGCATCCAGAAACTGCATCTCTACTGCCGCTTACCCCACAAGAAACCGAAAGGTGGTCAGCTTACGCCTGAGCAGAAAGCGTTCAACCGCCAACTTGCGCGCCAACGGGTTGGCATTGAGCATGTTAATCGCCGCTTGAAGATCTTCCGCATCTTATCTGGACGCTATCGCAATCGTCGTCACCGCTTTGGTTTGCGTTGCAATCTAATTGCTGGTCTCTACAATTTTGAACGCTCTCAAGGCTCCTCAGTTGGCTAATTTGCAAGAGGTCTATTGAGTTCCAAGGTACGTATTTACGTTGTTTCAGAAGCTCGATACACAAAATTCCGATCAGACCCGTGTTCCACAACGCAGCCCTTTTCGATATGCTGGCGGGAAAACTTGGCTCATCCCAAAGATCCGGCAATGGTTGCGTCATCAAGGGGGGACTGATAAGGAAATGATAGAACCCTTTGCAGGTAGTGGTATCGTGAGTTTGACTGCCGTTTGTGAAAATCTTGTCGATCGAGCAACGATGGTTGAAAAGGATGAAGGTGTTGCTGCGGTCTGGCAAATTATCCTGAATGGTGGAGCTGTGTGGCTGGCTGATGCCATCATGCGTTTTCAACTAACTCCAGAAACGGCAAAAAGAGCCATTGATCGAGCCGATGAATCTTTAGAGTCACTTGCTTTTGCAACGATTATCAAAAATCGTGTGAATCGAGGGGGTATTCTCGCGGATGGAGCTAGCTTTATTAAGAATGGAGAAAATGGTAAAGGAATAACCTCAAGATGGTATCCTGCGACGCTTAAAAAGCGTATTCTTACAATCGATCAAATTAAGCACAAAATCCACTTTATCCAAGGGGATGCGTTCGAGGTATGTGAGAAAAATGCTTGCAGAAATAATGTTGTTTATTTCATTGATCCGCCTTATATAAAGTCTGGGCAGCGACTCTATCGTTACTCAGATATCGATCACAAAGCCTTATTTGATTTAGCAAATAGATTACAAGGTGACTTTCTGATGACTTATGACAATGTCACTGAAGCGCAGGCACTGGCAAGCCGTTGTAAGTTCGAGACAAAACTCATTGCAATGAAGAACACCCATCATGCGAGGAAGACAGAATTAATAATTGGGAAAGATCTAACATGGCTATAAAAAGGATGCCAATGTGAATTCTTGCCGTATAACAAATTTTCTATGTTGGTAAAGGTTAAAATCACAGTAGTATTCTGTCAGTATACGAACGCAAAAGCTTTGAAGAGGGGATGAAACCCCTTCCGAGGGGGCAATCCCCAGTCCTCCATACAAGATTTACAATTTGCAACACCAGTAGAAAATCGAGGGACTAAGTCTAGATGGGTACCATAATTCACTTGCAAGGCATCACAAAAGACTATCGCTTAGGCGAAATGACAGTTTCCGTCTTGAAGCAAATCGATCTGTCGATCCAGGAAGGAGAGTATGTCGCCATTATGGGCGTATCTGGCTCTGGCAAATCCACATTGATGAATATTATTGGTTGCCTAGATCGCCCTACTAAAGGGCGTTACTTCCTCGAAGGTAGGAATTTAACCAGCTTGGATGATGATGAGCTAGCCTATATTCGCAATCAGCGGATTGGTTTTGTGTTTCAACAGTTCAATTTGCTCCCGCGCTCTACTGCTTTAGAGAATGTCATGCTGCCTATGATCTATGCCAATATCCCTAAGTCAGAACGCCGACAGTATGCCGCGCAAGCTTTAGCGAGAGTCGGCCTCTCAGATCGGATGCATAACCGTCCCAGCCAACTGTCTGGTGGGCAGCAGCAGCGGGTGGCGATCGCCCGCGCCCTGGTTAATCGTCCCGCTCTGGTACTGGCCGACGAGCCGACCGGAGCCTTAGACACGGAAACCTCACAGGAAGTAATGAATTTACTGTCGGAGTTAAACGAGCAAGGAATTACAATTGTAATCGTCACCCACGAACCCGATATCGCCGCTCGCACTAAACGGATTATCCGCGTCAGAGATGGAGAGATCGCTAATAGCAGCCCACTATCTCGCTAAATTATCTATTGAGCTTCAATGCCAGTATACACATCTCTTGCGGAGAGACCTAGCCAGCGATCGCTGCTGGGGGTCAGGAATAGCTCGCTATAAACTCGTTCGTTTAGCGCATTGAGATTATTTTCTGCCGTTCCCTCTGCTAACCATTGGTGGAGGCGGGCATGGAAAAGATATTCGTTGCGGACGGTATCCTGCGCGATCGCACGTTCAAAGTTTGCCAGGACTTGAGGGAAAGACGACTGGGACGATAATTTCCGCCGCATCAGTGCCTGACTGTTATCATCTAATTTGACTTCGCGGGCATTTAATGCTGCCATGCGCTGCCATTGAGTATCGGTGAGCTTGTCATTATTACTCGCGAGAACAGAACTACTTCTGGTTCGGCGCAGTAAAGGTATTTCTGGTGCAGATTTAGCGATCGCCCTTCTCCCAGCAATTTCGGCATCCGGTGTACTGGTGAGATTGGATTCTACTTGAGAACTAGCCAGCAAAGGTTGGTAGGCTATTCCCAGTCGTACTAGATCGCTGCGCCAATTGGTTTGGAGGACATTGAGGCGATCGCTATGATAGGAACGCAACCACTGAGTTCTATCGTTGCCTGCCAGCTTAGATGATTGGAGCGCAGCTTGCTCTGCGATCGCTAGATTGTGATAGAACGCTTTGGGCGCGTACAACCCCGGCAAGGCATCTACAGTTCTGCCTTCGCTGTCGAGAATATAGTGAATGCTATTACCTGTGAGAGTGCGTTGCAGCTTGCGTCCGTCACCAAAATCGATAGTTACCTTAGGCACGGGACGAACCGATTGCCAGTGGAGAATAAAGCGATCGCGTAGATATTGGGATATCTCAGCATTGGGATAGAGAACTGTACGGAAAAAGCGACTGTTGGCACAACTGAGGTCTTCATCTAAGTAACCGAGCAATCTCAGAGAAAGAATGGGCTTATTGCTAGTTTTGGCGGCAGCTTTAGCCTGTTCTAAATCCGTGTACCAGTACAGACGAGACATATCGCAATCTTTTTGTTGGCAAATTTGGTCTAGAACCTTGCGCAAACGTTCGTCGGTAGGTAATTGAGTTTGATAGGTTTGCCAAAATGCCTGCACGCCTTCATCTTTGAATTGTCGCAACGCCGCGATCGCTGCCTGCGATTCTCTGGAATTGGAAGAAGCAGCTTGACGCAATAGAGTCGGTAAGGTTTCGGCGATCGCAATGCTGTTAATACTAGTAGTAAGCACTAGGGTGAAACCACCAACTAACGCCCCAACGATGGGCTTGCTACAGCTTGACATATTTCTAAAATGCATGGTCGTACAGGATTTGACGCAGACAATCTATTATAGCGATCTGATTTGAATTATGGCTAATAGCTATTAGCCAGTAGCTCAAAATATCTCATGAATCATTTCGGATTGCCATACTTGTTATCACCATATATTTTCAAATCACTTGAAGAAATTTGCTGGGCAATACTTTTGCCAGCTCGATGCGTGGGAATTTCTACATATTTGTAAATTAACCAGCTAATTCCAAACACCGGAATAAACACCAAGATGGCACCAACCGTACAGATAAAGTAAGAATTGAATGGCTTACTCAAAAGACCCACCAACCATACAACTATAGGTTGATGGAATAAATACATCGAATACGAACACAGACCAACATTGGCGATCGCGCACTCTAGGGAAGTCAGGTTTTGGCGATCAAAAATATAATCTTCAACAAAAGAAATAAATAATACAATAGTGGAATAGTGACCCAGCGCAGATAGTGGTTTGTAGAGAGACCCTAACAAGTATAAGCTCAGAAATAATATCTTATATTGCAGATTAAGATTTAATATCTTCTTGTTTTTTACATAAATATGCTCGGCTAAATAGGCTCCGGTAGCCCAGGTAAACCAAAAGTTAAAGGGCATTTGTCTAAATATTTGCAAGCTTTCCATAAATGGATTTTGCCAACTCTTTCCCAGTTCATTTATTTGTAGATCTAAGTCCCATCCCAATTGACCGTAAAAATACTGAAATATGAAAATTGCCAGTACGGTTTTGGCAATGCCTAGATGTTTGCGAATAATTAATAGCAATGGATAAATGCAGTAAAGTTGCATTTCAACCGCAATACTCCAAAACACTGGATTGATGCCAAAAAATGAATCCTTACTGAAGTTGTGAACTAAAAATAGATGGCTGAAAAACTGAAAACTACCTTCACTTGTCTCGATATCAATTTTAGTAGGGTTGTAAATAAAACTAAGAATTAATAGAGCTAGCAAATACGCGGGGACAATCCTAAATATTCGCCTTACGAAAAAATCTTTGATGTAGGTTTTAAATTGAAAATCTAAGTCCCGATCCTCTAGGAAGTTAACGTATTTGAGAAACGATAAATGTATGCAAAAACCTGAGAGCACAAAGAATAGCGTGACTCCTAGCATACCGTATTGGTAAGGCCAAAAGATTAGAAAGGCTAGATCGGGAGCCTTGCTATAGTCTCTAAAGTTTCCTAAGAAGGGCAGCTTATCCATCCCAAACGCAGCACCATAGATATGAAAGATAAAAACGGCCAGGATAGCAAACCCTCGAACTACATCTAGCTGTGCGAGTAGAGGTTGTTGCTTGAGTTGGAGTCTCATTGGCAGTGCTTTCCGACTAGCTCAACAGTAATTAGTTAGAATACAATCATGCGGTATCGAGTCAAACAAATCTTAATCGGTATTTTGCTGGGGTTGGCGATCGCTCTGCTTGTAGTTTGGTTTGGTCTGGGTTATATGCTCAGGTCAGGCATCGAGCAAATTGCCAGCGCAGAATCTAGGTGTACCTATAGTGCGGCTACTATTCAAGTTCCAAGCGTTGGGCTAAAGGATTTAGGTACCGACAACGTGCAGGGCATTCTCTTCAGCAAGTTTCTGCGCAGAGTAGTGGCTGAGGTTTTTACTGCTGTAGTCGATCGCGCCAAATCTGCGCTGCCTAGGTAGTCATTCCAAGCTTAGCGATCTAGATCATAGGTTTAACGCGGTAATGTCACTAACTATGTGAGGGCGCGATCGCAACCTCAACTCTTAGAAAGCCGTACATTAGGTTCATCGAGGAAATACAGCCCGACCTTACATCTCTCCAGTCAAAGAGTAAAAGGCAAGGAGTACCCCCCGAACTAGAACTTGAAAACTAAGAGAATCTGAGGAAAACTACAATGGCTATTTTTGGTGTAAGTTTAACAGGCAGCCCAGTTGCAGATGCTTTCTATCCTGAAGCAGGCCCCGGTCGCAAGACTACAGTAAATGATGACGTTGTTTCTGGTCTGGGCGGCGACGACTATATTGATGGTGGTGCTGGATTCGATACCCTCAGAGGTGGAGAAGGGGTCGATACTTTAATCGGTAACACTGGTAATGATGTCCTGACAGGTGGCGCTGGCAATGATGCTTTCAAATTCGCTAATTTCACCTCCGGCTCCGGTGAGGTAGATATTCTGACTGATTACAACAACCCAGGCGTAACTCTCACCAGTGGCGATAGACTGCAAATTAGCGCTAGTGGCTTTGGCGGATCGCTGATCGCTGGTCAGACTGGAACTACTGGGGTACCAATTTTTGGGCAAAACTTCCACTTTGCTGAAGGCGCAGGTGGAGCCACAGGTATCAATGCGGCTACAACTATTGGTGTTTCCAGCATCTACTACGATAACACTGGTGGAGGACTCTACTTCGATCGCGATGGTGGCGGTACGGGATTTACTTACGAACTATTCGCCATGCTTTCTCCCGCCCCTACCCTTGGCAACAGACCAGTAGCTGGCACGATCGAAATCGTTGCCTAGACTGATGGTGTCTGGCGACTAGAAGTCGCAGCTATAGCGTTTTTCAATTGAGAACAGGTTTTATTGATGGGGTGAAGGGGTGGAACACGGCAGTGGCTCTAGCGGGGAACCCCCAAGACCGCCCTGCCTCCCCTTCTTGGGGGTGTTGCCCCCAAACCCACTTCTCGTTTTCATCTGAAAACCGCTATATACAAACAAAGTCTGCCTGCGCAGACTACGGAAAAAATGGTTGACAAACGGATTTAGGATCGGTCATCAATTCCTGAAGCGGATTGGAAATCCAATCCGCTTTAGCATGAGAACTAACAGCTATCCAAATTGTGCCAGGCGCGATCGCAGGATCGCTGCCTGTTGTAGGGATGATTCTAATTCAGCTTTTGCCGTCGCTACTACTTCTGGGGGCGCTTTTTTGACATAGCCCTCATTACCGAGACGAGTTTGAATGGATGCGATCGCAGCTTCGAGTTTAGCCAGATTTTTCTCTAGCTTTTGTTTGAGCTGTGCCAGATCCACCACTCCGGTGAGGGGAATCAAAACCTGTACGGTATCGACAACACCAGCGACGGTTTGCCCTATGCCCTCTGGTTCTTTGTCGGTAATTACCAGATCGTTAACTTTGGCGAGATTTTGAATATAGGTGCTACCCAATTGCAAAGTTTGACGTTCCCCTTTGTTATCGCTCTGCAGGACAACCTTAATCTGCAATCCAGGTTTGATTTCCGCCTCAGATCTGAGATTGCGGATCGTGCGAATTGTCTCGAATATAAGCGAGAATTGCGTTTCTAAGTCCGAGTCAACTAAATTCGCATCCCCTTCAGGATAAGATTGAATTGCTAAATAATATTGGTTGCGATCGCTACCATCTCCATTATTCCCATCATCATTAATCGCCTGCCAGATCTCTTCGGTGATATGCGGCATAAACGGATGCAGTAATCTCAAAGTGCCATCTAAAACTGCCACCAGAACCTGCTGCGCGGTTTGCTTAGACTCGCCATCTCCACCTTGCAAGCGCGACTTCACCAGTTCGATGTAGTAATCGCATAGATCGCCCCAAATAAATTCATACAAAGCTCTAGCTGCTTCGCCCAATCCATAAATACCAAATAGGCGATTCACTTCAATCGCGGTACGATTAAAGCGCGAGAGAATCCAGCGATCGCTTAGTTCTAACGGGAGATCGGTAATTTCTCCCGATCGGTTGCTGCCTACCGATGGGCGATCGCCAATACTCATCAGGACAAATCGCGAGGCATTCCACAACTTATTGGCAAAATTCCTGGCGGTTTCCACATTAGAGGACTCGTCTGTCTTGCGATTGTAGTCGAGGCGAATATCCTGTCCTGCGCCAATCACTTCCCGCACGAGAGCATAGCGCAGAGCATCCGTGCCATATTTGTCGATCAGGATGAGCGGATCGATGCCGTTATTCTTCGACTTTGACATTTTCTGGTTGTTCTCATCCCGAATTAAGCCGTGAATGTAAACAGTACGGAACGGCATTTGCTGCGTAAAGTAACCTGCCATCATCGTCATCCGTGCCACCCAGAAGAAGATAATGTCAAATCCAGTGACTAGAGTGCTCGTAGGATAGAATGTAGCTAAGTCGTCGGTTTGCGCTGGCCATCCCAAGGTGGAAAACGGCCATAGACCGGAAGAGAACCAGGTATCCAGGACATCGAAATCCTGTTCCAATTGAATATCATCCCGACCCAGTTTGGCTTTAGCCTTTGCCAATGCTTCCGCTTCAGTTCTAGCGACGAAAACCTCTCCGTCAGGTGTATACCAGGCAGGAATTTGATGCCCCCACCAGAGTTGGCGAGAGATACACCAGTCCTTCAGTTTCACCAGCCAATCGCGATAGACTTTACTCCAGTGTTCGGGCACGAACTGCGGCGAGTTTCTCTCATCTAATTCCTGCAAAGCGAAATCAGCCAGCGGACGAATCTTGACAAACCACTGCGTCGAGAGGAACGGTTCCACTGGTACTTTGCCGCGCTCGGAGTAGGGCACGGTATGGACGTAGTCTTCCACTTTCTCCAGCAATTCTAAAGATTCCAACTTTGCCACCACATTCTTGCGGGCGACAAAGCGATCCTGCCCCTGGAATTCGCCACCATTTTCGTTAATCGATCCATCTTTATTGAGGATATTAATCGAAGGTAGGTGATGGCGTTGACCGATCTCAAAGTCATTGGGGTCGTGGGCAGGCGTTACTTTAACGCAACCCGTGCCGAACTCGCTATCGACATACGGATCGCCTACGATGGGAATCTCGCGATTCATCAGTGGCAACATTACGGTTTTGCCGATGATGTGCTGGTAGCGATCGTCGTTGGGATTCACGGCAACGGCTGTATCGCCCAGCATGGTTTCGGGGCGAGTCGTTGCCACTACTAAGTGACCGCTGCCGTCCGCCAGTGGATAGCGAAAATGCCATAGATGTCCCTGTATTTCCTTTTTATCTACTTCTAGATCGGATACCGCCGACTGCGAAGCCGGACACCAGTTGACTAAATATTCACCGCGATAAATTAAACCATCTTCGTATAACCTCACAAATGCTTCTACTACAGCATGAGACAAGCCCTCATCCATCGTGAAGCGTTCTCGCGTCCAGTCTGTTGACAGTCCCAGCCGTCGTAATTGGTTGACAATCGTGCTGCCCGATTCGGCTTTCCACTGCCAAGCTCGATCTAAATATTCCTGACGATCTAAGTCTTTACGTTTCTTCCCTTCTGCTTTGAGTTGATTGTCCAGTATGGTCGAAACTGCAATACTGGCGTGATCCGTACCGGGCAGCCACAGGGTATTAAACCCTTTCATGCGATGGTAGCGCACTAGAGCGTCGATCAAAGCTTCCTCAAACGCATGACCCATGTGGAGGCTGCCCGTGACATTGGGGGGTGGAATCATGATGCTAAAGGAGGCGCGATCGCTCTTTGACTCGGCGACAAAAATACCCTGCTCTTCCCAGCGTTTTTGCCATTTTGCTTCAGTTTCGTGGGGAGCGTATTGCTTCGGTAAATTGTCAGTATTCATAGAAAATATTAAGATCTAATAGATTACAAATTATAGTCCAAACGCTCCTAACGTAATAGCTCCGCGCTCCTATGTCTACTCTAGATCGGCAAAATGAGAATCTCAGCCTCAACGGAACGTATCCCTGCCCCATCTGTCGCCGAGGGCAGATTGCAGCCATGCCGATGATGGAAGTACTGGCCTGTAACTTTTGCAGTCATGTATTCGAGATCGATCGAGATCGCCAAACACTTGCGATGGCTGACCATGCTACCCCTCTGAGTTGGCAGTGGCATGGCAATACTTGGCAAAGCGCTAAGCGGCAGGGCGAAGAACTGGGTTTATTTACATACACGATCGGAGCGATCCTGGTGGTATTGCCGACCGCGCTAGTTGGCCTTGCGGGGTATACGTTTGCGCCATCAGACGATAGCCCCTTGGGTTGGGTACCAACCGTGTGGACGGTGCTGACCTGCCTTTGTCACCTGTATTTTGTTGTGGCATTTGTAGCAGAATATTACCAACTGCCAGTGTTCGCATATCGAAGGGCAATTTTGCGGCACTTATTTGGCAGTATTTCCGTCAGGTAGGTGTGTCAAGCAAAGCAACTGTCTGGATTCTTCTACCGAGGGTGGTACGGAGGGGAGGAAGACTAGAGCTAGTGCTATTACCCCCATAACGCTGGCAATGGCACAAATGCTTCAGTACATATATTTCTGAGCAATGTAAAAACATGAGATACAGCTTTCTTTCAGTCGCTGTCCTGTTGGTTGGCTTAGGGGCGGCAGCGATTCCGCCCGCAAATGCCCAAACCAAGTGTCGGTGGGAAAACAAGGTCACGATCTGTCAAGATCTCAATGGCGATCGCCCAGAGCAAAGGTACGAACCTCGCCAGCAAAATCGCTATGACAGCCGTTACGGAAATAATTACGACAATAATTACGACAATCGCTACGACAACAGAAACTCATCCTATGTCCCCTACGACAGTCGTTATGATGACGATCTTTACCTTGACGACTATCTTTCCGGCGATCGCTATGTAGATCGCTACGATAATCGTTACGACAACCGTTATGGCGATCGCAATGGGGTTTACGGTCAGATTAACCAGCTCTACCGCGATGTTCTGGGGCGCAATGCCGATGACAACGGACTGCGCAGCTATGCCAATGAGATCGACAATGGTAAGTCCCTGGCATGGATACGCGAACAATTAGCTGCGAGCAGCGAAGCGCGGGATGCAGTTAATCGCGTTTACGTCCAAGTTTTGGGGCGTAATGCAGACTCTGGTGGCTTAGATAGCTATACTAAGGCTTTGCGTAATGGCTGGACGTTGAAGCAAGTCCGTGCGGAACTTGCTAACAGCGCCGAAGCCCGTAACGCCAGAAGAAGATAAATTTTATGAGGAGACATTAAATATGGCACGATTACCCGACAATCAAAATCCCGTTTTCGATTCCAGATTTCTCGACCTGAGCTTTGGCGACGATAATGAATTTATTGCTCCAGGCGAATTATTCGGTCGCCCCTTTGGCGTGCGCGCGCTTTCTGGCAACGACACCGTGCAAGGCTCTGACGACTTCGATACGATTAATGGCAACTCCGGCAACGATAACATTTTTGGTGGCGGCAGTAACGATTTCCTGCGCGGCGGCACCAATGAAGATTTTCTCGACGGGCAATCGGGCGATGACACGGTTAATGGCAACAACGGGGAAGACTTCGTTCAGGGTGGAGACGGAAGCGATCTTGTCAGAGGCGGACAGGGAAATGACTCCTTGTTCGGCAACAATGGTAACGACCTGCTTGTAGGAGACTTTGGTGCCGACGACCTTACGGGTGGCTCCGGTTTAGATACTTTCATCTTTAGGACCGATACCGCTGCCCAGGGTGTCGTAAATGCCGACGTTGCCCTCGACTTTAATACATTTGAAGGCGATCGCATTGGCCTGGACAGTCGCATCAGCACCTCTGAGATTATTCTCGATGACAGCGCCGACTACTCCAATATTTTCGGTGGCGGCGGACAGAATGACACTGTTATCAGTATTGCTGGCTCGGGCTTAATCCTGGGTGTCATCCTCGATCGATCGGTTGGTGACGTTGTCAACAGAATCGACATTATTTCCGATCAGGTTTTAGCCCAAGGATAAATTCCCACAAGATCGAGGTACCGTCGTCATCGTAGGGGCAGCGCCCCCGTGCCTGCCCCCATCCTCAGTAAGGGTTTAGCATTTGTCCGAAAATCTTCGCATCAAACGCAAGCGTTATTGACAAATGCTAAACCCCTGCGTCCTGCGTCCAACCTCCAACCACAAAATTCTCAGCAGTTTTTCACAATTTTTTCACGGGTTTTTCACGATCTCGAGCTAATGTATAAACTACAGGGAAATATCCAAGGCTCCGCTACAACACCCAAGCCCATACAGATCCTCACTAAGCGCTGCCCTTAAATAGCAAGCTGTCTTATTGAATTAACTGTCAGCGATCGCGATCGCAGTGTTACAAAAAATTCATCACAAGACATGAGGGCTTTCGATCGCTACAAGGGTATGTTCTCTGAAGCAATAATATTCATGGTCTCACTTAAAGGAGAAAAGCCATGTCACGTAAAACTAATCGACAAGTAGACCTCAGTAGCTTCGAAGCTTTTGACAACAAATGGTTTGCTCAAGTATTCGTAGGTGGACTGCTCACTATTCTCACATTTACACTCTTAGTACCGTTAATTACCCCTGCAACAGTTTCTGGCAGTCCTGACACTGTAGTCAAAAGTGCTAATAAGTAGCAATCAAATATAGATCGATCTTCTGGAATATTCTCGATTAGAACCTTACATTGAGATTATTTCCATTATGCTTCACATCTTTCCATCTCAGTTGTTTGACTATCTCAGTCAAAAACTCTATAGAATTAAGGCTTATAACAAAATCTTAAGATTCGCTTGAACCGATGTGATATTGAAAGCTTCAGATATCTTAATCTGTGAGAAGAAGGGGACACTCTCACCATCTAAGCAACTAGAAGTGGAATCAATCTTTCGCTATACCGAATGGGGGTACTAATTTCTACCGATAAATGAAAAAGGGAAGTAGCGAACTACCTCCCTAGAAATCGAGATATAAGGCTCAAAATCTCGTTTTGCTTACAACCAAATCGCAAAATTTCTAACGCGATCGCATTTTATTTATGTTATTCATAAATCTAGGGTCGTGGGCTGGACTGTAGACATCTACGTTTACGTAGACGGGAACGGCAATATTGGAGCCTTTAATACCACGTCTATTCCCGCTACCACTGAGATCGTGAACGCTCGATCTCTGCTGGATAACGCGATCGTCGCTACCGACATACGTCTGCGAACTAGTGCTCGTACTGGTATTGCCAAAGCAGGACTTATCAGCCCTCATTTGCACGTTATTGGTTTGGGTTGCCGGACGGCGCGAACCGCGAATAGCAGTTTGCACGGCGACATCGGTCATAACGCACTGTGCGAATGCCATAGAAATACCACCAGACAATTCGGTCAGAATTACCGCAGAAAAAGGTAAAAGACTGAGTGGAATCAGCTTGAGCTTCATTAAAACCTCCTGAGCAAGTGAAGTATTGGGAAAGATCTACTGACACACTGTCGTAGAAGTTTGCGTATGAACTACGCTATTACCGGAAATTCCAGCGCGATCGCTTTTATAGGTACGACTATCCGTATAACATCTGGAACGATAGTTCCTTTGACGATAGCGATCGCGATCGTAGGTATAGTCGTCTGCATCCCAATCTTCACTATCTGGATGACCAGACTTAATAAAGATGCGGCCTTCGTCATCAACGATTGTTCTGCTATTCCCAGTTTGAACGTCAATTTCCGCTCTAGCTATGCTCGGTAGCAAAAGAAGAGCGGAAGCAGTAAGGAGCAAAATTGACTTCTTATTTAACATAAGCGTAGGAAGCACGTGGCTCCGCTAATAGAAAGAACATGTAGCAATGGTATATCGGACTGCAAATGTATTGTAGGAAGGACAAACAGTTGCTTGTCCTTCCTACAATCTATAGTTATAGCCAACAGGATTAGGAGGGGGGCAGGGGTGGAATCACCTCTGGGGGCGCAGACCCCACCCCCCCTGTCCTAACAGATCTGCATACGGCTATATTGCATTACCTGAAAGAATTGATACTAGCCTCAACATTCAAAGGGTATCTACTGTTTTAAGACAAAGTGCGAAGTTTTCCTCTACAAAAAAGCATCTTCTACTTTGTTGGCAGCATTAACGATCTCTATATTGACCGTAGTGGTTGCCTCTTTTACTGCGTTGGTTGTAGACATTCATCTGATCGGCATTCATGTTGACGCGATTGCGATTACCTTCAACGACAGCGGCTTGATTGATGCGCTGCTTGCTCAGGTTGTCTATGGTGTCGGTGGGTGCACTACCAGTAGTTCTGTTGTGGATGTTCGTAATATTCACTTGATTGCTGCGCAATCTGACATTATTGCGATCGCCAGTGATTACAGCAGCTTGATTGACAGTTTGCTTGCTGGTATTGACAATAGTAGGGGACGAGCCAGAGTCTTCGCTCTGTGCCAGGGCAGGTAGAGAAGCAAAACCAAAACTTGCAAAGGTTAACAGCCCAATCGCATAAGCTCTTTTAAACATTAGAATAATACCTCATTTTTACTTCTAGTCATGAACTCGCTCTCAGTCGAATTTTGTAGTTCGACTGAACGGAAACGAATTAGCAAGCTTTTGCTTGTGAAACAACTCGCTTCTTGAACTAAGTTGACGGATGGAACAATTGCTTGTTCCCAAATATATCAAAATTTTTTTGAATTTGGAGTTAGTTGCGATTCCGTCAGGATATCTATATCTGTAGGATTTATTTCCGCGATCGTGGCTCGCAGAAATAAATCCCAATGGACAAATTCCCTTGGGAAAATCACCTTAACGCCTCGTCTGCATGCAGCGAGCCACAAAGAGATTTTTAGCGCTTTGAGAAATTTACTGGATTTACCCGCTTATCGTGCCTTCAGTCAAATCGGCAAAGTCATACGTGTTGTTCCCAATTATTAAGGATTCAAATCCTATGACGTTCATGGTGAAATCGCCGAGAGTGAAGGTCACAAATACTTTGTCATCAATGGCTGCGAAACCAACAGAGTAGCTGTCTGAAGGCAAAACAAGCGTATCTTCACCCTTGCCTCCATAAAACCAACCTGTCCCAAACCCAAGGAGCGTATCGTCTCCCCTTCCTAAAAACACGCCGCCATCGCCGTCAAATCCGCCATCAAAAGCATCGACGATGTCATTGCCCCGACCGGTAAAGATGATGCCATTATTTGAGATTCCAATAAAGCCGCTGCCAGTGATGAAATCCTTGCCATTCCCTGTAAATATCGTGCCATCGTTTAGGATGCCGATACCCTGGGTGCCCCCATCACCAGTGATGGAATCCTTGCCATTTCCCGTGTCGAGCGTATTAGAGATGACGATACCAGCAGAACCGTCGTTACTGCTGCCGGTAATAGAATCATCGTTACCATCATCTTCATCCTCCACTGAGAAGGTATTATCGTTGCCTTGGTTCACAACCCGATCGTCGCCTGTAACCATAACGACCGTGTCCGAAGATGTGTCTGAATGAGCCATTTCCTTTCCGAAGATTTATTCTAGATGTATTCTAAACTTGTAAGAAATCTAGTCCACCACGACGAGACTACGAGCATTGACATCAAATCGATGCCGTTATCTCTTTCTCAGTGGAGACAATTGATAGGGTTAATAACAGGTTAAGACCTTCTATCCACTAGAAGCTAAGGAATCTTTAGCCTCGCTCGCGACGATCGCGATCTCTGTTATTGTGACCGTTGTAGTTGCCATAATTATAACGATCGCGTTTGCGCCAGTCATTATCGCTATGGTTGCCGCGATCGAACTTATTACCATTGTTACCATTGTGTCCTTGGTAGGCGTTTACTTGACGTACGCGCATATCGACACGGTTGCCATCGCCATTAATTATCGCTGCCTGATTGGCGTTTTGTTTGCTGGAATTATCTGTGGGATATTGTCCACTTGTAGTATTCACTTGAATGATGCGCAACTTAACCCTGTTCCCATCTCCATTGATTACTACAGCTTGATTCGCAGTTTGACCGCTCGTGGTTGCAGCATTTTGCGCTTTAGCAGGTAGAGACGCAAACCCAAGCGCAGCAAAAGACAGTAGCCCGATCGCATATGCCCTTCTAATCATTTATTGAAACCTCTTTTTCTCCTAGTCATTAATCCTATTAGCAGCCAACTCCATCTTGGGCAAGAAAACTCATCTCACCCAAAGAGTAAACTCAAATGGCAAAAAGCTTGTAAATCCTAAAATAGCAATCTCACATCTCAAGATTGCCTCGATCGTCTAAACCAAATAAACCTAGCAAACTCTATAGCGCTATAGTTCGCTAAGCGTGGGTATCATGATGTGCGAGTAAAATAATTTGTTCCCGTTATACCCAAAATGTTTGGAAAGATTTTAAGTAATACCAATTCCCTAAAGTAAAATTACAGATTGCTGGAGGGGCGAACGGCTGTTCGCCCGTACATGGATTGATGCGTATAGCGGTTTTTAGATCGGAAAGAGTAGGGGGTTTGGGGGCAACGCCCCCAAGAAGGGGAGGCAGGGCGGTCTTGGGGGTTCCCCGCTAGAGCCACTGCCGTGTTCCACCCCTTCACCCCGTCAATAAAACCTGTTCTCAATTGAAAAACGCTATAGTGCGATTTTGCAGAATTGGTATAAGTTATGAATCGCATCCTGGAAAGTACGTTCTCGATTGTGGGCGCGTACGCTAGCAAAATCCCCCTAAGCCTAGACCTTAGAGGGATAAAAAAGAAATCAAAACTATTTATTTAGAATTTTCTAGCTGACTAGAGAATGCCCCAGAAGTGCAGTACGCCTTGACCAGTAATCAGTTCGGTTGCGATCGCTGCGATAAACCCCAGCATAGCAAGGCGACCGTTCCAGTTTTCAGCGCCATTAGAAAAACCAAAAGACCAGGAGTTACGGTTAGATTCCATGATGTTTAGCCCCTACTTAAATAATTTGAATTACCCTGTGTTTAGAAATGTAACAAATCGCTTAGGGATTCGCAACATTTCTAAACATTTTCCTTCCTGAGATAGAGTCGATGTATTAGGGGATACAAAGTACTTCTGCATTTCTGTAAACGATCGGAACAATTGGGTATTATTGGCGTAACTGTGTAATCCTCAGCATAAGCTTTATAAAATTCAACCTCGGGCGGGATTTATCGTGAAAAAATTGTGGTGCCATGTCTTAGTTGTCTGTTTTGCCGTCCTATCGCTATTTGTCTCTAACCTGAGTGGTGTATCGGCAGCAGAAATAGATGCAGTAGATCCAGATGAAGGCGATCGCGCAGTAGTAGTAATTGATAAGGACGAACCCAAATTCTTGGGCATCCCCCTTGCCTGCTATGCATCCAGTGCCAAGTTGGAAAACAATGCCCAGGCGCAGACCTTTGCTCTACTCGAAGTGGCTGAGAGATACACCAAAGCAGGACAAAAGGATAAGGCTGCCAAAGTACTTGACTCTAGCTCTACATATTTAAAAGGCTGGGATGACGATTCGGCGAATGCTTTTGCCAGAGTCAAACTGGCGGCAGAATACACCGAGGTTGGGCAATTGGAACAAGCAAAGTCAGTTCTAGCACCAGCTATTCCGCAAATCGAGGCAATTAAGGATGTCAAGGATCGAACCTTTGCCCTGGCTAAAGCAGCCTCACAGTACGCTAAATTAGGCGCGTTGGACAAAGCCAATTCGTTGCTAGAGAAGGCAGTAGCTGCTAGCGATCCGATCGAGGATCCCTATGCCAAAGCGCGGGCAACACTGGAGATCGCTACAGAATACGCCAATGCTCAAAACCGCGATCGCTCAGCAAGTAATTTAGAGCAGAGTTTACAGTTAATTCAAGCACTGGACAATCCAGCGATGAAAGCACGAGCCTTGTTTGAAGTTGCCAAAACCTATGCAACAACTAACCAGGTGGAAAAGGTCGATGCTACCTTGGCGGCGGCGGCGGCAGCTTCAGAAGTTGCTGGTAGCGGTATGCTGGGAGTATCGCTCGAAAGCTTTAATTCCAGAGGCTTAGCCTATGTGGTTAATGAATATGTCAATGCTGGTTTCTATACACCAGCACTCGATCTGGCTAAACGGGTTACGAATCCTTACGAACAGACAATCGCGTTTACTCAAATCGCAATTAAGTATGCTGAGGCTAACCAAAATCCCAAAGCTGCCAGGGTTTTAGGGCAAGCCTTAAATGCCAGCAAAAGCGTTAGCGATCCTGTGGGTAAAGCCAGTAGTCTGGTGGAGATCGCAGATGTTTATGCCAAACTCGACAAAAATCGCAATGCTATCAAAGTTCTAAATCAAGGCTTGCAGGCAATCGATGGCGCAAATAACGACGATGATAAAGTACTCGTACTGCTCGATCTTGCCAATCGATATGTTGAAGTGGGCGATCGCAATGCCGCCAATAGTACCTTGGCCAAGCTTCAAGACATCATGATCGATCCGCAGTCTCAGTTGAGGGATAAGGCAAGTCAGCTCACCAACGTCGCTTTGATCTATGCGGCGATGGGGCAGAACAAACAAGCCATGCAAATTGCCAACGCCCTCGATCGGCAATTTGGACGCTCCCAACTGGTAAACTTGCTGGAATGCGCTGGATCGGCAAAGATCGACTAAGGATATTTCTTGCTTCAATCTAGCGATGCTTGGGCAAAGGCAGAATGATCGGGCAGCAGCATCGCCCAGTCACGCAGAGTTTCCACATCAGCTACAGGGTTAGAAAACTCTCCATCAATCAGATGACCGCCGGCTTTGCGATCGCTGGTAATAAAGTGAAAGTGATAGCCTGCGACATTTACGCTTTTAAGATATTGTGGGAGTCGAAACCCCACTAAAGTACCGCGCACGTTTCGCAGCTCAAAAATGCGCTGCTGCTTCTTGACCACATCATTTAATGGTGGGTAGGGAAGTGCTTGTTTGGGGACGCTTCTCACCTTCAAGTAAGGGAATGCACCTTGAATGCGCACGGCATAGGGTAAGTTCTGTGTAGGCAACTGTTTGTCGATCTGCTGTTGCAGTTCCTGATAGTTCATTTTTCCGGTTAAACGAAGCGAGCGATCGCGGCGGAAAAACGTAACCGTCGAAAATGGGGTTTTTAGCCCATCCGAGACGTGATAAGCAACTCCATCCACTTTGACTTGGTAAACTGTGCCATTAAGGACAATCATCTCTCCTTCTAACCCATCAAACGTGCCTAAGCCAAAGTCTCCATGCTGTTTGAGTGCAGCTAATGTTGCAGTTCCTTCATACACACCAACATTTAAAGCGCCCAAAGTGGAAACCTGAAATCCTGGGTGGAGTTGCAGAATTTGTTGAGAATAGATGGGTAAAGCCCCAAGTGCGATCGCAATAAACAATATTGCAAACCATAAGTAGCTTTTTAGTTTTGCTGCGATCGAAAATATCTGCTTAGACTTCATATTGTGACTCATGTACGCATCAAACACCTTCAATCTACAGCAATCACAAATGATTTGTGAAAAAGGGGGGGTGGGGGCGCAGCCCCCACGCAGGGGTTCTACCCCTGCACCCCGTCTATAAATGATTTCGGATTGCTATATTACACTCTAGAGCTTTGGCTCTTTGATAGCTACTTCCAAGTATCCCAGGTGTTGTTAAAAATTGACGTGTCGGGGAAGGCGGTGGGGTTACCGTCTCGCTCTAAACGCTTCCTTAGCTGCTCTAACTGAGGTTCCGATCGCGGTAGATCGTCCACCAACTGATAGGGCGCAATGCCATTCGTTAGGGCAAAATCAGCCACTGTCCCGGCGGCAACTCCAGACGACCACTCAAAGGAATGGACGCGATAGGCAGCAGCAGCAATATGACTGGTGGCAATGCTCTTTCCTACTACCAACATGTTATCTAGCTTTTGTGGAATCATGGCTCGCAATGGAATTTGGAATGGATATGCCTGTCCGCCACCGCGCCGCTCGCCAGCACGCTCGGTATTACCGGGAGTTTCCACAGGTGTTTGCGTCATGCAGGGATGAAAGTCAATGGCATAATGCCCTATTCCCACCGAGTCAGGATAAATGGTAGAGCGCGATCGCCGCTTTACCTTATCTGCGGCATTCGGATTTAAAAGTACGGAGTAGCCTTCCAGCCCCGCGATCGCAGCTTTTAGCCTTCTATATACTTCTGGAGCAAGCGTAGTGCGATAGTACTCGTCGTTATAGTCACGGCGCGAGATATCGATTTCGGATATGGTAAAGCCATCGGGGTAGATACGATTGGGTCTACCAATAATCCGACGACCTTCGCGCATGTAAGGATGTTTAGATAGACCGTGTACGGTTCCCATCGGAGAATCTAGCCCGGAAAGGTAGCGATGATTGGGATAGGGCTTTTTGAAACCTTCACCTAACTGCGAGTCGGTTGTCCCGGTAGTTAGCCAGTAGAAATAACCTTTAGCCAGTAACTCACCCTGGTTCAGGGTTTCGGCACGTAGACCTCCCAACCAACCACCGGGCTGAAGTTGTCCGTTTTCCTTAAGCTGGTCGCGGCTGTAAATTAAGTTATCTTTATTCGTGCCAGGTCGGTAGTCGTTCCCCCAAGTCCAGTTTTGCATAGAGATATCACCCACCAGTACTGCTTCATCCTTTTTGTAGAAGCCGATATCAATATCTTTGAATTTATCGGGCTGAGGTGTAAAGATGCGGCGATAGGTAAACACGAATGGGAAGCTAGCTAAATTCTTTAATTCGTAGCTGTAATAGGGGGCGTAACGTGTGTAAAAGTCTGGCACCTCATGCTTTTGCGGTTCTGCAGTTGCCTCCATCGTAAAGGTGTAGGTAAACCCTTGCGTGCAGTAGGGATCGGGTTTAGGACTGGATGAAGATGGTTCTAAATAAGAGAGCGGATCGATTCCCAAGCGATAAGGCACGTCGGCCAGACCCACCAACTCTCCGGTTTCGGTGGCATCGACTACATACCAGTTTGGCGCTGAAGCCTGTTTGTCAGGCGATCGCTTCGCCACAAATTTAGTGATGGTCTTGGTAAACAGCTTGGAATTATCGTAGGTGTAAGAATCAATAATAGTTTGCGAGAGGGGCAGGGTATTCAACGGTGGTGCGCCTGCCGCTGGCTGATGAGAAATCGCGATCGCCCCCGTAATTTGCGAACCGGATATCTCTAAATCTTTAATTACCGTATTGGGAAACCACTCCAGTTTGCCATTCCCTTTGCGGGCAGCCTCTTGCAGCATTGCAGTTAGAATCTCATGTCCATCCTTGGGCATGAAACAGGCAACGCTTACCCAACAACCGCCTGGATTGAGAGCGCCATAACGCTGTTCGATCCTTTCGCGCAGCTCTTTATAGCCGCGATCGTAAAACAGTAGCTGCCTTTGTGTAGCGCGCTCGTCAAGGGCAGAGGTACCTTGCGAGGAAATTTGTCCGCCCACCCAGTCCGTTAGCTCGGTAAGACAGACCGTGCGCCCAGCGAGCAGGGCTTCGTAGGCAGTGGCACTGCCAGCCAAACCACCACCTGCTACTAAGATATCGCACTCCACCTGTCGATCGATTCGAGGCGATCGCGCAGGTTGCGCCCGAGCAGATAGACGATCTGATATGGGTGTAATATAGCTTGTTACCGTTACTACAGGCAAAATAACACCCAGGACTGACAGGTGTATTTGCTTAGCAAGCGATCGCAACATATTGCTCCGGCAATGAAAAAGAAAGCATAGGATAATAGAAGTAAAGGCACAAGGAGGTTTGACATGGATAAACCAGATGGCCGACACCTATCGATAGAAACGCAAAATTACCTTCGACAGCAAGCGATCCGGTTGCGAGAACAAGGGAAACGAGTATGTGATATTAGTGAGTACCTGGGGATTCATCGTAACACGATTACGGAGTGGTGGTGGGCGTATCAAGATTACGGAGAAGCAGCCCTGTTTCAGCAGCGACGAGGACGAGAGGTAGGGGAAGGGCGCAGTTTAAGTGCCTCAGAGGAAACAACGATTGAAGCAATGCTGCGGGGACACAGCCCGGAGGATTACCAGATCGAGAGCGCCTTGTGGACTAGACAAGCCGTGCAAATACTAATCGAGCAAGAATTAGGAGTGGAGATGCCGATACGCACAGTGGGGGAATATCTCAAACGATGGGGCTACAGCCCCCAGAAGCCGATCGAACGTGCCTATGAGCAAGACCCCGCTGCCGTGAAACACTGGTTACAGGAAGAATATCCCGCGATTGAGCAACGGGCACAAGCAGAAGGTGCCGAAATCGAGTGGGGAGATGAATCGGGACTCAGTTCTGATGAGTATGGAGGGCGAGGTTATGCACCCAAGGGACATCCCCCTGAAATTCGTCCTAGTAAACGCGAGCGGACACGGTTGAATTTCATTGCTAGCATCAGTAATCAAGGCACGATTCAATTTATGCTTTACACCTGTACCTTGACAGCCCCAGTATTTATTGAATTTCTGCAACGGTTGATTGACAAGCGTTCAAGCAAACTGTTTTGGATCGTGGATCGCCATCCCGTCCATCGAGAGCGCCCCGTGCAGCAATGGTTAGAACAGCACTCCCAGGAGATCGAGTTATTTTATTTGCCTTCCTATGCGCCGCAGTTGAATCCAGTAGAGTATTTCAATGGTGATGTGAAACAGGGAGTTCACGCCAAACCTCTGACGCGAAACCTGGGTCAATTAAAACATAGATTGCTATCTCAACTGCAGAAATTGCAGAGATTGCCTGCCCACATTAGGAGTTACTTTAAGCATCCATCTATTATTTATGCTGCTCTATAGATTGCATTCTATTTTATTGCCAAGGCAATAACTCTTCCTCTTGGCACCACTAAAACTAATGAGCATTGTTGAACAAATTTGCTACAGAATAGCATTGACCGAGCCAAGCAACCAGTAGTTTAGCCTGAATTTTCCGTCCGGAATTGAACGAGGCATCCTTACTACTGGAGTTTAGACTAAAAAGTGGTAAAAAGCAGCCAGCCATTGCAGACTGACCGCTTGATGATGGAAGCTGAAAAGACTATAAAATCAACAGCTTCATCATGATTAGTTTGGATAAACTTGAGCAATTTCGCAAGTACACGTACGAAATTATAGGGAACGGGAGAGATGCGCTGTTCGACTTGATGGATGCGGTACTGACGAGTCGGAGTGTTTCATCGTTTGTGGAACTTTCGTTAAGCCCATTATTTCGGAGGGAGTGGTCGAGTATCTATGAAGCACTGCAAGATAGTCATCCTCCACGTGAAGACTTGATGAAGCAATACATACAGCAAATGCCGGCAGCAGAGGTGACGATATTGGCGGGCGACCATACAGCCTGGTCGCGTCCCTATGCGGTGACATTACAAGAACGCACCTACGAACATCAACCTCAACCGGGAGTAGGAAGCAAACCTGTTACGGTGGGGCAAGGATACAGCACAATTGCCTGGATTCCAGAGTCAGAAGGGAGTTTTGCCTTACCGTTGCGGCATGAGCGGATCACCAGTTTCGAGAACCCGATTCAGAAAGCCGCTAGTCAGTTACGCTTGGTTTGTGCGGAAATTCCTGGGACTGTGCTTTTCCTGGGGGATGGCGAGTATGGGTGCGCACCATTTTTGCAGCAAACAGCAGACATCCCGTGTATCAAGCTGCTCAGGCTACGCCCCAACCGGGTTCTGTATCATGCCCCAAAGGATTACGAGGGGCATGGGCGACCCCATAAGCATGGAGAGAAATTTAGCCTCAAAGACTCTGACACTTGGTCTATTCCCCAAGCAGACATCACAATTGCAGAGCCTAAACTGGGACGATTGCAAATTCGTCGATGGCCAAACCTGCACTTAAAGCAAGCCGCAGACCATCCCTTTACACTCATTCTGGTCGAACGTCTTGATATGCCTGAATCGAAACCCCTGTGGTTGATTTGGGTCGCTAAAGACGAGCCAATCTTGAGTGAGGTATGGCAAAAATATCTGCGCAGATTTGCCATTGAGCATTGGTATCGCTTGGTGCGTCAACGTCTCCATTGGACAATCCCTCAGCTTTCTACCCCTGCTCAGATGGAGACTTGGTCGGACTTGATGCCTTTACTTACTTGGCAATTGTGGCTCGCTCGTGAACTTGTCCAAGACTCTCCTCTGCCTTGGCAGAAACCGATGACTAAATTGTCTCCTGGTCGAGTTGCAAATGCTTTTGCTTTAGTTTTGGTCAGGATTGGCTCTCCTTCCCCTGACCCTAAACCTCGCGGTAAGTCTCCAGGTTGGCCTCTTGGGAAAAAACGAACCCAACGGATTCGTTATCCTACTGTCAAAAAACGCTATGCCAAGCCCCTCAAAAAAGCTTCCGCTGCAACTGCTTAGCTCAACTTCTTCCCTTTTATCCTCTCTCTCGCTAGTTTCTATCTAGCGAGATGCTTCTTGTTGCCTTTTAGTCTAAACTCCAGTTACTAGAGTCAATTAGAACGCACCTTGCCAGCCAACTATAATATCTCTAGGACTTACGTAAAATGAACTTTTGACTCTACATTCACTGTAAGGTGGGCAATGCCCACCCTACCTGGGGTGTCTCTGCGTAAATTCTGGACTTAATATCTCAATTTCACCGAATTCATCGAATTATTATGACTAACTCACTAAAACGCACGCCCTTATACGATCTGCATCTGTCAATGGGAGCTAGAATTGTTGAATTTGGTGGTTGGGAGATGCCCTTGCAATATCAGGGTATTGTGGCAGAGCATCAAGCGGTGCGATCGCGTGTTGGCATGTTTGATGTATCGCACATGGGAAAATTCTCATTGCAAGGCAAAGATATATTGGCATCGCTCCAAAAATTAGTTCCTTCTAATCTCGCAAGATTGAAACCAGGACAGGCGCAGTACACCGTGCTCCTGAACCAGCAGGGAGGCATCATCGATGATGTAATTTTTTACTTTCATGGCGGCGATCGCTGGTCGGTAATTGTCAATGCCTCGACTACGGATAAGGATAAAACCTGGCTGGAACAACACCTTAACGACCAACTCATCGATCGTTCGACAGAGAAGTTACTGATTGCCGTACAGGGAAAAGCAGCACTACAGGCGCTGCAACCTTTTGTGAAGGCTAATCTGCAAGAGATGGCGCGATTCAGTCATATCGAAACAGAAGTGTTAGGTACAACCAGTTTCGTGGCCCGTACTGGCTATACTGGCGAAGATGGTTGCGAAGTCGCAATCGATATCGAACCTGGCAGAGAGTTATGGCAAAAACTAGGTGATGCTGGCGTGACTCCCTGCGGCTTAGGCTGTCGGGATACGCTGCGACTCGAAGCTGGGATGCACCTGTACGGTCAGGATATGGACGATAACACCACACCTCTAGAAGCCGATCTAGGTTGGCTGGTACACTTAAAAGAAAAAGGGGACTTTATCGGGCGATCGCGCTTAGAAGCACAAAAAGCAGAAGGCTTACCCCGTCGCCTCGTAGCCTTGGAGATGGAAGGGCGCAATATCGCTCGCCACGACTATCCCATTCGCTGGAATGGAGAAACTATAGGTGTGATTACGAGTGGAACCATGTCGCCTACTTTGGGTAAAGCGATCGCGCTCGGCTACGTGCTATCCCACCTGGCTGATGTCGGCCAGGCTTTACAAGTTCAGATTCGCGATCGCGACTATCCTGCCCACATTGTCAAACGTCCTTTTTACAAACCAACTCCATAAACACTTTAAGGGACTCGCATAAAAATAAGATTCCCACGATGCGTTACGGCTATCGCCTAACACATCCTACGATGGGAACATTATTTAACCGTGTCTCCCTAAACTCCATATGAGATTTTGGTATCTGGCGATGCGATCGCGATCGCCGTAAGTTAATAATTGCGATCGCAGACTATCTTGGTAGAATTGCCTATAATTGCTATAAATCCACAACGCTAAATGCGTAAAAAACTATGAAACTGAAGTTATTATCCAATACTCTAGGTGCAGGGGCGATCGCATTAGCAAGTGCCTTGCCCATCGCACTAACTGCCACTCAACCCAGTTATGCAGGCGGCACTTCTTTTTATTGTGGTTGGAGCGGTGGGTACCCTGCAACACTAGCTGATACCCCGCGCGGTACAGTGGCAATTATTCGTTGGAGTTCGGAATACTTCAGCGATTCGGGCTATGATTCTCAAACGCGTTGCAATATCGTTTCTAACAAGTTCCAATCTTTCTATAACTCAGGTGCCTTGAATTTTATTACCGCTGGAGTTGTGAGGGGATTGCCGGTAATTTGCGCCACTGGCGAGTATGGTGGTGCCTGCACTAGCAGCACGGTTTTATACACGCTCAAGCCCGGTCAAAATACCGCAGTGGTACTGCAACGCTTGTATGAGAGCAGAGCGGGTGCCGGCACCGTCCTTTATGAAAGCTCTAAACCCAGCAACCAGAACGCCAATGTTTCTTCCATCAATGTCAAAGAATTTCTGGAGAACGCACCCGTGGAAACGGCTACCTCTAAGCCCACTCCAGGAAAGCCATCAGTTGTCAGTCCCGCTAACACTGCACCTGCTGCCACCCCAGCTAAAACGCCCGACAGCGGTAGAGCCTGGTAACGGTTATTTTGACTATTACCTTGGTCGTACAACCCATGTTTAGTTGGCTTTGCCCTTTCAGAAACTGCTGCACCCGATCGAAGCTAGGGTACAGCAGAGCGCTCCTATTGGGAGGAATTGTGGGGTTCGCGATCGCTCCTCCAGCGATTTCCCTACCCACATCTACACCGATCTCCCAGGTGAAGCCAGACGATCGCCATCTGTCAGAAGCCCAGCTAAAATCTTTAGCCCGCTCGATCACCGTCAAGGTGAAAGTCGATCGGGCTTGGGGTTCGGGTATCCTGGTGCGCAAGCGCGGAGCAACCTACTTTGCAGTCACAAATCAGCATGTGGTCGCCTATAGCGATCGCCTTAGCATCCAAACGATGGATGGTCGGATCTACCCTGCTAAAGCTCGCAGGATAGAGTTTGGGGATAGCGACCTGGCATTATTAGAGTTCCAAGCGAAATCTAATTATACGATCGCACCTCTAGGGCAAACGTATAATGTAAAAGTTGGGGATGAAGTGTTTGCGGCAGGATTCCCAAGTGAAACAGAGCATACAGATCGCATTGAGAATATTCCGACTAGGGGACAGACTAGCAATCTTGCGGGATTCAATTTTGTGCCTGGACGGATCTCCCTCCTGACTCCTAAGGTAATAGCAGGCGGCTATCAAATTGGATACACCAATGATATTCGCAAGGGTATGAGCGGTGGGCCATTATTAAACCGTCAGGGTCAGGTAATCGGGATCAATGGCATGCATGCCTACCCCATTTGGGGCGATCCGTTTGTGTTTACAGATGGTTCTCGCCCAGAGCGATCGCAGCATGAAATCATGATGCGTTTGAGTTGGGCAATTCCCATCGAGACATTTATAGCGGTTTTCAAATCGGAACGCTCGGTGGGTTTGGGGGCTGCGCCTCCAAGAAGGAGTGGAACCCCTTTACCCCCAAATAAACATCTTGTATTCGGGCTTATTTAAGAATTTTGAGGAATTTTTATGAGATTTTATAATGGATTGAGTGCCGCGATCGCCGGAACAGCGATCGTTAGTGCAATGGTAATCGTACAGCCACGCGCAGCACATGCCCTTTCTGGTGAAGAAATTAATGACATTGCTCGCGATGTCACAGTATTGATTAGAGGCGAAAAATCCGGTCACGGCTCCGGCGTACTAATCGCTAAAGACGGCAATACCTACTATGCACTCACTGCCTATCACGTAGTCAGCGACTCAGATAAGTACCGCATTGTCACGTCTGACAAGCAAGCCCATGAAATGGATTACAGCAAAGTAAAACGCCTGCCTAATGTCGATCTGGCGGTGGTGCAATTCCAGAGCGACAAAACCTATAAGCTTGCCAAGCTAGCCAATTCAGATACCACAAAACAAGGGGCGACAGTCTTTGTATCGGGATGGCCCGCCCCCGGACAAGCAATCAAAGAAGTCGTACGCCAGTTCACGACGGGAAATGTCTCCGAGCGATTGGATAAACCCGTAGGCGGCGGCTATCAGATGGTTTATACCAATGTCACCCGCCGTGGTATGAGCGGTGGCCCTGTATTTGACACAGCCGGTCGTGTGGTAGCAATTCACGGACTGGCAGAAGGTGAAGATGCCAACGCAATTAAATCCAGGTTGGGACTGGCTTCTGAAGCAGAAGCCGCTAAGTTCACGCAAATTGCTGGCAAACCTGGTTTTAATATGGCGGTACCAATTAATACCTTCCTGAGTTTGGCTCCGCAGTCCGGTCTGTATTTGGGGCTACAGGTTGAGAATTCACCGCCAGCCCAGCCCACCAGCACCACAACTACCACAACTACCCAAACTGACGAACGCGATCGCGTCAATGTGGACAACCTGTTTCAGCGCGTCTTAGAAAACACGCTCGAAAGAGGGATACAGAGAATTTTGCCATTCTAGCGATTTCTAAACCAGTTCATCCCAAACCCACATTAATTATCCCTAAGATATAGCGGTTTTCAGATCGGAAGGAGTAGGGGGTTTGGGAGCGCTGCCCCTAAGAAGGGGTTCCACCCCTTCAACCCAAAAATTAAAACCCGTTCTCAAGTGAAAACCGCTATAACCTTTATTGATTCTTTGTTATAATTCTCTTCAGCAACTGAAAGATAAATAGAATGATAAAAACTGGATTGTTGATGAGATATCGCCTCCACAATCTGCCAGGCTCTTGGCTAAAGCGATATAGCCACTCCAAACCGATCTTCATCATCCAGCGAGGAGCTTGAGAAACTTGACCGCTATGGAAGTCGAATGCTGCTCCCACGCCGATCGCAACTGAATTTAGATGACTTTGTACTTTTGCCATCCAGTATTCCTGCTTGGGACAGCCTAAGCCTACAAATACTACCGCAGCACCAGAATCTCGAATGCAATTGATGTCGGATTCTAACCAGGTGGGTAGATCGGGACTTGTCATATCCAAATCCCGCAGATCTATGTAGGGAGGGGCATAACTCCCCGCGATCGCGATTTTAGGAAATTGCTGTTTTAGCTTTGTTTCCAGCAGAGCTAGAGCGCGATCGCTGCCCCCGTAGAGATAAATCGGTAAACCTAGATCGGCAGCGCGATCGCACCAGGCCAGCATCAAATCGGGGCCGTATACCCTTTGCTGTTGAGATTGTCCTAATAGGCGCAAACCCCATACTAATGGCATCCCATCCGGAGTTACTAAAGCGGCGCGATCTAATATACTTTGGTACGCGCGATCCCAGTAGGCAGTCATCACCACATGCACGTTAGCAGCTACGATGTAGCAAGACTGTCGTGCCGCGATCCAGGATTGAATGCGATCGCAGGCATCGGCATAGCTAGTTGTATGCACGCAGGTAGAAATAATTGGCAGACAAGAGCGCATAAGCTAAAAAAGCTAACTGCTAAAAGCTTACAGCTAGTGCAACCCCTTCATCTGTCTGACTAGATGAATCATCTCAGGCAATATAAGCTGCTCGATCGCTAATTTCACTGCATTACTGGATCCAGGTAAAGAGAAGATCAACTTACCTTTATAAATACCCGACACGGCACGGGAAGCGATCGCCCTCGAACCCACTTCCTGCCAACTGAGATAGCGAAACATTTCACCAAATCCGGGCAGCGTTTTTTCTAGCAAGGCAGCGATCGCATCGTAGGTTGTGTCTCTAGGTGCAATACCCGTACCGCCATTGCAAATAACTACTTCCAGATCTGGGATATCAGCTAACGATTGCAAGCGATCGCGAATTAGATCTGGTTCATCTTTGACGATGAAATAACTGCTGACTTGATGTCCGGCATTGACGAGCGATTGCCTAATATATTTGCCGCTTTTATCAGTTTCCTCGTTGCGCGTATCGCTCACCGTAATTACAGCGCAATTAACCCGATAGGCTGGTGGATCGGGGCAAGGGTTAGCGATCGTCATGATTTCTTATTAAGGCTCATACCATTTGCTTCCGCATAGCGATTCATAAAGCGCAAGAACCGCTCCCATGCAAACTCTCCTTCCATTCTATATATAGCTTCAATGCCAGCGGGTTTACCATTAATAAACTTAGCGTTGACATTGCGGGTAACGATTTCCCCTTCTTCGTCAATCATGAACATGCCAAGAATGTTATTGCTTTGCTCGGGGTTTTCAGAACTCATGCACTTAGGCTCGGCAAAATAGAAAGTAGCCGTGCTGGTAGATCCATCCTTAGAGCGGGTAATTTTTACATCTGTAGCTTCTTCATCAATATTTGCGGCTAATTGAATCCTGGCGGTCATTATACTGGTTTCCTAAATTGTGCTTATATTTTGCTCTCGCATATTCCCACTAGTATAATCGTTTACCCAGGACAACCTATTGATACCATAGGTAGATTATTCTTCAGTTGCATCGTCCTCATCGTCCTCATCGTCCTCAATTTGCCTGAGGTGAATGTGCTTGCGCCCCAGTTTAATTTCGAGTTTGTCGCCCGGTTTTAGCCCCATTAACTGTGTATACGCGGAACCGATCAAGAGATTGCCATTACTTTGAACGCTGACGCGATAACTGGCACTGCGCCCCCCTTTACCGCTGCCTTTGGGATCTAAATTTATATCGGCAGCCTCCATCCAGGCGTTCAAGAACTTCATCAAATTGATGCGGTCTTGACCATTTTTAGTGACAGTTGCATAACCGCAGGCTTTAGCTTTTTCTGCTTTAGATAAATGCTCCAATTCCTTGACTTTTTCCAGCAGAGCTTGGCCAGTGAGCATGACCGATTGCTTAGTTTTAGCCATTAACTTTATAGATAATGTTGAACGAGATTTAGGTTTAAATAATATACTAAAGTATATCTAAATCAATAATTAACTACACAAATTCTTGCAAAATTTATGTCAATTTTTATATTTGATTTTATTTTGATTTGGCGACTGACATAATTCATGATTCATTACTATATTAATTCTTAATTTCAATGTCTGAAAGGCTTTTAAAATAACTAATTTGGTTGTATCATAATCCATTACGGTAGTGCCTAAATAAATCATAATAATTTTATTTGGCGATCGCGATCTAAACTGTAATATAGCAATCAAAATGACTCCTATGAGTTAGCTGTCAAATGACGATTCCGTCCGAAATCTTTGAGTTGGTCGAACAATTAACGAATGAACTCGATAGCATTGATTGGCAAGCCAACTATTAGAACGTTTTCCAGACAACGCACGGCTGATAGGCTTGTATGCCAATGTTGGTAACGTCCTCTTTTTTTGTTGGTATTTTTAGAAAACGTATTGAAAGCATACTTCAGAAAGTATCTGGAACTACAGCGGGTTTCACTTGAGAACGGGTTTTATTTTTGGGGTGAAGGGGTGGAACACGGCAGTGGCTCTAGCGGGGAACCCCCAAGACCGCCCTGCCTCCCCTTCTTGGGGGCAACGCCCCCAAACCCCCTACTCTATTCCGATCTGAAAACCGCTATAGCATATCAATTGAGTCCGTTCAGGAAGCTGGCGAGGAAAATTATCTGAGATTTTTGGAAGGGTTCTAGAGTGTAAAATCGACTTTAGCTAAACCTAAATTGTAAGATTTCTATGACTGAAGAAGTAAATCCGCCAGCCCCACCCACACCGTTAAAAAATCTAGTTGGTGCCGCGATCGCCGCACTCCTATCGTCGGGTCTGTACCTGATTACCGCTCACGTAGCGCGGAAACTGGCCGAGAGTCCTCTCAGTAATGCGGACACGCTAGCCGCCAAAATAGGCGCGATCGTCCGTGCGTTCCTGCTAGCTGTAGGTACAGGGGCGACCGCGATCTTTGCCATAGTCGCGCTCGGTCTGGTTCTGCTGACACTTCAGCAAGTATGGCAGTTAATATTCAATCGACCATCTGAAAACATAAAGGGGTAAGTCGTACAACTTACCCCAGGAATCGTGTTGATTTGATACTTAACCTGTTATGCCTGTCTCAATCTCTCTAATCTCCACCGCGTCTGAAGGTGAGAGTGCGGCTTGTCGTAAGGTTAATTTCAGATTTCGGCTCGATTACGGTTGTCTGCGGTGCGGTGGTGTTGCCTATAATGACACCCGCTGCCGCACCTGCTAGAACTTCTTCGGTGGCGATCGCACGATCGCCAGTTACCGCCGCAAGGATAGATGCACCAGCAGCACCAATTGCCGCATCGGTGGCGATCGAACCGACATTGGTTTCGCGGGGATCTTTCGTATCGCGTATGACATCAGATTCTGCACTCATCGCTATCGTTGCACCTCTACTGGTGAGCGTGCGCGCGACAAACTTAGAACCTCCATTAGCGGGTACGAATTCACCATCAATCGTCGCTCCCACTGGAATCAGGACTACGCCATTATTCCCAATTACATCCTTTGCCACTCTTAATTGGGCCGGGAGACTTTGACCGTTATTGACATAGAGGGTCTCCTGGTTAACTAATGTAGTGACAATCGGTTGTCCCACCGGCAACGTAATCGTAGTTCTAAAGACCTGCGCCACGCGCTGACTGGTGTAAGGCGAGCGGGTATAACTCCAATCCTTGCTGAACCGCGAAGCATAGGTTGGGGCAACCCCCAGTGTCGCGATCGCAACACTCAAAAGCGAACCAACAGATAATACTGAAATGTGACGCGATTTCATATGTTTGCCCTACCAGGCTAGAGATGTTTCCTTTTACCCTCAAAGACGCTAGGCAGCTAGGCTTGGTTCCCTATGAGCGTTGGCTGGCAGCTTGACCTGCGCCAATAGATCGTGTAGGGTTTCACCTTCAATTACCTCTGCATCCAATAGCTTCTCCGAGATAGACTCCAATAGCCCTTGGTTTTCCTTCAGGATGCTTAGCGCATTTTGGTGAGCGGACTCTACTATATCTTTGATTTCTTTGTCAATCATCTCTGCCGTATGGGGGCTAAGACTGCGACCGCTGTTCATACCGCCGAGGAAATCATTTTGACGCTTTTGGTAAGCTAGTGGGCCTAAAATTTCACTCATGCCGTAGCTGGTAACCATCTGCTCCGCCAATTCCGTCGCGCGTTGCAGATCGTTGGCAGCACCAGTGGTAATGCTACCAAAAATTATCTCCTCAGCCGATCTACCGCCTAACAATGTGGAGATCTGGGCTTGCAGTTCCTCTTTACTCATCAAAAAGCGATCTTCGGTGGGTAGTTGCAGGGTGTAACCCAAAGCTGCCATGCCACGCGGTACAATCGAAATCTTTTCAACTTTGCCGCTGCCAGGAGTCAAAGCACCAACGAGGGCGTGTCCCACTTCATGGTAGGCCACAATGCGCTTCTCTTTATCATTCAAGACGCGGCTCTTTTTCTCCAGACCAGCAACAACGCGCTCGATCGCTTCGCTAAAGTCAGCCATTGTTACGGAATTGCGATCGGCGCGAGCAGCTAGCAACGCAGCTTCATTTACCAAGTTGGCCAGATCGGCACCGGCAAACCCAGAGGTACGGGCGGCAATTGTCTTGAGATCTGTATCTGGAGCCAGAGTTACCTTACGGGCGTGAATTGTGAGAATCGCTTCTCGACCGATTTTATCGGGGCGGTCTACGAGAACCTGGCGATCGAAACGACCGGGGCGTAGCAACGCCGGATCGAGAGTCTCGGGGCGGTTAGTGGCAGCCAGGACGATTACGGTCGAACCATCGGCAGAAAATCCATCCATCTCGGTCAGCAACTGGTTGAGGGTTTGCTCGCGTTCGTCGTTACCGCCATAGAAACCACTGCTGGCACGAGATTTGCCGATCGCGTCGAGTTCGTCGATAAATACAATGCAAGGCGATTGCTTTTTGGCTTGTTCAAATAGGTCGCGCACGCGCGAAGAACCAACACCTACAAACAGTTCGACAAATTCGCTACCAGAAATACTGAAGAAAGGTACGCCAGCTTCCCCAGCTACGGCTTTTGCCAACATGGTCTTACCAGTACCAGGAGGCCCAACCAGCAACACCCCCTTAGGAATCTTGGCACCGAGGCGAGTGTACTGTTCGGGAGTTTTGAGAAATTTCACAATTTCCTCTAGCTCTACCTTAGCTTCATCAACGCCAGCGACATCAGAGAAGAGCACCTTGGGAGCGTCGCCTTCCACATAGACCTTGGCTTTACTCTTACCGATCTGCAAGCCCCCAGCCCCAGTACCACCGGCACCGCGACTGAATAGCTGGAATATGCCCACAAAAATCAAGGGAGGAATTATCCAACCTAGTAAAGTACCAAACCAATTATTCTTTTGAATTGGTGCGGCGGCAAACTCTACACCATTTTGTTCCAGGAGTTTGGGTAACTCCAGATCGAATATAGGTGTAGTAGAGAGAATTTCACCGTTTTGTTGCTCGCCCTCACCACGCAGTTGGTAGGTGATGCGCTCTTGAGCGATCGAAACCCGTTCGACGTGATTGGCTTTCACATCGTGAATGAACAGGCTATAGGGAACGCTGGGAATTTGCGGGCCGAATAGGAAAGGTGAGAGGAAGTTGAAAATCAGCAGACCAGAACCAATCAGTAACAAGATATTACCGATTAGACGGGAGCGAGCCTGCTTGGGATCTTGGTTCTTGATAGCCATACGCCCTACAATCTGTTTTCGTTATATTTCTACACATAATTATAGGGAGACGATCGCAATGCTCCTAGCTTCTCTTGGTATAGTTTCCCGTACCGCTTAAGGTTTACAAGAGTCACGCGATGTGCAAATTTCCCCATTGACCTCACCCTAAATCCCTCTCCCAGAACGAGAGAGGGACTTTGACCGATTCTGGCTCCCCTTCACCTGCCTTGGGAGAAGGGGCTGGGGGATGAGGGAGTACGTTAGTTGCACATCGCGTATCGCTACCAGATTTATTTGCTTTAAAGGCGGTGACTGGATTCGAACCAGCGGATAAAAGCTTTGCAGGCTTCTGCCTTACCACTTGGCTACACCGCCATCATGCATTAGTATATCAGACCGCTACTAGCCTGGAGCTAGCACTGAGGCACCACAAAATATTTGGAAAAAATATTTGGATGGTTTTATATAATAGCATCTGATTTTAAGTAATCGAAATGTATTTTTTCGTTCCTGCTTCTAGTCGAGATTCTAACTGAGACCAGATTTCAGCGGGTATAGGTGCGCGTAGCGATCGCCCCAAGCGATTTTTCTTCTGAGCTTGTTGCAGACATGCTGCTGTGGGGCAGATATAAGCCGATCGCCCCATCCCGCGATCGAGTTGAATATTGGTAGCATTATTGTCACCGTGCAGGCGCACGACTCGCCAGAACTCTTCTCTTGGTGCCAGGCGTTGGCAGCATATACAGCGACGATATAATTTGGGAGCCATATTTTGTCCGGTTATTCTGAGTAGCGGTCGAGATTGTATAAACCTGGGGCTGTGCCGACAAGATCGCGCTCGGTACTACGGCGATCGCAGCGCCTGAATTTCTGCTAAAGTCAGTCCTGTCTTCTGGCTAATCGTCTCTGGATCGAGTACGTCCAGTAACTGCTGGGCGATCGCTACCCTCTCTTGATATGCTCCCTGCTGAATTCCCTGCTGAATTCCCTGCTGAATTCCCTGCTGAATTCCCTGCTGAATTCCCTGCTGGAGCGCATCTTGTTTAGCTTTGAGAATAGCATTGCGATTGTCGTGCAAAAACATTTGTCGCTTTTCCAAAATCTCCAGCTCCTTGCGGCTTAGTTTGCTCTGTTGCGCTACAGTAAAAGCGTGGTTAAGTGCTGGTACCGCTTTCATTGTAGGCGGCACCGATCGCAGCTCATTAGCGCATTTAAGAAAATACAGCCACTTATCAATTAGAGTCTCCAATTCGTTCAAGCTTTTCTCAAACTTTGGTAGCTCCACAAAAACCAACTCAATATCATCACTGTAGTCAGTTAAGTCATCTTTCTCCTTTAGCCGATAGCGGGAGATAATTCTCTCGTTACCGACAAACATTTCGAAGTCAGTAATCGTCAACGCAATTACGGGGTTGAGCAGAGTGTAGTCTTCTCCCACGCCAAGCTGAATGGAGAAGGCTTTGGCGGCGTTATACAACACTCGTTTTTCAAACCCCAAAACGTTTAATACCTGCATTTCAATAATTACAGTTTTGCCATCTTGCAGAGTGGCTTTAACATCGAGATAGGAGTCTTTAATCCCCTTAATCCGGGGTGCCTGATAAGGGTCGAGAATCACCAGATCTTGAATGGCATCTTGCTCGTTGTAGAGAATAGCGTCGAGAAAGCTAATCAGAATATCTTTGCTTTCTTTGGAGCCAAAGATCTTTTTGAATGCAAAGTCAGTTTTGGGGTTGATAAAGACGGCAGGCATAGCTGACAGTGGAAAGTGCTTACCTTGATTATATCGTGGGTGAAGCAGTCAGCAGCCAGATCGCTGGTTTCACAGGTAGTGTTTAAAATTGATAAGATCGTTGTAAAAGCACTAAATGTAGTGTAATAATAGCTGGCGTTGCACAGGTTTTGATTAATTCAGGGCTTACGCAGAGACACCATGGGTAGAGTGGGCACTTCCCACCTTACAGTAGATGTAGTGTAAAAAGTTCATTTTGTGTAAACCCTATAATAATTGCTAGCTAGACTTGTAGCTTTCAGGTAACTGTGCGGTAGTACAAAAAATTGGCGAGGTTTGAGTAAGCTTATGGCAGCTGTAGGCATCATGACTGCTCAGGTGCGCCCAGAGCGGGCGATAGGGCAAATTCAGGTCTATGATGGCTTGGGAAAAGGTAAGTCTCAGGCGGCGTTGGGAGTAGTGTTGCGATCGCTCGGTTTGGGTATGGCAGCGACGGAAACCTCCAACCCTACTGAGACCCGGATCTTGCTACTGCGCTTTCTCAAGGGGCCAGGACGCGAATATGCTGAAGACGCGGCGATCGCCGCGTTGCAACAGGGCTTTCCGCATCTGATCGATCAAGTACGCACGGGTAGAGCCGAATACTTTGATGCCGAGCAGATTACCGCATTCGATCGCGCCGAAGCGGAACGGGGATGGGATGTGGCGAAAGGCGCGATCGCCTCGGGGCTGTATTCCGTGATCGTTTTAGATGAAATTAATCCCGTTTTGGATCTGGGTTTGCTGTCCGTAGAGCGCGTCGTCAAAGACCTCAAGCGCAAACCGGAACATCTGGAGGTAATTGCCACAGGTCGGGGTGCGCCACAAGCATTGCTAGATATCGCCGATCTTCACTCCGAGATGCGCCCCCACGAGCATCCCAATGTCGAAGCTTACGGTATATCTGGTATCGAGATTTATACGGGCGCTGGGAAAGGTAAAAGTACTGCGGCATTGGGTCGATCGCTCAAAGCAATTGGTACGGGTATCAGCCGCGATCAATCGCATCGCGTGTTAATCGTGCAGTGGCTCAAAGGCGGCTCCGGCTATACCGAGGATGCGGCGATCGCTGCACTCAGCCGCAGTTATCCACATGTCGTCGATCACCAACGCTGCGGGCGCGATGCGATCGTTTGGCGCGGTCAGCAGCAGGAAATCGACTTTATCGAGGCACAACGGTGTTGGGAAATTGCCGAAGCGGCGATCGCCTCTGGCCTCTATAAGACAGTCATTTTAGATGAATTAAATCCCACGGTCGATCTAGACCTGTTGCCAGTCGATCCAATTTGCCAAGCCTTGCTACGTAAGCCCAAGGATACGGAAGTAATCATTACGGGGCGATGTCTCAACCAGCCTGCTTATTTCGATCTAGCCAGCGTGCATAGCGAAATGGTCTGTCACAAGCATTACGCCGAAAAGGGTGTAGATCTCAAACGCGGCGTTGATTTTTAGTATTTTCGGACTTTCGCAGAGATAGCACAGGTTAAGGTGGGCAATGCCCACCTTACTATTTGATAGTGGTATAGAGGTAATAAAGTTGTTGATTTCGAGCGGTAGCATTTGGACAAAAACTACCCCTAACAAGGGATTCTACTGTAACAACTTTCCTTAGCGGTCAGCTTGTTGATGGAGATTATGGAATGGATTGCCATACATACAGTAATCTTGACAAAGTTATGGACTTGATTGGTGGGTTTGAGTCCGGGAAACTACCGCGATCGCAATGGACGCACCAAGCACACCTGACTGTGGGGGGATGGTATCTAATACTACAGCCGCGAACTACTATAGCAGTTTTCAGATGAAAACGAGAAGGGGGTTTGGGGGCGTTGCCCCCAAGAAGGGGTGGAACCCCTTCACCCCGTCAATAAAACCTGTTCTCAATTGAAAAACGCTATAATGTCCTGGGAAGCAAGATCAGGCTGGGTAGAATCCAGATCTAATCCCTTTATAGATTCGCCAGGAAATCCCAATCTGATGAATTGGATGAATTGGATGAACTGGACGAATTGGATGAAGTGGGGGAATTGGATGAAGCGGAAGTTTGAGCAGGCTCTTTAGCTGGTTGTGGCAGCTTGCCAGTTTCCAGCAACGATTTGTACTCGCCAGCATCGATCCACTTAAATAGCTCGGCCATACGCATTACTGTCCAGGGGTGACGAAGTTTCATGAAGCTGAAAACCTGGGTAAAGCGATCTAAATTGTCCAGATCGGTCGTCATAAAGCTGCGAGCCTGGGCTTCAAAGTCGTCGATTGTATCCGCAGTTAAATATTCTGCGGGCAGTCCGCCTAATTTCATGAGAGCTGAGATTGCTACCTCAATATCCTGACAAGCAAACAAACCAGCGCGATCGGCTGTAAATTTGGACATCACAATCCAGTTCTGTAGGGCAACTTCTATCCCATTCGCGGCAATACCGCCTAAACCCAAAGTCGTACTGCTAATCAGTCCCTTCACAAGGGGCATGACTTGCCCAATTTGTTGGTAGTTGATATATCCACCTTTAACCCGAATCAGTTCGTGACCGAGTGCAAAGCACAACTCCTCTGGCGTTAACCATTCCATTGTCTCTAAGTTCACCCCGACAATGGGCTTCTCTACGCCAATGGCATAGGTATGAATGTGTCCCGTCCCTTGAAAGAGATATAATTCTGGCAATGGATTAACGCATAAAATATTGCACGTCTCCATAAAGGCATCGTAGAGCTTGGGGAAGTTGCGAGAGGTCACTTTGAACTCGCTTCCCAGGGTTTGCATCCTGAGGAGGCGATCGATGCCGTACTCGTTTACCTTCTTCAAGAGTAAGGATAATCCGGGCATTTTTTCGAGGGATGCTAAAGCCTTGCGATCGGACGGATGTTGATAGAGTTCAGGACTAAGCCCAATGAAACGTTTATTATTCATTGCCTTTAGTGCGAATTCGCAGTGAAGATCGTTTCACTTAGTATAAATGCATCCCTCTTCTGACAACCTGGAGCAATGCCTAGTGTTGCAAATCATAAATTTTGCAACATGGGGGAATGGGAGCAAAGCCCCTAGAAGGGGGGTGAACCCCCTCCAAAACTTTTGTTTTGGTGTACTAGATAGCCTGCGCGATTATAGTTCGATGTCGAGGACTGTTGCTGGTAATGCTAGGACGAGTAAATCCGGCATCGGCGATCGCCTGGGCAATGTCGAGTGCAAAATATTCGTCCAGATATGGCTCGGTACTTTTGAGCAAAGTGAG
Source organism: Pseudanabaena sp. PCC 6802 (assembly GCF_000332175.1). Lineage (NCBI taxonomy): Bacteria > Bacillati > Cyanobacteriota > Cyanophyceae > Pseudanabaenales > Pseudanabaenaceae > Portococcus > Portococcus stanieri. The sequence continues at coordinate 1,319,093 of NZ_KB235914.1, read as the reverse complement.
GATGTAGGGCGGCATCTTGGCATAGATTTCCGACTGAGGATTCATATCCATAATGGCAATATGACCGCCAGAACGCAGGAGGCGACGAGCTTCGCGCAGGATGTCTCCGGTCGCAGTTTGGGGCAGTTCGTGGCACACCAAAAAGATCGATACGAGATCGAAGGAGGCAGTGGGTAATCCAGTCGATTCTGCTGCGGCATGAACCCACTTGATATTTTTGGTAGGCGCAGTAGTTTGACGCTCGCGGTGGTTGTAGTTAGCGATCGCAAGGAAATAGGGTGACAAGTCCAGTCCGGTCAAGTTTGCCTGTGGATAAACCGCCTGGAGTGCGAACGTACTCATGCCAACACTGCAACCTATATCCAGAATATCCTGGGGCGGGGATTGAATCTGGTTAGTCATGACATCGTGATAGCTGCGCCGCAGCATGGCATCGCCTTCGGGACTATTATTGTTCCAAATCTTTGAGTGGACGGCGTAGGCTGCAACTTCCACTTCGGTGGCGGCTTCCCAACTCATATTGCCTTTTTCGTAGGCATGAAAGGATGTGAGATAGTAGTCGGGATATTGCGTATCGGGGTTTTGCACCTGCGCTAGCTCGGATTCCAGATCGCGCGATCGCCATTCTGCTACAATTTTGCGCCAGGGGACTCCCATGCCCTCTGCCCGGTCGATCATCATTTGACGGGCTTTATGTTTGGCAAAATTAGCTAGCGGCGCGATCGCCAGGATGCCGTTTACCAAGCGAGAAGCTAATCTAGGGGCGGTATTTGTAGCAGCCATACGTAGGATTTGATATCAGGATTTAAAGCTTAGGTTTAAAGTACTAAGTATACCTGGCATTGTACGAGCTATGACAGACTTTCCCCCCTACGGCTATGAAATCGTCGAACGATTGGGACACAATGCTCGTGGTGCTAGAATCACCGCTTGTCGCGAACTGTTACATGCTCTCGTTCGTAGTTGTCTGGCTGAATTGGTCGTCTTTCTGATTAAGTGGTTTGAATGGGTTTTACAGCACGATTAATTTGCGCCGAATGGCTTCCATGCAGAGGGCAACGCGGGTGCTGGTATTGTTCTCATCGAGGTAGTCGATACCCAGCTTTGCTTTCAGGCGCTGTACGGAATTTTGGGCAGTTTTCAAGGAGACGTTCATGCGCTGGGCGATCGCTTTATCTGTAAGAGCTTCCCGACACAACAAGCTCAAAACCTGTAACTCGCGCTCGTCTAAGTCAACATCGCGGCGCAATTCTTTGGGGATATCGAATTTGCCATCCAGAGCGTGTTGGACGCCATCGAGGTAAGCTTTGCGGCGTTCGAGTTTGCTGACGACGACAAAGCCCCCCTGATGGCGACCGATGAGTTTGGTCAGCGGTTTTAAATACCCGTACTCGCTGGTGTAGATCAGAACATTCAGCAAGGGATAATTCTGAAAGATTGTTTGCAGCAATTCTAGACTGGCTTGAGGCGACTGTTGTCCTGTCGGCGTTCCAAATAGGAGATCGATAACAATCAAATCGGGAGTCTCTAATTTGAGGCTTTCTAAAGCTTGGGCGGGATTGTGGACGATCTCGCAAATTGCCGACGGCTTGAATTTTTGCAAAAACAGACCGTTATTTTCAGCAACTTCGGGGTGATCTTCGAGGATTAGAAATAGAGGTGATTTAGACTCCATACCCCCCCAGGCGTAATTTGGGACTAAGCTATTTAGCCTAATCCTAAAAGATATCTGAAAAAACTGCAATTTTTATCTATATTTTTAGCGCGATCGCAAAACAGTCAGGATCGCTAGCGATCGAGCTGTAATGTCCAGGAAAGGGCTACCCTCATACCTCCCTCTGGCAAAGCAACGCGCTCAATGGCTCCTTCGGGCAGATCTGCGGCGATCGCACTCATGAGTTTCATGCCATAACCGCCCCGTCTGCCCAGACCTTCAGATCGCGCAAAGACCGAATCGTCTAGTTTGGCACCGTCGTTTTCGACAGTCAAAGTGCAGCGCGTACCTTGCTGGCTCAGGCTTACTTTTACTTGAGTGGCGGTGCCGTGGGGTGGCTGGGCGTGGCGCACGACATTTTTGACGGCCTCGCCAAAGAAACTGTATATATCCTCGCGAGCTTCTAGCCACTGGCTGTTTAAGGTAGGTTCCTCTAGGGGCTGAATTTCTTGGATAACTTGTAAGGTCAGTTCGCCGGATTGGACGAGTTGCTGTACCCTGTTTTTGATGCCAGCGTCTAAGCCCTCCCTGAGTTCTGGCGTAATTTCCAGGGCGATCGCCTTGGTTTGGTTGAGTTGCTGGCGCAGGTGGTGCCCCAGGCTTTCCAGACCCTCCAGAATCGGATCGACGGACACCTGCGGGAAATTCATCTGCAAAATTTCCAGCCGATCCATCACCAGTTTCAGTTCTTGCAGCGGGCCTTCGTGGATATTCGCGGCAATGCGGTGCAGCAGTTTTTGCGTTTGGGAAATTACTGCTGCCTGTTCTACTCTATGAAGTCGCTCGATTTCGCATTGTTGCTCGTCGATCAGGTCTTTCTGGATGCCTAATTGTAAGGAAACGAGGACGGATAGTCCTGTGGCAATCCAGATCGTTAATGGCAGGACGAAGGGGATGAGGAGTCGCGTCCAAAACATGCCTGTACCCAGAAGGGCAAAACTCCCAAGCAGGACAAGGGGGAACAGCCAGTACTGGTAGTTGCGGCTAGCGCGAGGGTTGAGGTTTCCCCAGACGATCCATTTGCTAATGACAATGCCGCCCAGGACGACGAATATCCCTTGCAGCCACAATGGTGCTGTTCGATAGAAAGAGCGCGTCAGCAAACTGCCCAGCAAATTGGCTTGCACTTCGATCGCAGGCATGGTATCGCCAAGGGGAGCGCGAATCGCAAAAGCCTCAGGGTTGCTGGTGTCTGAGAATCCCACCAGGACGATTTTATGGCGAACCTGCGGCAACGGCGCATTACTGCGCAAAACCGATCCCGCCCGCAAGGATGGGAAAGTCCCCGTGGTACCCCAAAAATGAATTCGGATCGGATCGCTTGGGGAGGGTAGATAGTCTGTCGGAGTGTCCTGTTGTTGAAATTTCTTGAGACTGAGGAGGGCAACGGAGTCAAGCGTTTCGGTGCGATCGAGATGGCGGGCGAGGGTAAATTGTCCCGATAAATAGGCTTGACGGGCAGTACTGTTGGAACTAAGCGGATGCTTTGCCTCTGGTTCGTATTCGGAAAAGCCCAGAATCGACCTGGGCGGAAACAGCGACTCTCCTTTAGCGTTTAAAGGGAGAAAGTATTCGTAATTTCTCCATTCGCTGGGACTGGGGTTGCCCGCACTGGAGGTGGGAAGGACGATGACGATCTGCGAGGCGTGCTGTTTGACTAAGGCTTTGATGGGGTTATTGGCATGGTCGGAGGTTTGCACCCAGTTGGGCAGCAAGTTGAGCGCGACTACCGATGCGCCTGAGTCGAGGAGACGCTGGACTAAATCGGCATAGATCGTTGGTTCGCGATCGGATGGCCAGGCTTTTAAGTCCGCCTCGCCGATCGTGACCAGCAATATCTCTGGGGGTGGCGTGCTGGGATGCCCCATCGCGACCTGGCGATCCTGAAGGCCGAGATCGAGTTGCTGAATGAGGGGAAGATCGGAGAGAACGACGCTCCACAAAAGGCTCCAGCCTATACCAAGCCAGAGGGCAGTGCGTTGCCATGCTTTGCGGAGAATCATATCTCTTGCATTGGGTGAAACTAAATAAAAGATTAAGCGATCGCGTTGCTTTTGGTGAGGGCTGATTTGGAATGCCTGCTCTAGTTTCTACTGATGGAGAAAGATTGCGAACTTAGTAGACTTTGAGAGAGAAGCATGTTGGACACAAATCTTAATACTCAAAAGGATGAATCCTTAGCAAATTCTACCTGAATTCCTTATATTTCTCGATGCGGATGACAGTTATTTTATTTGCGGTTTAACGCAATTTTATTTCCGTAAATGGTTATGTTATTGCAGGGGATGTTCGAGTTAATCTCACAATAAGTTCGCGATCGAGATTCAGTAAATCGCTAGAACTATAAGATTAGAGGGCAATTACAATGCAAATAAAAATCTGGCAAGTAGTTGATGTAGGTATAAAAATATTAAGAAGTGGAAAATCTCCTAAAGAAGCACTTTTTATCATTGCTTCTGGCGTAGTTACTTCAGGTGGTTGGAGCAACCCTATACTTATCCCATATTACTATTTTACAGCTCCAGAAGATGGAATTTATAATTTTGATTTTGTAGCTGATTCTCCAACTGGGAGCACAATTCAAGTTATCACTCCTGTAATTACTACATTTATTTGGGAGAATTTACCAGATGGTGTTAAAGGAGTAAGGGTATATGGATCGACAGGTGAACCTAAGGTTAAGATGTTGGAGGAACTTTCTTCCATGATACCTTCGTCCGATGAAACGTATAGTCTTGTATGGCATCGACCAGGGTTTTAATCTTCCAAAGATGCTGTAAAAATACTTTATAATGAACATGTCTTAGAGCCTGTTTTAAAATTTAAGAAAATCCTCATTTAGCAAAATTTGGGTACGAAAGAATGAGGGTTTCTAGTTCCATAGCTTAACCTTAGAATCAAAAGAACAGTGGATATTTATACTTTATCAAACAGTCTCTTAGGTAAAACCGGAAAAGTCATGTTATCCCAAAATAATGATCTCAAAGGAGGAATACTAATTATGCAACCTGGCAATTTTACTCTCGGTGCAAATGCTAATTTGAAGGAATCTCCCCCAAGATTATATGTATATGGCTCGGTACTTGTCTATCACAACGATGATCGAATATCCGTTACAGAGGCCGTACCGCAAGGATTAAATCCAACTATTTTGATTCTCAACCTTACGATTAGTGAGGGGTCTAGTCCAATGAAGGGAATTTTTCGGGACTTTTCATATGAGATAAAAGATGATCGCGTGAAGCAATACACTCAGGTCTCTCTACAATTTGAAGATGGTACAGTTCAAACCGTCCCAGTTAATAAAGTAGAGACTGAAGTTTATTTCTATCCAAAAAAGCTTACCCCTAAGGACATACTCACAGATGGACCAAATGGAACAACAATCAAAATCCCAGGTGAAGCCACTCTAATTTGGGTTGATCTCAGTCCCGATGCTAAGTTTATGCATCCAACTGAGTATATTCTTATAAGTACTCAAGGCTCAACTGTTTTGCGGGGAAATTGGTGGCCTGTTCTCAACGGGCAGAAGCTATTCAATAATACTATTATCAAGGAAGAGAAGACACCTATTCCAATTCAATTATTTATAATACGGGTGGGGAATTAGTAATTTCCAATTAAAATAGGAGATACGACACCTCTAGTTCACGCTCTTCAAATCTTTGAAGGCTCTGACAAATATTCCTAAGAAGTTTTAGGGACAAAGATAATAGTTAAGAGTGCAATCAATGATCTTATAAGGTTCGTTTTACTTCGTTGACGGACTCTGTGATTAATTCAGTGGGTTGTGCTTTTGCTAACCCATCCTGAGCCATCACAATTAATATTTATAGGAGGAGGTTTTTATGACTGATCGAGTAATACTTGCGAATAGAACTATCGAGATTCAATCTTTAAAGCCGGAATATGGTGTTACTTACAATCGAGGGTATATCGGGTTTACCTACGATTCTGAGAATATAGTCTCTGAGGGAATTGCTTATTTTACAAGTTGGGACAGGATAAGTGATATAAAAACCTCTCATACCCTGATTGTCTCTGGTGAGAATGAATGTATCGAAGCTCATGCTGAAGGAGGAGTACGTCGCTCAGATCTAAAGAAATATTTTGATAATCCTCACTGCCTTATCTTTTTCCGTAAACCCATCAAACTAGAAAATAACGTTGAAGGAATTATTCAAACTGCCAGCGAGAAAGTTGGTGAAGCGTATGACTTTGATTTGATTAAAGCCCACTTGGCTGTGGGAACTGTGCTAGGTAATATCTTCAATCGACTATCAGGCAATCGACTGGAGGATTTTTTAGCTTCAAAATTCAATCATCCAGATCGTTGGATCTGTAGTGAACTAGTCGCCTACTCTTTAGATCGGCAGCCAGACTATAAAGATAAAGGTATTTTGAGTAACCCTGACGAAACCATTAACCCTCAAGAGTTATTTGAAGATTCCGTCATTTTTGAGCCTTGGCACAAATAGTCTGTATTATTTTACGAGCCTTCTTAGGAGAGGTATTATGAAGTTATCTTTGACCCGAAATCGTTGGATTGTTCGTTTTCTTGGCTTCCTATTTGCGTTTCTCCTACTTGTTGTCTTGATTACAGCACCAGGGGCTCTGGCCGCTGACTACAACGGCACAGGCAAAGAAGTAATTCTCCAAGGTTTTCACTGGACATCCTACAAACCTGAAAACAATGGAAATAAGCACTGGTATCAGATTGTTAAAGAGAATGCCCAAAACATCAATCGTGCTGGCTTCGACTATGTTTGGTTTCCACCACCCTCTCGCAGTGCTGCAAGCGATAACAGCTACTTACCCACTGAATGGTACACCTTAGAGAACGGATACGGTACTGAGAACGAACTCAAAGAAGCAGTAACCGCACTAAAACCAACATTAGCTCTAGCTGATATCGTCATCAATCATCGCTGCGGAACTGCAACGGGAGGAGCAGATTTCACAAATCCAGCATTTGGCAACAGTGAACAAAATAGAAGCGCTGTAGTAACTGGTGATGACTGTAACTGTGGTACTGGCAAGCCAGAAGAAAGGCATCATAATGGCAGTATTTCCGAGAGCAACGATGCTGGGCGCGATCTAGACCATACCAACCCATTAGTTCAGGCAAAAGTCAAAGAATTTTTAGACAAACTAAAAACTGAGATTGGATTCGCTGGTTGGCGATACGATCAAGTGCGCGGCTATAACGGTTACTACGTGGGTCTGTACAATGATGCTTCCAAACCAGTACTGTCCGTTGGCGAATTCTGGGACGATAATTCCCAAGCAGTTGTAGATTGGGTTGATGAGACAAGAGGCAAGTCAATGGCATTTGACTTCCCAACAAGAGCAGCCCTCGTCGATGCTACTTTAAACCAGAATTATAGTCGTCTGAAAACTATTTCAGGCAAGTCGCCTGGCGTAATCGGCATGTGGCCTGAAATGAGTGTTACGTTCATTGAAAATCATGATACTGAAGCAGTTCGCAATGGAGGTCAAAAGCGATTCCCCGACGACAAAGTGATGCAGGGATATGTTTACATACTTACTCATCCAGGTATTCCAACTGTGTTCTGGCGTCATTTCTTCGATGGGGGCGACTCCCAGAAAGCTCAGATTGTTAAACTAATCGAAATTCGCAAAAATGCTGGCATCACAAGCAAAAGTAGCGTTTTCATCGAACCCAACACTGATGGTAAATATGCAGCGATCGTAGATGGAAAGGTTGCGATAAAGATCGGATCAGCTTCATGGTCTCCTGGTGATGGTTGGAAAGTTGCTCTAGATGGTCCAGATTATGCCGTGTGGACAAAAAGTTGAGAAAGTAATCAATTTTCCTTTCCCTTACCGCTTTTCTAATAAATAGTAGATAGCTAGAGTTACTTCTAAAATAATTTTAAAATAAGTGCAATCGCAAATCTTGTAAGAGTAAGACAGGAATCTAGCGATTGCACTTTAACCCTTAAAGGAAAAGACTTTGGGCGATTCTCTAGTTGTATTTCTTAATAGACTCTCCCAAATGGGTATTTTTGCGAGTGTGATCGCTTTTTCTGATGACACTTTAAGAGAGCGATCGCGAACTTGTCTTCCTGTGGTACTAAAACTGCGATCGTCCTTTAACCGAAGATGGGGAGAATTTAGGGCGATCGCTTTGTCATTCGTATTTCTTAGCGATTGCCCCGTAATGGTTTAGTTTTTGCGAAGGCGATCGCATACTCTAGCAATACTTTAGGATGACGATCGCGAGCTTGTTTTCTTGTGGTTCTAAAAATGCGATCGTCCTGAAATCGAATAATAGGGAATGCGATCGCGATTAACCATAGGGTACGCTACACTAAATTCAGACCGCTATAAGCACAGACCCTATGGATATCACCATTCACCTAGAAGACGAACAAGTTCACAAACTAGAGTACATCCAGCAGCAAACCAACCAAGACGCAGCGACATTGCTAAATCGTACGCTTACCGAAGCGATCGATGCTTATTACCAACAAATTCAAGCATCTAACCTAGATCGTCTAACACAACTGCGACAAAGTAAGTTTATTGGTTGCTTTAGCGGCGATCCCAATCTAGCCGCTAATTCAGAAGCTAATTTTAAAGCAATCATGAATGAAAAATACGATCCTCGCTGATACAGGATTTTTCATTGCCTTGGGTAACAGGAGCGATCTCGATCATTCCATTGCTATACAAACTATATCCACCCTGAACGCCCCCCTGCTTACCACTTATCCTGTAATTACAGAAACTAGCTATCTCTTGGCAAGAGATGCTGGACTAGCAGCACAATTTGCTTTTTTAACAGAAGTTGCCAATGGGACATTTCCCGTTTTCGATCTCCAAAAACATCACATTACTCGCATGGTCGAACTCATGAGACGCTACGCTGACTTACCCATGGATTTTGCCGATGCCTCTCTGGTAGTTTTAGCGGAACATCTAGGACACGGAAGGATTCTAACCTGCGATCGCCGAGATTTTAGTATTTACCGATGGAACAACACTAACCCATTTGAAAACTTACTGCTAGAGCAAAATTGAGTAGTCCAAGCCTTTACATCATAGGCGGCCCCAATGGAGCAGGCAAAACAACTGTTGCACTGAGCTTACTCCCCAATCTTCTGGGCATATTTGAGTATGTGAATGCCGATGCGATCGCCGCAGGACTGTCGCCCCTTAACCAAAACTCTATGGCTATACAAGCAGGACGGCTGATGTTAGCAAGAATCAAACAACTTGCAGCATCGGGTACAGATTTTGCCTTTGAAACCACCCTGGCTGCTCGTACATTCGTCCCGTTCTTAAGACACTGTAAATCTCTAGGTTACTCAATCAACCTCATTTACTTTTGGCTTCAAAGTTCCGATCTAGCGGTTGAGCGAGTGGCGCGACGAGTTGCAAGCGGTGGACATTCTATTCCAGAAGCAGACATTCGCCGCCGTTATCAACGAAGCTGTCAAAATCTGCTTGATTTATACTTGCCCCTTTGTGACAGTTGGATCGTCTATAATAACTCTGAAATAGTCTTCAGACTAATTGCTGAGCGTAGCAGCGATCGGCAACCAATTATTTATGATTCTGAAGCTTGGCATCAAATCTTGAGAGGACTCAATGACTGAAGATCGTTTACTATCCAGCAAAATTAATGAAGGGGTGAAAGCTGCAATCGCTCAAGCTCTCGAACGCCATCGCAAACTAGGTGAGGCGATCGCAGTCTGGCAGGAAGGCCAGGTCACTGTCATACCTGCCGATCGAATTCCTCAAACAATGACAGAGGCAAATTCTCAAGTGAATTAACTGCGATCGCTTTTACTAGCAACATTTTAGGAGAGCGATCGCAATTTATCTTCCTGTGGTTCTAAAACTGCGATCGTGCTTTTGCCAACAATTGAGAGAATTTTGGGCGATCGCTATTTCTGGTGACACTTTGGGAGAGCGATCGCTTTTCCCTAGAACAAGCCAATTCAGCATTACGTTATGCTGTCTGCAAGGTTTGGGGGGAGGGCAAGGGTTTGCCTGTTGCTTCATAGTCCTCAATCAGGAGTTCCAAAACCTCTTGAGCATTGGCGATCGCCTCCTCGTAGGTCTCTCCATGGGTAAAGTATCGTTGCAACTTGTGGGCAAACTCAGGTAGCTCGGCCAAATAGCATTCGTCCTCGTCAGACCAAACAATATTAATGCGGTACTTGTGTTTCATGATTCTCTATCCTTTAAGGCGTTTAACGCTGCCTCAACCAGTTTCTTAAGATATGCCTTCGCATCATCTCCATCTTTTCCAGCGATCGTGAGAGGAAACTCTGGCAAAAGAGGGTGAACCCATCTTTGATGGCTCCCCTTGGTTCTGATGACCTGAAACCCTGCTTTTAAGAGAACAGATCTTAATTCCCTAATTTTCCTAGGCATAGGCTTATTATAGACTCAAAGGCTTAAAACAAGCTTAAACAAGTGACAATACTTTCAATAGTGTAGTTTTAGGGAATGCGATCGCTTTTTCTGGTGATACTTTGGGAGTGCGATCGCGAACTTGTCTTCCTGTGGCACTAAAACTGCGATCGCGCGTTCCTCTTGCATTAGGCAGAAATTAGACAGTGCGATCGCCAAAAAATCACACAAAGTTCTAATGCCGACGATTAGTATGAGTTAAGGGTGCGATCTCTAGAGTTAACGGTGCGATCGCAAAGAGTTAGAATACCTTCAGAAAGATTTAAAACGCAAGGAGAACGCTATGCTGAAAAGTTACGAAGCAATTTATGAGAACGGTCAAGTAACTTGGTTAGCCGAACAGCCTCATGTCAAGGTTGCTCGTGTAATTGTAACTATCCTAGAAGAGACTATTCCCTCCCCAAAACGTCGCACACCTCCTACTTCTATCTCTGGTAAAGGTAAAACACTAGGAGACATTATTAGTCCTATTGTTGATGAAGAGGAATGGGAATGCCTGAAGTAATTGTCCTCGATACCCATATTTGGTTCTGGTTTATCACTCAAGAGTTTGAACGGTTTCCAACTCACTGGCGAGAAACCATTAAAACGACTGAACAGGTAGGTATTTCGGTAATTTCCTGTTACGAAATTGCATTAGCACAGCAACGAGGAAGATTGGAGTTACCTTGTGCAGCAAATCAATGGTTTCAAGAGGCATTAGAACCAACAGGCATTACATTATTTCCGTTAACTCCTGAAATTATCTGCCGTGCCGTAGAATTATCTCCAATTCATAAGAGAGTGCTCAGATTTTTGTGTAAGCGAGAAATAAGGTCAGTAATTTAAACGTCCTGGGAATAGGATAGCAAAATATGACAACGCTGCCTTCCAATCTTTAAGGGGGCGAGTCCAACGCTTGGCAATGTTATGCATGGCCAAGAACATGAGCTTGAAGACAGATTCCTCATCGGGGAAGACAGCCTTGGTTTTAATCACCTTGCGCAGGGAGCGATTGAGGGATTCAATGGCATTGGTAGTGTAGATGACTTTGCGGATGTCCATGGGATAGTCAAAGATGGGGATAATGTTCTGCCAATGGCGCAGCCAGATTTGGCTAATCGCGGGGTATAGGCGATCCCACTTGGCGGCAAAAGCCTCAAGCGCAGCTTCGGCTTCTGCCAAAGTGGCAGCATGATAAATGGGCTTGAGGTCAGCCACAACAGCTTTAGCGTCTTTCCAGGGCACATGACGCAAACAGTTGCGGATCAGATGCACAATACATAGTTGCACCTGGGTTTGCGGGAAAACAGCCTCAATCGCCTGGGGGAATCCCACTAAGCCATCGCAACAGGCAATCAGAATGTCCTTGACCCCACGGTTTTTGAGGTCAGTCAGCACCTTGAGCCAGAACTTAGCGCCTTCGGATTCCACCTCCCCAATCCACAGCCCAAGCAATTCTTTGTTGCCCTCAACCGTAATACCCAAGACGACATAGACCGCTCGCTTGCTCACCCGACCCGACACCTTGATATTCACGTAGAGGGCATCGAGGTAAATGATGGGATATACAGGTTCCAGGGGACGGCACTGCCAAGCCTTGACCTCGTCGCTAACTGCATCAGTGACCTCACTGATGAGTGCGGCGGAGATCTTGGCACCATAGAGTTCTTCGAGTTGAGCACTAATGTCTCGGGTGCTTAATCCCCGTGCATACATAGCCAGGATTTTCTCATCGAGTCCTGCTATTCGCCTTTGGTGTTTCGGTACCAGCACGGGGTCAAACTCGCCGTTACGGTCTCGCGGTATCGACAACTCCATTTCGCCCTGTTGCGACTGCACCGTCTTCTGCGAGTAGCCATTGCGGCTGTTGCGTCGCACAACTTCGTCTTCTACCGCTTCCTCTCCCTTAGGCGTGCTTGATTTGAGGTGATGGCTCAGCTCTCCCGTGAGCGCTCGCTCGATTAGTCGTTGACTCAGTTGCTTCAGTAAGCCCGATTCTCCTAGAATGTCCTCGGGGCTATGGCACTCTGACACCAACTCGTCTAGTAGTTCATCTGTACGATTAGTTGCTTGTTTGCCTCTTAACATGTTGCGGTCTCCTTGGTTTTTGTGATTCTAGACCGCTTACACAAAATTCTGATCAGTCTCTTCATAAAGATCCGTTTGACCGCCTGATTATTGCTACAACACTAGAATATAAGGCAAAGTTAGCTAGTATTGATAGCTTATTCTCTCAATATGTGGAACTCGATCTTCACCTGATGAAATAGGCCAATCTCTAAAGCGGAAAGCGTCAAGGATAAGTGATTTGAGATTGATGGTTTAGTTCAGGGAATGAGACGCATACTCTAGCAATACTTTAGGATGGCGATCGCGAACTTGTCTTTCTGTGGGCTTAAAACTGCGATCGCACTTTTGCCAACAATGAAGAGGAGTTTGGGAGATCGCTTTGTCATTCGTATTTCTTAGCGATGGTTTAGTTTTTGAGAATGCGATCGCTTTTCTCCGTGACAATTTTAGAGAGCGATCGCGAATTTATCTTGCTGTAGTCCTAAAACTGCGATCGCGCTTTTGCTAACAATGGGAAAGATTTAGGGTGATCGCTTTGTCATTCGTATTTCTTAGCGATCGCCCCGTAATGGTTTAGTTTGCGCGAATGCGATCGCTTTTCTCCGTGATACTTTGGGAGAGCGATCGCGAGCTTGTTTTCTTGTGGTTCTAAAAATGCGATCGCTCCTAGATATTTGCCTGGTAAGGTGAAGAGTATATCAAACAACACAACAAATGAGCCACGGGATTTATGCCAAGCCTTTACATCATAGGCGGCCCTAATGGAGCAGGCAAAACAACTGTTGCACTAAGCTTACTCCCCAATCTTCTGGGCATATTTGAGTATGTGAATGCCGATGCGATCGCCGCAGGACTGTCGCCCCTTAACCCAAAATCTATGGCTATACAAGCAGGACGGCTGATGTTAGCAAGAATCAAACAACTTGCAGCATCCAGTACAGATTTTGCCTTTGAAACCACCCTGGCTGCTCGTACATTCGTCCCGTTCTTAAAACGCTGTAAATCTCAAGGTTACACAATCAACCTAATTTACTTTTGGCTTCAAAGTCCCGATCTAGCGGTTGAGCGAGTGGCACGACGAGTTGCAAGCGGTGGACATTCTATTCCAGAAGCAGACATTCGCCGCCGCTATCAACGAAGTTGTCAAAATCTGCTTGATTTATACTTGCCCCTTTGTGACAGTTGGATCGTCTACAATAATTCTGAAATAGTCTTCAAACTAATTGCTGAGCGTAGCAGCGATCGGCAACCAATTATTTATGATTCTGAAGCTTGGCATCAAATCTTGAGAGGGCTCAATGACTGAAGATCGTTTACTATCCAGCAAAATTAATGAAGGGGTGAAAGCTGCAATCGCTCAAGCCCTCGAACGCCATCGCAAACTAGGCGAAGCGATCGCAGTCTGGCAGGAAGGCCAGGTCACTGTCATACCTGCCGATCGAATTCCTCAAACAATGACAGAGGCAAATTCTCAAGTGAATTAACTGCGATCGCTTTTTCTGGTGACACTTTGGGAATGCGATCGCTTTTGATGCTTGGCAAAAGCAAGAAAGAGAAAGTGCGATAACATTGATTTAGTCGAGTCGTCAAATCAGAACTGAATCGTGGCAAAACAACTTAACATAGACGAAGCCCTACTGCAAGAAGCACTGGCACTCAACGAACAGACAAATATTGATGCTCTGGTCGAAACAGCACTACGCGAATATATTCAACGTCGCAAGCGCCTCAAAGTGTTAGATCTCTTTGGCACCATTGATTATGATGAAGACTACGACTACAAGCAGCAACGCCAGCAGACATGAGCGTTATTGTTGATATAGCACTTTTCAATTGAGAACGGGTTTTATTGATGGGGTGAAGGGGTGGAACCCCTTCTTGGGGGCAACGCCCCCAAACCCCCTTCTCGTTTTCATCTGAAAACCGCTATACCTCTGTTTGGTCGCTAGCTCTGCGTCGGAGAATGCCACCCAATTCTCCCCCTGCCGTCACACTGTTGCGGAATTTAGTCGCCGATAACCGAGTGGCCTTGCTAGGGGCAATCCGTCAGGAGATCCTGTCTGGAGTTCGCAGTTTAGAGCAGTTTACCCGCCTGCGAAATCACCTTCGCGCCTTTCCGGATTTGGAACTCATATCTGAAGACTACGAACTTGCTGCAGAGTTTTTCAACACCTGCCGTAGCAATGGCGTCCAAGGCTCAAACACTGATTTTCTAATTTGTGCCGTCGCCCATCGTCGAGGCTACAGTATTCTGACAACCGACAACGACTTTCAGGTTTTCCAAGCATATATTCCCGTTCTTCTATCAATCGTTGAAAGTTAGACAACACCCAACGCAGGGCATTCCACTTGAGTATCTCAATCCTTTTGATATAGCCATAGACAGATCTGTTAGGACAGGGGGTGTGGGAGCACAGCCTCCACGCAGGGGTTCTACCCCTGCACCCCGTCCTAAGCCTGGTTGCTACAGCTATAAGAAATTAATGATTTAGTTTTTGCGAATGCGATCGCTTTTTCTGATGACACTTTGAGAGAGCGATCGCAAGCTCCAGAGTCGAGGCACCTATAACAACGATTTTAGCCGATTTAGCACTTGCAGAACATCGTACAATTCGTTCTGACGGCGATTTAGCGAAAAATCTTGAGAAAATCCATATTGGGATTGATGCAACTTCACGAAAATTGAGTATGCTCCATTACTCACCAGTCCAAAAGTTGCTCTCTCAGGCTGAGGATTAGCAGCCATATAAGCGATCGCTTGAGGAAGTGCAACTTCTACACTGAACGAAGTCCTTTCAGACTCCACTAAAACAATCCAGAGTCCTTCCTGCAAAATCAAGCTATCAATCCTCCCTTGGTAAACCTTGTCATTCTCATCTTCAAGTTCTAATTGGATTGATGCTTCAGAACGTAGATGAAACAGTGGATCGTAAAAGCCTGCCATTTCCAACAACGGTGCAATTACAATGAAATTGACTGCCCCTTCTAATAAATGTCCGTATTGGCGATGATATAGATAACGCTGTTTAATCAAGTCTAGCCTTTGTCGTTCCACAGCACTTAGTTCTGGTAAATCTCTCACCCACTCAGTGAAAAATAGCGGATCGTCATTTTGAGATAACCCAAACTGAGCTTCTGCTTCAGCCAAGCTATCAATATAGTCCGTATAGTCCGTAACTGCCAGTACTTGAGCCACACAATTGCTCTCAATGATTTCACTTTATTGTAAATGGCAATCCATCACTTTATGCAGGTTATCGCAAATTCTGAAGTAAGCAGAACTTGACCACGATAGTGGCCCTAGCAGTATCGTTTGCGGCTTGATTGCCTACTGTTACCAACTGGAGTTTAGACTAAAAAGTGGTAAAAAGCAGCCAGCCATTGCAGACTGACCGCTTGATGATGGAAGCTGAAAAGACTATAAAATCAACAGCTTCATCATGATTAGTTTGGATAAACTTGAGCAATTTCGCAAGTACACGTACGAAATTATAGGGAACGGGAGAGATGCGCTGTTCGACTTGATGGATGCGGTACTGACGAGTCGGAGTGTTTCATCGTTTGTGGAACTTTCGTTAAGCCCATTATTTCGGAGGGAGTGGTCGAGTATCTATGAAGCACTGCAAGATAGTCATCCTCCACGTGAAGACTTGATGAAGCAATACATACAGCAAATGCCGGCAGCAGAGGTGACGATATTGGCGGGCGACCATACAGCCTGGTCGCGTCCCTATGCGGTGACATTACAAGAACGCACCTACGAACATCAACCTCAACCGGGAGTAGGAAGCAAACCTGTTACGGTGGGGCAAGGATACAGCACAATTGCCTGGATTCCAGAGTCAGAAGGGAGTTTTGCCTTACCGTTGCGGCATGAGCGGATCACCAGTTTCGAGAACCCGATTCAGAAAGCCGCTAGTCAGTTACGCTTGGTTTGTGCGGAAATTCCTGGGACTGTGCTTTTCCTGGGGGATGGCGAGTATGGGTGCGCACCATTTTTGCAGCAAACAGCAGACATCCCGTGTATCAAGCTGCTCAGGCTACGCCCCAACCGGGTTCTGTATCATGCCCCAAAGGATTACGAGGGGCATGGGCGACCCCATAAGCATGGAGAGAAATTTAGCCTCAAAGACTCTGACACTTGGTCTATTCCCCAAGCAGACATCACAATTGCAGAGCCTAAACTGGGACGATTGCAAATTCGTCGATGGCCAAACCTGCACTTAAAGCAAGCCGCAGACCATCCCTTTACACTCATTCTGGTCGAACGTCTTGATATGCCTGAATCGAAACCCCTGTGGTTGATTTGGGTCGCTAAAGACGAGCCAATCTTGAGTGAGGTATGGCAAAAATATCTGCGCAGATTTGCCATTGAGCATTGGTATCGCTTGGTGCGTCAACGTCTCCATTGGACAATCCCTCAGCTTTCTACCCCTGCTCAGATGGAGACTTGGTCGGACTTGATGCCTTTACTTACTTGGCAATTGTGGCTCGCTCGTGAACTTGTCCAAGACTCTCCTCTGCCTTGGCAGAAACCGATGACTAAATTGTCTCCTGGTCGAGTTGCAAATGCTTTTGCTTTAGTTTTGGTCAGGATTGGCTCTCCTTCCCCTGACCCTAAACCTCGCGGTAAGTCTCCAGGTTGGCCTCTTGGGAAAAAACGAACCCAACGGATTCGTTATCCTACTGTCAAAAAACGCTATGCCAAGCCCCTCAAAAAAGCTTCCGCTGCAACTGCTTAGCTCAACTTCTTCCCTTTTATCCTCTCTCTCGCTAGTTTCTATCTAGCGAGATGCTTCTTGTTGCCTTTTAGTCTAAACTCCAGTACCAACCCAAGAAACCTGCGATTGCTGATTGCCATTGACCAGAATTTGCTGCCTTCGGATTAACCCGAACTCACGTGGTTTAGATAACTTCATGCTTTATATATTGACACACATCAATATAGTTTGCCGTAATATTGACATATCCAAATATAGATATTAATCAATATATGGAGGATTAATTTTTATGTCCCGCATTCAATTAGCGCTCAATGTCAGCAATCTCGATTCCGCTGTAGACTTTTACAGCAAGCTCTTTGGTACTGAGCCAGCCAAGCGCCATCCAGGTTACGCTAATTTCGCGATCGCCGAACCCCCTTTAAAACTCGTCCTGATGGAAAACCCAGGTGCTACTGAAAAGTTAAATCATTTGGGGATTGAGGTAGAGTCATCGGAGATGGTTGCACTAGCTAGCGATCGCCTCCAGCAGAACGATCTAGCGATTAAACCCGAAACGCAAACTACTTGCTGTTACGCCCTGCAAGACAAGATCTGGACGAAAGATCCAGATGGTGCGGATTGGGAAGTCTATACAGTCTTGGCAGATTCCAATACGTTTGGCGAGTTTCCGCAAACTGCCGAACCAGTTTGTTGCGCTTAGACTCCATAGAAAAACGGGGTAAGTTGCTACTACTTACCCCACCATAAGACCCGCAATCCAATTCGTCGCGGCTCTAAGCAATAATTTGAATGCAAGCTGGACCAACCCGAAACCCTGGTGCAGGAACTGGTGATAGCTGAATAAACTGGACGTACCTGGTTCCAGTACCCCCACCATCTTGGTCAAAGTAAACACCGCCACCCACAGTGTCGTAAAAGAAAGCGGAAGTACCAATGGGAGCAGCGGAGTTGATTCCTTCTACTCCACCAGCACCGGACGCAAAAAAGAAATTGGCTGGGGCTGCAGCGCCAGCCTTCTGTCCGGCTACTAGCGAACCGCGAAATGCTGCGGCACTAACCTGGATAAAGTCTTCGGGAGTACCTTCAACCGAGCCTCTATAGTCGGTGATGACATCGATTTCACCGGGGTTGAAGTTAACAAACCTGAAGAAATCAGTCCCAGAGCCACCCGTGAGCGTGTCGGAACCCGTATTGCCGACTAAGGTATCTCTGCCACTGTTGCCGCGAATAATGTCATTGCCAGCACTACCACTCATAAAATCATCCCCGGCATTACCAGTTAGGGTGTCGTCGTTAACGGTAGTAACTAACTGAATACCGTCAGCAGTGGTTGCAGCAGTTGGGTCATCGGTAAAGGTATCGGCAGTAGGGCTACCTACCAAATTTTTGCCCCCAATATTGGCTCCAGGCTGACCATCGCCTACCGTGAAGATAGACTTGCTGCCATCACCAGTATTTACAGTATCGTTAGTGGTGATGAAGTTACCGTTTACTGCGAGCAACTGTGCGCCTGGTGCCAATAGCTGATCTTTTGTTACACCCACAACCGTAATGGTTTGATTCGCTGGAGTACCATCGCTAGCCGTACCCGTAATGGTAATGACCGCTGCGCCTGCGGAGTTCGTCTCGACCGTGACTGTGGCATTGCGGTCTAGCTGTGAAATTGAAATCGTGTCGCCTGTAGCAAAGTCGAAAATCGTGTCAGAGCCACCAAAACCACCTCTGCTTCTGACTACCTGCTCGGCATCCGTGAATGCTACTAAATCTTGTGGTACTGCGGTGAAGAATTGGAACTGGTCGTTACCAGCTTCGCCGAACATGTCGTTGTTGCCCCTGCCGCCGATGAGGGTATCGTTACCATCCGCACCTAACATGCGATCGTTACCGTTACCAGCAATAACAACGTCGTCACCGATGTCGCCGTTCATAGTGTTGGCATTAGCGACGCTACCGTAGATCGTGTCGTTCCCTTGACCGCCAAACAGAGTGTTACCTCCATTGGTAGAAGCAATCAACAAATCTCCATCTCTGTTGCCACCCAAGCTATCGGCGCTAAAACCAAAACGAGCGCCTACCAGGGTGTCAGCACCTTGACCGCCAAAGAGACTGTCGTTGCCGCCTGCGGTTTGGGTTAAGCTATCAGCAAATAGAAGGTCGTTGTCAGCATTACCATTGAGCGTATCTTTGCCGACGTTGCCGATCAGAGTGTCATCGCCTCTAAGTCCCCGAGCATTATCACCTTCAGTCGTAGCTAAATAATTGTCGTTGGCATCAGTACCGGTAAACACTGCCATTTTAAGTTTTCCACTCCTCAGAATATCTGTGTGTAAAGGCATACCTTTTTCTACGGCTGCCAACATTGTAGTTTACCCAACTTATCTCAAACTACGCAGTATCTGTAGAACTTGACAAAATTAGCAGATTGTCATAGAAGCGAAAATTTACTGAATTTATAGCTGTCGCGACTAGACTTAGGAGGGGGTGTAGGGGTTTCACCTCCGAATCGGCGCTATAGCGGTTTTCAGATGAAAACGAGAAGGGGGTTTGGGGGCTTTGCCCCCAAGAAGGGCACCCCATAAACAAACCCTTTCTCAATTGAAAAGCGCTATATCATCGCATCTATACACGAGAAGAGCATATATTTTGGATGCACTGTCCGTAGCTGGAATTTAGAGAATTGGTATAAAGTCAATATGCAATTTGGGTATGTTTGTTTAGTTAGTACGTCCTACGAAACAAAAAATACCAATTAGGTAATCTAAATTAGTTATGTTCGCGTACTAATCTTTATGTAAGCAAGATCGCTTCGATCGCACATTAGATCGCTCAGGAGTAAAAGTTTAAAGATGGAAGACGCGAGTGTTTCCAAGTTACATCATCCTGGTTGGACGAACTCTGACATCAGGAGAGTCTTTCGCCCCCAAACGGCTACTTTAGTCATGTTAGGCATAGTGCTGGCCTGCGCTCTAGTTGTGGTGGGCTGGTTCGCTGGTGAAGGTACGATTGAAAAGTTGATCGACCAGTATCAATGGTTTCAAAAAAATCCCCCCATCTGGCTGCAGGTGCCGATGGCGACGGGTGAGTTCCTGATTGCGCCAGCGATCGCCCTGACAGTCATCACGTTTGCGATTACTAAAATTTCGCCCCAGCCCCGAGTATGGTCGCGCTTTGTCGTCGTGGCAATTTTACTGATTTTGACAATTCGCTACGTGATCTGGCGATCGCTCTGGACGCTAAATCTAGGAACCCCTCTGCAAGGTGTATTCAGTGTAGGTCTATTTATTCTGGAACTGTTGATGATTGTCAACGGTGTCCTCCAGCTATTTCTGCTGGTACAAGCTAGGGATAGACGCGCCGATGCCGACACAATGGCGATGGCGGTGGAAAAGGGGGAATTTTTGCCATCGGTAGATGTAATGATTCCCACTTATAACGAGCCGGCATTTATCCTGCGTCGCACCATTATTGGCTGTCAGGCAATGGACTATCCCCGCAAAAACATCTACGTCCTCGACGACACGCGGCGGGAGGAGATTAGAGCCTTGGCAGAGGAATTAGGCTGCGAATATGTTTGTCGCCAGGACAACAAACATGCCAAAGCAGGGAACCTGAATAATGCATTAATGCATACTCATGGCGATCTGATCGCGTGCTTCGATGCGGATTTCGTCCCCACACGCAATTTCCTTAAGCGCACCGTAGGATTCTTTCAAGACGACAAGGTGGCACTGGTTCAGACACCGCAAAGCTATTACAACTCCGATCCAATCGCCCGCAACCTGGGCTTAGAGAATATCCTGGTGCCAGAGCAAGAGGTGTTCTACCGCCAAATTCAACCCGTCCGCGACGGCACCGATAGCGTGGTGTGCGCTGGGACTTCTTTTGTGATGAGGCGTAGTGCCCTGCTCAGTACTGGTGGCGAATTTGTGACGAGTTCTCTCTCAGAGGATTATTTCACTGCGGTACGTTTATCAGGAAAAGGTTATCGCCTCATTTACTTAGATGAGAAACTAAGCGCGGGCACCGCCCCCGAAGATATGGGAGCGCAAGCAACGCAAAGACTGCGTTGGGCGCAGGGGACGTTGCAAGCCTTTTTCATTGATGAAAATCCCCTTACCATTCCTGGTTTGCGGCCATTACAGCGCCTCTCGCACTTCACGGGGATTTTGCATTGGTTCACCAGTTTGTCGCGGGTGGGATTTTTGTTAATGCCCCTTGCCTATTCGTTCGTTGGTATTATCCCTATCCGCGCTACGACTGAACAGATTATTTTCTACTTCTTACCGCAGTATCTAGTACATCTCACTGTATTCTCATGGCTCAGCTACCGCAGCCGTTCTTCTTTCCTATCGGATATCTATGATGTGGTGCTGTGTTTCCCTCTAGCTGCTACGGTAATTCAGACGATGTTCAAGCCGTTTGGGAAAGGCTTTAAGGTTACGCCCAAGGGCAGTCAGCGCGATCGCCTGATGTTCAATTGGTCGCTGGCATGGCCGTTGATTGCTCTGTTCGTCCTCACGGCAGTCAGTCTATGGCGCAATATGGGCAATTGCATGATGCGTATTTCCCCCGCTGGGTATGACATTAACTATAAAGGATTATCTCTAGGGTGGATCTGGAGTAGCTATAATCTGGTGTTGATTGGGATTGCTTTGCTCGTGATGTTGGACTTACCTAAACCAGATTTGTATGAATGGTTCACGCTGCAAAGGGTTGTGCGCATCAGCTACAATCCAGAATTATCGACTCGCGATTCTCATACCCAAACTGAATTAGAATTCCCGACAAATGGCAGTAATGCTCCTATCAATACTTTCTGGGGTACTACAGCAGCGATTTCGGAAGTAGGAGCGCAAATTTTGCTTACCCAGTCAGGTATACCTCAGTTCCGCAGGGGTGAAGCTATACCCATCGTCCTCGAAATCATGGAAGAGGGAATCAAGCTAAAAGGGATAATTACCCAATCAACTTTTGATGGCGAATTCCCATGCATAACTGTGAGGTTTGAACAGGTAACCTTAGCACAACACCGGCAGTTAGTAGCGATGCTATTCTGCCGCCCCGGTCAATGGAAGCGCCAAAATTCGCCTGGTGAATTACTATCCTTGTGGCTGTTGTTTAGGAGTTTGGTGCGACCTCGAGCATTATTTGGCAAGAGAAATGGAATCAGCGCGATCGCAGTTACTCAGACCTAGAGCGATCGCTTCAAAAACTGAAAAACATATGGGACTCGACACTCATTAAGACAACAGAACACAGGTAATCTTATTTAATTATGGAAAAAAAGCTTGGATTTGGCTTGCTATGGTTAGGATTTATTGCCTATGCCTTTTTATTAGCTCCCCCCGATCACCCCGACACTTTGGCATTAATTCAAAAGCTTGCCTTGGGACAGTGGGATGGCATTAACGCTTGGGTAGTTACGCTATTTAATCTAATGGGCATTTGGCCTTTTATCTATGCCTGCGTCCTGTTTGCCGATGGCAGAGGACAAAAAGTGAGAGCATGGCCGTTTGCACTACTATCCTTTGGTATTGGGGCATTTGGCTTATTACCCTATTTTGCACTGAGAGAGAGCAATCCCAGTTTTATGGGCGAGAAAGATCGATTAATTAAGTTATTAGATTCTCGCTGGTTGGGTATTTTGTTGACATCTGCCGCGATCGCTCTCATATTCTATGGTTTTCGATTTGGCAATCTAGTGGATTTTGCTCAGCAATGGCGTACCAGTCGATTTATTCACGTAATGGGATTAGATTTTTGCCTTCTATCGTTAATGTTTGGCTGGATCTTGGGCGATGATATGTCAAGGCGCGGCCTAGAAGATTCTCAGCTATTCGTTCTAGCCTCTACCATCCCTCTATTTGGGCCGTTAGTCTACCTATGTATCCGTCCTCCCATTTTGGAGCCAGATACCGCAGAGGTTCAGGTGGGGGGATAGATAGAGCGCGGACGCAGAGCAGACGCAGGGGTGCGGACGCAGCGGACGCAGGGGTTTAGCATTTGTGAATAATGCTTGTGTTTGATGCGAAGACTATCGAAACAAATGCTAAACCCTTACCGTGGTTTCCACCAGAGGAGCAGGGCGAAGAAGAAAGACGATGCAGAGGAGAGATCGCATCGGTGGCGATCGCGTTGCGAACGATCGCGCAAATGCTAAACCCTTACTTGGGATTCATATAGAATCTCTTCCAATGTGATGCTATAGTTCCGATCTACCCACACAAGAGATACCCGTGCGACCTTGCCCCCTTGCATAGATACCAATGAGAAGTTCCGATCGCGCTGCTGTAATGTCTTAACTATGCGGGGTACGGCGGCGGCATTGAGGTAAATCGTACCTTCTGGGTCGATCGCGATGGGGCGGCGCAGTTCGGTGGTGTGATGCAGGCGATGGTGCATGTGGCCGAATGCGACAAGGGGAATTTGCTTGCATAGCAGACGGGATTTCGCGATCGCTTCGGTAAAATCTGGATCGCCGTAGTCGCCGCCCGCCGGATGCCAATCTTTGCCACAGGGATCGGTAGGGCGATCGCCGAGTCCAAAGGGGCCATTATGTCCTAAAAAGATAATTACTTCACCAGCGGCAGCAGCAACGGACTGAGCTATCCGTGCCGTGGATTGCTCGAAATTTTCGATGCCGTAGCGATCGCGATAAAACTCGGCATTTTTCCATTCCGAGGAACCCCAACTAAAAGGGCGACTGCCCACGACCGACAAGTTCAAATTGGGGAAATCGAGGTAGCTATAGCCAACGTGGGTATGGCCGAGCAGATCGATTTGCTGCTGCAGGCGATCTTCTTGTTTGCGATCGTAGGGGCATTTGCGCCTACCCCATTCCGAGGCGGTATACCAAGCGTCATGGTTACCGAGGATGACGGCTTTGGGGAGATCGAGGGTGGCAATGGCACGCACGACCTCCACCGATTCATTACCGAAATCGCCGACAAACAGAACTAAATCTACGCCTAAGCGCTGTAAAGCAATGCCATCTTCAGGCTCCCATTGCTCGTGGATATCTCCCACCACAGCGATTTTAATCTCGCGATCGCTCAAACCACTATCCATTCAGCTTGACGGTTAACATCTCATTCGTAACTTGCGGAGCAGCGCGTCCTTGGGTTTTTTTCATCACCTGCCCCACAAAAAAGCCCAGTAGTTTGGTTTTGCCACCTCGATATTGCTCTACTTCCTTGGGATTGCCAGCCAGGATCTCATCGATTACTTTCTCTAGTTCGGCACCCGAGAGTACTGTCAGGTTTTTCTTCTGAATCAGAGATTTGACAGAGCCGCCATTCTCTAATAGCTCCGGTAGGATATCTTTGGCGATTTTGCTGCTGATCGTTCCGTCACCGATCAGAGCGATTAGTTCGCCTAAAATCGAGGGAGTCAGAGGAATATCTGTAATTTTGAGTTTATGCTCGTTTAGATAAGCTGTAATATCTCCCATAATCCAGTTAAAGGCTTGTTTGGGATCGGCACCAGTTGTCAGTACTGCCTCAAAATATTCCGCTACACCGCGATCGTCTGCCAGCAGGTTCGCGTCGTAGGCACTCAAACCCAGTTGCTTTTGGTAGCGATCGCGCTTCGAGGCTGGTAGTTCCGGTAACTCGTCCCGGTAATGTGCTTGCGTTGCTGCGGGAACTTCGATCGCGACTAAATCCGGCTCGGGGAAGTAACGATAGTCGCTGGAACCTTCTTTAGAACGCATGCTAATCGTGCGCTGCGTATTTTCTTCCCACAGGCGGGTCTCCTGTACGATTTTGCCTTTTCCCGACTCTAAAATTTCAATTTGGCGCTCGATTTCGTAGTCGATCGCCCGTTGAATGGCATTAAAGGAGTTCATATTCTTGATCTCGACCTTAGTGCCAAACTTTTCCGATCCTTCCGGGCGCACCGATATATTTACGTCGCAGCGCAAGGAACCTTCCTGCATATTGCCGTCGCATACGCCTAAATATCGCAGAATGCGGCGCATTTCCTGGGCGTAGGCAGCCGCTTCTACCCCAGAACGAATATCCGGCTCGGAGACAATTTCACACAACGGCACGCCAGCGCGGTTGTAGTCCACTAGAGAATGACTGGAACCAGAGAGGCGATCGGAGCCAGCGTGGACGAGCTTACCCGCATCCTCTTCCATGTGCAGGCGCGTAATCCCGATTCGCTTGGTGGTGCCATCTTCTTGGGCAATCTCCAGCCAGCCATTGGTAGCGATCGGGAGATCGTACTGAGAGATCTGATAATTTTTGGGTAAGTCAGGGTAAAAGTATTGCTTGCGATCGAACTTGCTATGGGGCGTAATCTGGCAGTTAAGTGCCAGAGAGGCTTTGACCGCATATTCCAAAACTTTTTCGTTCAGGACGGGTAATACACCAGGCATCCCTAAACAAATAGGGCAGACATTGCTATTTGGCGCAGAACCAAACTGGGTCGAGCAACCGCAAAATATCTTAGTGGCGGTACTCAGTTGACAATGCGTTTCCAAGCCGATCACAGCTTCGTACTTAGTTTTTACCGGGGTAGTAGTGGTCATATCTACAGTTAAGATCTCGATCCTGACTGGTAGATGATAGCATTTCAGGAAAGGTGGCTGGAATTCTGAAATATTGATGTGCGGCAGTCTGGAAGTCAGTTAGTATAGATGCTACGTACTGAAGTGTTTGCAGCACAAGCTTTTGGAAAAGCTGTTTGCTGGAAGTTAACCACTATATCTAGAAGCTAAGAACCATTGTTCAGGTGAGGGGCGACGCAAGTGCTAATATTGCAGCATCAGGTGTAAGGAGCAGGCATGGCTGGCGGCTATATGCTAGTTCTAGCGATTTTAATCTTGGGTGGCATAGTTGCCACTCTGGGCGATCGCATTGGCACAAAAGTTGGTAAATCGCGGCTCAGTATTTTTAATCTCAGACCTCGCAATACAGCTACCTTAGTGACGATTTTGACTGGGGCTTCGATCGCTGCCTCCACCTTTGGAATTTTACTTGCCACTAATAGCGAGTTGCGTAAAGGTATATTTGAATACGAGCGCATCCAGGCCGAACTTCAAAATGCAAAGGCGGAGAAGCAAAAGGTCGAGGAGGAATTGCGTAATGCAAATACCAAAAGAAAAGAAGCGCAAGATCGCCTCGATCTAATTAATAAGTTTTTATCTACTGCGGTGAACAGGCAGGCGGAAACACAAGCCAGGCTGCAAGCAGTGCAGGCAAAGTTCCAGCAGGCAAATAGCGAGTTGGCAAAAGTACAGCTACAGGAACAGCAACTGCGCGATCGCGTACAAGGTCTTAGCTCGGAAAGAGATAACCTGATTGCAGAGGGGAATAAATTAAAGCAAGAGCGCGATCGCCTGACAACGGAACGAGATGCTTTGAGCAAACAAGCAGCAGAATCCCAAGTACAGATTGCTACATTGGGAGAGCAACGCATCAAACTAGAGAAGAACGTGACAAAGCTGGGTAGCGAAATTAAGGAGCTAGAAGCCAGTAAAGAAGTTCTATCCAAAAACATCGAAGCTTTCCGTCTGGGCAATGTGGCAATCAACTCCGAGCAGGTTCTGGCATCAACGGTGATTAGACCAGGGCTATCGCCGCAGGAGTCAAAGGAAGCCGTCTATGCGCTGTTACAGCGGGCTGAGTTGCAAGCCCGCAATCTGCTATACCTGCCAACCAAAGGAGATATGGGAGATGCTGTCATCGAGGTGAAGCAATCCGATATAGATAGCATGATTGAAAGCATTAAAGGTGGCGGCAGCTACGTCATGCGCATTCTTTCCACTCGTAACTACCTGCGTCGCGAGAATAAGGTCTCGATCGCTGTCGATGTCATCCCGAATCGCAAGATATTTAATAAAGGCGAAGTAATTGCCTCATTGCAATTTAAGCCCAACCTGCAACCGCAGGAAATGGCAGAGAGAGTCAGCCGTCTGTTTTCCCTTGTGAGGTTCCGTGCTAACAGCAAAGAGATACTAGCCGATCCGATCACTGGCAATGTCGGAAGTTTTCCCACGGATGCCATCTCAGATCTTTTACAAACAATCGGGCAGTATAAAACTGGCTTTGAGGTGCGTGCGGTTGCTAAAGAATCAATTTTCGTTTCTGGGCCTTTGTCTTTAGAACTCGTGGTTGTGAGTAACGGAGTCGAGATTAAGCGATTTAGCTAGAATTGCAACATGCCGAAAATACCTGACTGCGATCGCTGTAAGCTGTTCTCACATACAAAGTACATTGTCTGTGCGGTACATCCTGCTGGCCCCACAGGGAATTACTGCCGGGATTTCGAGACTGCCGAGCTATGGGAGCTAGAAGATCCGAAAAACTACAGGGGACTTAATTTGAGAGGTCTGATGTGGCACCCCTTATTTACGGGCAGGTGCCCCGCATGCCACTATCCGTTTTCCCGATTCAAGCTGCCACCTGCAAACTGGTATTGCGAAGAGTGCGGTTGGGAAGAAACTTTAGATTAGGAAGTTGCTAGTAAATAACATCCTGGTAAGGGCAGGTTTTGTAGTTAATCTATGGCTAAGATCATTAGATTTGGGCTAAACCTGCCCCTGCACTAAGGGCATATCTTCTAATATTAGCGATCGCGCAACTAAACAGCTTTCGGCATGGTTTGCGCGGATACCTGGCTGCCGATCTCTGCAACAATCTCCTGGATCTGTCCGACCTTGACATGGCTGAAACGAGACTTATCTGGCATCACCACTACATGCGGGCCGCTCTTGCAGTGTTTCATGCAACCCGTACCTTTCACCTTGACATATTCCGCCAGGTCTTGTTGCTCCAGAGCATTCATCAAAGCGCTACAAATCTGACCGCTCCCTCGCTTAGCGCAATCTGATTTTTGGCAAACTAAAACATTAACTAAAGGCTTGCTATCTGACTTTGCGTGCTGCTTGCTTGAGGGGCGATCGCTATTTAGATCGCGCACGTTGCTATGTAGATGAATAACTTCTGAGTTCGTTTGATGGTTTGCGATCTTGCTAATCGTATAAGCTTTGAGTTTGCATTCCCCCGTGCTGAAATTCAACTTTTGCTCGCCTGTACACTGAATTAGATCTCCAGGTTTCAAACTCCTATATAGATCTAATCGCTGTTCTTTGGGAATTTTAATGATGTAGTCGCGATTAGAAGCGCTCAGCTTGAGATACTTCAGTTTGTAGCCATCAAGTGCCGTAAAGCCTAGAAATTGGCCTTCATAGCTAAAATCTGAAACTCGATCGCGATCGCACTTACTCGACTTACCCATATGTAGCATTGATTTGAATTGTGCTTGAACTAAGTTTGGGATGGTGTTCCTATGGTGTGGCGTTAGAGATATCTTTAGTAGGGTGACGATGCTCGCCTTACAGTTAGAGAAATAATTCCCCAGTTAGCTGGATTTTTGCAGGCAGTCATTTAACCAGAATGCCAGTTGGTAGCGGGGTTCGTTAAACTGCCGAACTACACTCCAAAGCTGAATTGCTTCGCTTGTATTCCTAACTAAGACCTTGAGCGGCTGACCGCTAGAGCAGGAGCAAGAAATTCCCAATTCCTGTAGTCTCCGGTAGGCTTGCCAGCGATCGCTCCACCGAATCTCTACAATCTGACTTGCTTCCATTGAATCTGAGACCACGTTATCCCTCTGCGTACTATCTAATTAATAAGAAAAACACTCTAAAGCTCTACTCTGGTCTAGAAATGCATCAAACAGCCCCAGACATGACTTTACCCAGACATTCGCTTTGCAACAGCATCTATTCAGTGTTTAAGCTCGTATAAAGCATAGCCTAAATGAAAATTAGATGCAATAACCTGGAGAAATAATTTGTCTGCTTGCGTATAAATCTTTAGGAATATGCAGACTGAGTGCTGGCATACAAGCATCTCATTTGGCCTATCTCCATAGGTACAGCCCGATCGCGGTTCTTTTGTAGCTTAAGCTTTAGCTTACAAGTATTCTCAACAAGGAAAAAGACTTTTAAGTAAAATTTATACTCATGCAAGCTATTAGTTCGCAAAACTATTAATTAAGTGTAATTAAGTGTATTTATATTTATTTTCTAATAGTAATTAGTATTACATTTGAATATATTTGCAATAATTTAAAAATATAAGTCTAAGCAAGTCTCTTGCTAAGTCATGGTTTTAGCTCAAAAGCATCCATTATAGGCTAATAAGAATTGTGGAAGATTGCCTATGGTTTAGTTGTATTTCAGTCCTATAAAAATTTATATGTTTATAGGGCTTCTGTATTTAGCAGACACCCGAACGAGAATTTAGTCGTGCTATATTTCTTGTAAAGAATTTGTTACTACAAATTCCTTGTTGCATATCGCTTTGTATCGTTGCATACCAGTTAAAGCATACAGGAGGCTCTATATGTCTGCTATTCAGGGTTTAGTGCACCCATTTGGTCGAGTTTCGCATAACCCAGTTTTATTTGAGACCTCTGTAACAGAGCCAGTCTGCGAAGGTCTGAATATTGCCTTAGCCAGTTTCCAAGCCCTCTATCTGCAATACCAGAAACATCATTTTGTGGTGGAAGGGGCTGAGTTTTACTCATTGCACCAGTTTTTTGCGGAAAGCTACGGTGACGTGCAGGAGCACGTCCACGAAATTGGCGAGCGCTTAAACGGTCTTGGTGGAGTGCCAGTTGCTAGTTTTGCAAAGTTAGCGGAACTGTGCTGCTTTACACCCGAACCCGATGGAACCTTTGCTTGCCGTCAAATGCTAGAGCACGATCTAGCTGCCGAGCAGGGCATACTCTCGCTCATTCGCCGTCAGGCAGGGCAAGCAGAGAGCCTGGGCGATCGCGCCACTCGCTACATGTATGAAAAAATCCTGCTCAAAACCGAGGAGCGAGCCTATCACATCGCTCACTTCCTAGCACCAGATACGCTCGTACAACTGAACGGACATAATTAGCTAGCTAATTAGCGTTCTTATTTTCATGCCGTCTATTCATGTCGTTGGTATTGGTTTGGAGTCAGAGCTGCTGCCTCGCGTGGCAAAACTGGTAGATACAGCAGATGTATTAGTAGGTAGTCCGAGACATCTGGAATTTTTCCCAAGCTATGCAGGCGATCGCCTGGTTTTAGGAGACATCGATCGAGTAATTCAGCACATCCAATCGCATATACAAGCGGGGCGCATGGTTGTAGTGCTTACTTCCGGCGATCCGCTCTTTTTTGGCTTGGGACGGCTGCTTTTAGCTAATTTCCCATCAGAAATTCTCACTTTCCATCCCTACATTAGTTCCGTACAGTTAGCGTTCAATCGCCTCAAGATTCCCTGGCAGGATGCCCAGGTAGTAAGCGCCCACGGACGATCGCTAGATTGTCTGGAATCGCTTTTACATAAGGGTGCTTCGCCCATTGCCATTCTCACCGATGCTGTCAATAGTCCGATCGCGATCGCAAGCTTGCTCAAAAGTTTGCATTTGCCAACTAAATATCGCATCTGGGTGTGCGAAAATTTGGGCGGTCGCGATGAGTGCGTTAGCGAATTACGCGAAGATGGCGAAGATAGCGATCGTCAGGAATTTGCCGCCTTAAATGTTGTAGTTCTGGTCAAGCAGGAGCAAATTGCGCCCGTAAGCGCACATCTCCCCACCATCGGCATTCCAGACGCAGAATTCCATTGCTTTAGCGATTTGCCAGGACTGATCACCAAAAAAGAAGTAAGGGTACTCAGTATTAGCGAACTCTCGCTCTTGCCGGGGCAAGTAATTTGGGACATCGGTGCAGGTACGGGTTCCGTGGCAATCGAGATGGCAAGACTATCGCCGAGCAGTCAGATTTTTGCGATCGAGAAGAATGCCGCAGGTGTAACTTTAATTCGCCAGAACTGCGATCGCTTTGGTGTATCGAACGTGCAGGTAATTGCTGGCAGTGCCCCCGAAGCATTGATGGACTTGCCGCCACCCGATCGGATTTTTATGGGTGGCAGTAGTGGCAAACTGATTGAGATTTTAGCAATATGCTGCGATCGCCTGCGAGCGGATGGCGTACTTGTGGCAAATTTCGCCAGCCCGGAACATTTATATACGGCGATGCAGTGGCTCAAGCAGCACGACTGTGAGGTACAGCTTTTGCAGGTGAATCTCGCCCGTTCCGTTCCTATTGGCAACAGCGACGGTATCAGCCGCCTCTCACCCCTCAATCCCGTCACTATATTGCGATCGCATTTCAGTAAAAAATACAGTATTTACATGTGAATACCGTAGATTTGGTGTAGAATTACCAACACTAGTACGGCAGTGCAAAAGCAACAAGTCTCTGAAGCTATAAGGCTAAAGGTCTTGTCAACTAAACCCGCAAACAGGCTCTTACGCTACTAGTTTTCCTTTACTACAAAGCTATAGAGGTAATTTACAGAATGGGAATTTTGGTTGAGGATGTCTCGAAGCAGTTTGGTGATTTTCAGGCGATCGATCGCGTTAGTCTCAAGGTTAATACAGGTTCGCTAGTAGCTCTACTCGGGCCTTCGGGGTCTGGGAAATCAACTCTGTTACGCCTGATTGCGGGACTGGAAATACCCGATCGCGGCCAAATATGGATTGCCAGCCACGATGCCACCTACCAACCAGTAGCAAACCGCAACATTGGCTTTGTCTTTCAGCACTATGCCTTGTTTAAACACATGACGGTGTCTGAAAATATTGCATTTGGGTTAGACATACGTAAAGTTCCCCGGCATACCGTCAAGCAAAAAGTAGGGGAGCTTCTAGAATTGGTACAGATGAAAGGATTGGGCGATCGCTATCCATCTCAACTCTCGGGAGGACAGCGACAGCGAATTGCGCTAGCCAGGGCTTTAGCAGTCGCACCCCAAATTCTGTTACTTGACGAACCATTTGGAGCGTTAGATGCCAAGGTGCGCAAAGAGTTACGCATATGGTTGCGGCAGCTCCATCATGAAGTCAACGTCACGACAGTATTTGTTACCCACGACCAGGAAGAAGCGATGGAAGTCGCGGACGAAATTGTGGTTATGAACAACGGTCGCATCGAACAGAGCGGCTCGCCTTCAGAAATTTATGACAATCCTGCTTCGCCCTTTGTCATGGGCTTTATCGGCGAGGTGAACGTACTTTCAGCGAGGGGTATTGCCCATCACATTAATGTAGATCCCGACGATCGCGTTTTTCTGCGCCCGCACGATATAGATGTGTTTGACGAGCAAGACGAACTTCTTGATGGCAGCGTACCTGCTAAGGTCAGCTACGTAGCGCATCTCGGTCGAGAAATTCAGGCGGAGGTAACATTGCCGGATCGACAGTCGGTAACTATCAAAATCAATCGCGATCGCTTCGATCGACTGCGACTAGTGCCAAAACAGCAAGTCTACATTAAACCCCGTCAGGCAAAGGTTTTTCCCTCGTCGCTGCCATAAACTATGGATAGCCGTGCGATCGGACGTAAGATAATTTTCGCTCTGTTACTGGTGGCTGTCCTGTTCAGTCCACTGAAGATCGTCAGTGCTGGCGAGCGGGGCGTAGTCATGCAATTTGGCAAGGTGCAGGAGCAAATCCTGGGAGAAGGCATTCACTTGGTCATTCCTATTGTTGAAACTGTGAAAAATTTGAGCGTGCGCGTGCAAAAACAGGAAATCTCGGCTGAGGCTTCCTCTAAGGATCTGCAAGATGTATTCGCTGATGTTGCACTCAACTGGCATATCGTACCGGAGGAAGCTAACTTGATTTTTCAACGTATTGGCGATGAGAATAATGTTGTCGATGGAATTATTAATCCTGCTGTGGAGGAGGTATTAAAAGCTGTAATGGCGAAATACACTGCGGAGGAAATTATCACCAAACGCGGGGAAGTCAAAGATGGCGTAGACAACCTGCTCACCAAGCGACTGGCTAACTATCACGTAGCAGTTGACGATATCTCTCTCGTTCACGTGCACTTCTCAAAACGATTTAGCGATGCGGTAGAAGCAAAACAGATTGCGGAACAGGAAGCAAAACGCGCGGAATTCGTTGCCCGAAAAGCAATTAAGGAGGCAGAGACGAGAGTGAACCTGGCTAAAGGAGAGGCAGAATCGCTGCGCTTGCTACACGATGTCGTGACTCCCAGCGTATTGCAAAAACTGATAATCGATAAGTGGGATGGCAACCTGCCTCTCATTTTAGGAGAGGATAGTACCAAATTTTTGGATTTAAATAAGCTGCTCAAATTACGCAAGAAATAATATAGCGGTTTTCAGATGAAAACGAGAAGGGGGTTTGGGGGCGTTGCCCCCAAGAAGGGGAGGCAGGGCGGTCTTGGGGGTTCCCCGCTAGAGCCACTGCCGTGTGAAACCCCTTCACCCCGTCAATAAAACCTGTTCTCAATTAAAAAATGCTATATCGCTGAGAACTAAGCATAGTCCTATACCATCTCAATCCCCCAATTCTGGAGGGCTTTGATAATTGTGCCACCCAGAATTGAGGATTGGGGGAGGATTTGGAGTCGCTAGCACAATAGCCAAAAAGTCCTACAACATAAATAGTTATAGCGGTGTACCTTTATCCTGAACTACACCTACCGAGGTCATTTAGCTGAGGTCAAACAACAGATTAGTGACATGGCGCGGAAGGCTAGAGCCTCAGAATCGCGTTGTTATCAGCGGGAGGACGATCGCTAAATGCCTCAAAGTACTTCTTGGCATTAGTGGGAAAATTGGGGAAGCTAAACTCGGCATCGCCATCGGCAATATTTGCCCAGAAATAACGCAGGTGAGGTGTCAGGTTTGAAGCGATCGCGCTTGGCAGATTTAATGGTGGCTTGGTCAGCAGGTTGAGCATAAATAGGTGAGAGCGATCGCCCATCCATTCGCGCGAAAAGTGCTGGAGGTTGGGTTGCTCTGGTATTGCTTCTACACGATATGACTCGATCGACAAGCGCTCTGCATCGCGATCGCGTTCGTAGGTGAGTACGCGGTAGGGGTGGGGATAACTGACGAGGGAACCAGTAGTAATGTCATAGAGATCGAAGCGATCGCTGTAGGCAATATCCTGAACGTGCAAATGTCCCGTAAAGACTAACTTAACGTTGGCTTGATGCAGTAGCTGGCAAAGTCGATCGGCGTTGTCAAGCATATAGCGCTTGCTCAAGGGGTTACTAGCTTGTCCTGGCATATGCTCTAAGATGTTGTGATGCACCATAACCAGGACTAGTTTATCTTTGCTAACCCGACTCAAAACCGACTCCAGCCAATCTAGCTGCACTCGATCTATCCAGCCAATTTGTCCATCATCCGCATCAAATTGATTGGAGTTCAACCCAATCAGATGAACGCCAGGTAGAACTTCGCAGTCGTAGTAGAGACGCGACGGATTTTTATAACCAAACTGTCTGTAATATGGGGCAAAGCAGTCCATGCTTTCTACCGTTGGGACATCATGGTTACCCGGAATGACATAAACGGGATAGGGAAGCTGTCTTAACCTTGCAGTCAACCACATGTGATTATCTGGTTCGCCATGCTGGGTCAGATCGCCGGGCAACAGGAGAAAATCCAGATTAAGCTGGGCTAAATGAGACAGCACCACTTCTAGGGCGGGAATGCTGAACTCAACCAGATGGAATCGGCTGGGATGATCCCAAACCGTTTCAGGTAAAGCGATGTGAAGATCTGATGCGATCGCAAATTTGAATTTCAATTCCATAGTTAGCTTTCAGCGATCGGCTTTCAGCGGTCAGCTTTCTAAAAGGGTGGGCATTGCCCACCTTACATATGCAAAGTTTCTATTTCGTGTAATAAAAGGCGATTTCTTTCTCTTTGAGTGGATTAAACCCCGCATCTAGTAATTTCTGGTTCAGCTCATCTTGGGGAATATGCTTGGCACCAATGCGGACAATGCGCGATCGCATCGTATTCACAACCCCACTGCGCTGGCGATTTGCCTCAATTGCCATTACGGTTTTGTAAAGTTCTAGCTTTTTAGGATCGATGGCAGAACCGTCAAAATCAATTCCTTTAGCGATCGCCACATCAATCGCGTCAGCACCAGTTGTCGTTTCCATAGCAGGCTCAGTTGGTATATAGAATAAAAATGATTAAGCATTGCATTAGCTCAGGATTTTAACATTAAGCTAGAGCACCTATCCTGAAAAATCACATGACTGACGAACATCAAAATTGACTTGACCGCAGTAAAGCTATTGTTGCTGCTAATAGTGAAGCGATCACTGTCCACATTAATCGGGCTAAAAGGTGACTCGATACATCTGATAAAGCTCGCCAGGCTTTGTTGCCGTAACTTTACCGCCTGCCGCGCCTACCAAATCGACTACATCTTTTAAGGGATGCAGAAATACTTCCACCCCCAAATAAAGCTCTAGGATCGACCAATTTTCAGCTATCTCAGCGTCAGGATTGACAAAATCGAATACAAATATCCCCCCCGGTTTCAAGACTCGCTTCACTTCTTGCAAAACAGTTGCCCAATAATCTAAGGGATAGTAGCAACTAAAGCCAGTAGCGATCGCGCGATCGAACGCATCGTCTTCATACAGCAGATGGTGGGCGGGGCCAAGTTTCACGCCCTTGAATAGTTTGGAGTTGAGTTGCGAGCCGCGTGAATTGAGCGCGTCGCGTGCCACCACGCTGATTTCCTGACCGTAGAAAAAAGCATCCCATTCTCGCCAGGGATAGATCAGAAAGCTGACACCGCAGCCAACGTCCAGACAGCGGTGCTGCTTGCGTATTTGCGCCAACTCCCAAAAAGGCGAACTAGTTCTGCTGGCTAAAGCACCGCTAACCCACTCGCGAAACAGAGGCATAGCTTCAACCTCTGGCGGCAGGCTGAAAGGTTCGTGCTTGTATTCCCGCTCGAAGCGTTTACCTACAGACTCAACTAAACTAGCAAAACTCTCAGAATTAGAAGTCAAATCCTTTGCTCAACATTTAGGCTAATAAACTATAGCTTATAGTCAGCAGGCTTAGGATGGGGTGCAGGGGTGAGACCCCTGCGTGAGGGCGCAGCCCCCACACCCCCTGTCCTAACAGATCTGTGTTACAGCTATAAATAACAATTTTAAGGTGCGCAGTGGCCACCCTACCTATGGTATCTCTGCGTAATTCCCGTAACGATGACTAGGCGATCGCCCTAATCATCTCCAACAAACTTTTAGTACATGCACCTTTTTCACAAAAGGCATCAATTGCTGCGCCGTCAGCTTGAGCTTGCGCCTTGCCACCATCAACAGAAGAATAAGCAACAATCTTGATTTGTGGATATTTGCGCTTAATTTCTTGCGAAGTTGTCCAACCATCCATGATTGGCATATGCAGATCCAAAACAACTAGATCGGGTTGGTGTTTGCGAACAAGTTCTAATGCTTCTTTACCGTTACTAGCAAGACCAACAAGCTGTATATGCGCCTGAAACTCTAAGGATAATTTCAAAGTACAGCGGGTCAACTCGTGGTCATCTACAACCAGGACACGCAATGCAGATGTTGTTGAAGATGTCATAGTAACTCAACTAAATAAAGTCGCTACCAGAAAGATTTATTATGTAAAGAAATATACTTTTTTACGTTAGATCTATCTTCTACCATAGGTCATATAATCTAGTACGCACATTTACTTATTGCGTAAACTAGAGTTGCAACCCGAAGAGTATATTCTTTGGAAATCCTGTTTTAATTATTCTAAACCACCTTAAGTCTCTATAAATCAGTTCTACACAGCAGTTTACAAATCGATCGAGGTTGATATAAGGTGTTTTGCAATACCCCGTCCTCAAGTCGAGCAAGCCAAGATGAACGCAGCGGAGCAGGCAAGAAGTATTGAGGTAGCCACTAAGATTGCATCTGCGGTCAGCTTGTTTAAGCAGCAGTTCCCAGATGCCAAAGCCGATCTCAGTCCCTGGACAAACGACCCGGATACGCGACAGCTAGTCGATCCTGACTCGATCGATATCAGTTTTAGTTTTCCTGGCATTAGCAAATTGGTGAGAAGCCGATGCGTTCTGGTACAGATCCGCTTTCATGATGGATATCTCATTGGCATTGAAGCATCGGGATTTGGGCACCAGGGTAAACAATGGACGATATCTACGGTCGATGATTGGCAATTTATTGGCCCTTACTTACCCACTGATGAATTTGCCAGCCGCCTCAAGCATTTCTGCCGCAGTATATTTGAGCTATTTCATAGCTAGTGCTGCAAATCATAAATTTGGCAACATGGGGGAATGGAGGCAAAGCCATCAGAAGGGGGCTTCACCCCCTCTACCTCCTCTAAAACTTTTGTTTTGGTGTACTAGCTCTTAAACTATGGTTAATTTAGTTGTGCGTTAATTACTGAATGCTCTTATAGCTATAGCCAACAGGCTTAGGACGGGGCGCAGGGGTTCCACACGGCAGTGGCTCTAGCGGGGAACCCCCAAGACTGCCCTGCCTCCCCTGCGTGGGGGCGCAGCCCCCACACCCCCTGTCCTAACAGATCTGTCTATGGCTATAATATTGAACTATTTTCAGATTTGTCATGTTTAAGAAAATCCTGGCAGCAATTAACATTCACGATCGCCACGTGTTCGAGCAAGCTCTCGATCTAGCTAAAGCTCATGGAGCATCTCTTATGCTCCTCCACGTACTTTCCCTGGATGCCGAAGACGATCCGTCAACTAGCGCCTACCCTGCCAGCCTGGGTTACTTCCCAGAGCTAAATTCACAAATTATGAGCAAATACCAGGAGCGTTGGAAGACCAGGGAAGAAGAAGGGATAGACCTTTTGCGATCGCTAACGGAAGAAGCTACTGCGGCTGGTATTGCCACTGAGTTTTCTCAAAACCTGGGCAGCCCTGGCAAAACCATCTGCACGATTGCCAAAACCTGGGAGGCTGACCTGATTGTCTTAGGGCGACGCGGCATATCGGGACTGGAAGAGTTGTTTGTTGGTAGCAGCAGTAGTTACGTCCTGCACCACGCTCCCTGTTCGGTGCTGGTGGTGCAAGCGGCATGATTAAATCTCTAGCGCGGGCAGACGAGGAATAGAATTGAGCAAAGCCATGGTGTAGGCATGTTGGGGATTACCCAAGAGGCTTTCAGTCGTGCCTTGCTCGACAATCTTGCCCTGCCGCATGACGGCAAGGCGATTGCAAAAGCTTTGCGCTACGCCTAGATCGTGAGTGATGAACATGAAGGTGAGGTTGAATTCTTGCTTGATCTCCAACATCAGATGCAGAATCTGGCTTTGAATCGTGGCATCCAACATGCTGACCGGCTCGTCGCAGATCAGAAATCGCGGATTTGTAATTAGAGCGCGGGCGATCGCCACCCTCTGCAACTGCCCGCCAGAGAGATCCTGAGGTAACCGCGAGGCGAACTGGCGCGGTAAACCAACCCTTTCTAGGATTGACAGCACCTTCTCCTGCGCGGTCGCTAGATTAGGCACTAGCTTATGAATTAATAGCGGATCGGCGACGCTTTCTAAAACCGTCATGCGGGGATTGAGACAGGCACGCGGATCTTGAAAGATCGTCTGCATCTGCGGTCTGAGGCGGCGCAGCTTTTCGCCCTTGAGAGCGGTCAATTCCACACCATCGAATTCCACCGAACCTCGATCCGGTTTTACCAACTGTAAGATCGCTCTCCCAGTCGTACTTTTACCGGAACCACTTTCACCAATTACACCAAAAATATCGCCGGGATAAATATTGAAGCTAACCCCATCAATCGCTCGCACTAAGCTGTCCGCGCGATCGAACCAGCGCGCCAACAGGTTACTGCCAGTGGCATAGTGCTTGACGAGATTGCTAACTTTCAGTAACGGTCGATCCGATCGATTTTGGCCAGAGCGATTGGACTCAGTCTCTCGATTCGCAGGATCTTTAAAGTGAATTACCGATCGCAGTAGTTTTTGCGTATAGGGGTGCTGGGGATGACGAAACACTTGCAGTGCATCGCCAGTCTCCACGATCGCGCCATCGTACATCACCGCAATGCGATCGCAATACCTTGCTACCAACCCCAGGTCGTGGGTAATCAGCAGCAATCCCATATTCTTCTCGCGTCGGAGTTGCGTCAGTTCTTGCAAAATTTCCGCCGCCACCGTCACGTCCAGACTGGTAGTTGGTTCGTCTGCAATTAGTAAGGCCGGATTTAATAGTAACGCTAGGGCGATCGTGACGCGCTGGCGCATCCCGCCGCTAAACTCGTGGGGATACTGGCGC
The DNA here is from genome assembly GCF_000332175.1 of Pseudanabaena sp. PCC 6802. Taxonomy (NCBI): domain Bacteria; kingdom Bacillati; phylum Cyanobacteriota; class Cyanophyceae; order Pseudanabaenales; family Pseudanabaenaceae; genus Portococcus; species Portococcus stanieri. The sequence goes on along the minus strand of NZ_KB235914.1, from coordinate 1,280,006 downwards.
GCCCGTTTCGGATCGATGCGGACAGCATGGAGTGCTTGATGAACCCGCTGTTTTGCTTGCAGCTTAGAGAGATTGGGGCAGTGCGATCGCAGTACTTCCAAACCATGTGCCTCAATCGTCATCAGCGGATTGAGCCGCGTCATCGGGTCTTGGAAAATTAGCGCCACCTTTTCACCGCGCAGATGCCTGAGCTGACCCGCCGACAATTCCAGGACTGACGTATCGGCAACCGAAATCTGACCTGATACTTGGGCATGACTTGGTAATAGCTGAATCAGCGATCGCCCCAGCGTTGACTTCCCGCAACCACTCTCGCCCACCAAACCTAAACTTTCACCTGCTTGTAGCTGCAAGCTCACCCGCTCTACCGCTGGCAAAGCCGCACCGTAGCTAACCGTTAAATCCTTAATTTCTAGCAGCATCGGTGCTTACAAGAACCAACCATAGCTATGCAGTCCTTTCCCTAAAAGATTGACCCCAAGATAGCACGTCCAAATAATTAGTAAACCAGCACTGGCAAGCAAAGCAGGCTTGCGTCCCTGCCAGCCCTTAGTGATGCGCGCATGTAAATAAGCAGCAAACACCAACCAGGTAATCAGCGACCAGGTTTCCTTTGGGTCCCAACTCCAATAGGAACCCCATGCCTCGTTAGCCCACACCGCGCCAGCGATAATACCAATTGTCAGCAAAGGGAAGCCCAGCCCAATCGTGCGGTAGCTGAGATTGTCTAAGGTCTCGCCCAAAGTCAAGCGCTGGAGCGACAGGGGTTGACGCTGCGTTACTGGTTTGTCCATCAGTAAAGTAGTCGATGTAGCGCGACCATTACCATTAACCGATGCCGCAGAATTGGCAACCACAAATTCCTCCGTGCTCAGGGTGGCAACATCCTTGTATGCAACTACGCGATTGATGGGAGAGCTATGACGCTTGCTATCGTTGCCAAACGAGCTACCTTGCAACACGACTTCTTCGCCGCGCGTAACTACCAGAAAAGCGATCGCCAGTAAACTCCCGACCATCAACGCCGCATAGCTTAATAGCATCACCGTCACGTGCATCATCAGCCAATTTGACTTCAAGGCAGGAACTAAAGGTGCAGATAATTGCATATCGTTGGGCAGCACGAGGGCAGCAAACGCCGTAATTCCCATCGCGATCGGGGCGGTAAAAGCACCAATCAGGTTTTTACTGTTGGCATTTTTCTTACCGATGCTTCCCGCCACCAGGTGCATGGCAGTTATGCCCCAAGCCAGAAAGAAAAGCGATTCGTAGAGGTTGCTCAAGGGAAAGTAGCCAGCATCTAACCAACGCGCTCCCAGCAACGTGGCAATACTGAGATTAGCGATTACCATCCCAGCCGTACCAATGGAGCCTAAATAGCCGATGCCAGGAAAAGCTATGCTTACCCAATACACCAGCATGGTCGTGAATAGAATGGCAAATGAAATATTGTCTAAAAGGCTTTGCAGTGCGACAAGTTGCATTTCGTTGCGTGTTCTCCGGTCTAGTTAGATCAATTTTATCGAAATAGTGCTTTAAACTGCTGCCTTGGGACTGGAACTATCCAAGTCTAAAATATTTGAGGTTTTGGCAACAGCAAAACACCATGTCCTACCGCTACTTAATTTTTAATAAACCCTACGGAGTTTTAACCCAATTTACCGATAATGACAACTCCCACGCCAATGACTCAAGACCTACACTCAAAGACTAAATTCCCGTCGCATCCGTTTATCCAGTGGGTCGCCTCGATCTAGATAGCGAAGGGCTGTTACTACTAACTAATAATGGACAACTACAACATAAACTCAGCGATCCGCGCTTCCAGCATAGCCGTACTTACTGGGTACAAGTAGAGCATATTCCCGATGCGGCTGCGATCGCGAAATTACAAACAGGTGTCGTAATTAAAGGCGGCTACAAAACTAAACCGGCCAAAGTGCGCCTGCTCCCAGAGCCACCCGATCTACCACCGCGCCACCCCCCCATTCGCGATCGTGCCACCATCCCCACCGCATGGCTAGAAATGACCCTCACCGAAGGCAAAAATCGCCAGGTGCGCCGCATGACTGCTGCCGTCGGCTTCCCCACCCTAAGGTTGGTTAGGGTAGCGATCGCCCACTTACGAATAGGCACCCTCGCACCAGGACAATGGCGCAACCTCACAGATGCCGAACTAACACCTTTACTAAAACTAACGGGCTTATCCAGATAATTACAAGACAAAGGCATAGATCTGCAATCTGAGATCTGTTAAAATTAAAAACTGTTTGATTGCTGGTGTAGCTCAGCGGTAGAGCAGCGGTTTTGTAAACCGCCGGTCGCAGGTTCAAATCCCGTCACCAGCTTGGGTTTCAGAAAAGTATAAAAAGTTTGCCTTAAGATTTACCTTATTTTTGCAGGCTTGCGTTTTTCTGGCGGCGTTGCCCAAAGAGTATTGATAGCGTCAACGTTAAACTCATACTCAGGACGACTAGCCGTAGCTGAAGTAATTTTACGGTAATGGATTCCGTAGGTAAACTCGTGAGAATGTATTCTGCGCCTGAGTGTTTCTGGATGCTTCTTGAGTGCTTTTGCTGCATCAGTAGTAGATTGCCAAATCATTTACACTTCTCCTCGATTGGTATCGATAGCTTCTGAATCTGACTTTTCCCGTTAAGTCACGACTTGGAAGGTTATTTTGAAAACCTTACCAAATAAGGGTCTCAGAGGATGAGCACTTTAGCCTTTTCAACGAGGATACTGGGTTTCAGCCCTGTAACTGAGTGCTAACCTTCCAAGTCGTGTTGACAATCTCTGAAGGCTTTACCTAATGAGGCTTTCAAAAGACAGCAACCCTAAAATTAAGATGTGGCGCTGCACTAGTTTATCAAAATAGACTCATTATCCAGCTAATTAACAGTGGTAAGAGAATAATTGCTGAAACTACTACAAGTACAAGCAGAATAGACAAAAATACTCGGTTCAGTATAGGTAAAAAGGAGCGTACATGCTTGTACAATCTTTTAGCTCCTCGAGTACGAATAAGCTCCTTTTTAAAATTTACGCATGGTATCCAGGTTGTGTACTCCGAATAGAAACCTGATTTGCGAATTAATTGATAGCCATTCGCTCGATAGAAGTTTTCTGTTGCCAACGATGAAAGTACATTAATAGTCTCATCTCCTCTGTCCATCGCTATTTTCTCTAATGCTTCAAGCAGTTGCGAGCCTATACCTCGACGTATAAAATTTGGATGGACGTACACGCCAGCAACTGAAGGCTTGTAGGCGAAAATACATGCAACTCCGCAACCCAAGCCAAAGTGCTGGATACGTAAGCCTTTAAGAAGCCGTCAATTAACACCTAATTGCCAATCGCACCAACATGTCTATAATCAAGGAACCTCTAGGAAAATTTATCCGGGCGTTCTAGACTATGCAGACAGACACAATCCTAACCGTAAACCAGCTTCAGGTAGATTTTAAAAGCGATGAAGGTGTAGTTAATGCCGTGCGGGATGTGTCTTTTCAGTTGCACCAGGGCGAAACTCTCGGGATTGTGGGAGAGTCGGGTTCGGGTAAGTCCGTCACCGCTCTGGCGATTATGGGTCTGCTCGGTCAAACTGGACGGGTTAAAGGTGAAGTTTTATTTCATACCGAGACGGAGCAGGTCAACCTCACAACCCTCCACCCCAATCGGATGCGTCAATATCGCGGCGATCGCATCGCCACGATCTTTCAAGAGCCGATGACCTCGCTCAACCCCTTGTTTACCTGTGGTTTCCAGGTTGTCGAAGCAATTCAACTGCATCAAAAAGTGACGAAAGCGCAGGCAGAAGCGCAGGCGATTCAATTATTTACGGAAGTGCAACTGCCATCACCGGAACAAATGATTAAGAGGTATCCTCACGAACTGTCCGGCGGGCAGTTACAGCGGGTTACAATCGCGATGGCGATTTCCTGCAACCCTGCTATCCTGATTGCCGACGAACCAACTACTGCTTTGGACGTTACCGTCCAGGCGACGATTCTAGATTTGCTGAAGCAGATTCAGCGCGATCGTCAGATGTCGATGATTTTTATTACCCACGATCTGGGCGTGATTGCTAGAATTGCCGAGCGCGTTGCTGTTATGTACAAAGGCAAAATTGTGGAGTATGGGGATACGCTTAATGTATTCAGACAACCCGAGCATCCCTACACTAAAGGTCTGGTTACTTGTCGCCCACAGCCGGAGCTGCGTCGCAAATATCTGCCCACCGTCAGCGATTATATGGAAGAGGTAGACGGCAAAATTATTGACAAACACCCGGATGAAAGCCGTTTCCAGCAAACTGTTACCGTCACAGAAGCTGAAGAGAGATTGCAAGCACTACAGGCGCAAGCACCACTTCTGCGAGTAGAGAACCTGTGGGTGCAGTTCCCCGAGCGCGGAGTCTGGGGCATGACCCGTCGCTACGTCACTGCGGTTAATGATGTCAGCTTTGAAGTATATCCAGGCGAGACGCTCGGTCTGGTGGGAGAATCGGGCTGCGGTAAAACTACGCTAGCCAGGGCAATTCTGCAATTAGTGAAACCAATGGCTAACAGCAAGGTCTGGTTTGACGGGCAGGATGTAACCCGGATGCAGGCGCGCCAACTGCAAAAGTTACGCCGCGAGATGCAAATAGTATTTCAAGATCCCTTTGGTTCTTTGAATCCGCGCATGAGTATTGGTGAGGCGATCGCGGAACCTTTGGTAATCCATAGCGAACATGCGATCGTATTCAAGAATAAGCAAAAGCGGCAAGAGCGGGTAGCTTATCTGCTGGAGCGGGTAGGCTTAAGCGCCAGCGATCTGACCCGCTATCCCCACGAGTTTTCCGGCGGACAACGCCAGCGTATTTGCATTGCTAGAGCATTAGCACTTAATCCTAAATTAATTGTGGCGGACGAATCGGTCTCGGCTCTGGATGTATCGGTACAGGCACAGGTGTTAAATTTGCTTAAGGAGCTACAAGTAGAATTTGGGTTAACTTACATTTTTATTTCCCACGATTTGAGCGTCGTGAAATTTATGAGCGATCGCATTATGGTGATGAACCGTGGCAAGATTGAGGAGATCGATACGGCAGAACAAATTTACAGCCAGCCTCAAACTGCTTATACGCAGAAACTGATCGGCTCAATTCCCACAATGAATCTCGTACACCAGGGTTCGTAATACCAATTCTTCAAAATCAAACTACATATCAATCTAAGTACGGGCGAACGGCCGTTCGCCCCTCCAGCAATCTGTAATTTTACTTTAGAGAATTGGTATAACTTATGTCGCTGAGAAACATACTCGAAAACCAACATCGTGCCCCCGATAATCTAATACGGCTTTAAAACGAGATGCCGATCGGCATTCGCCCGGACTGTTGCCCCACGACCCGCCCCGCAGAATTCTCTGGGCGTTTTGACCGTCTCCCAGCCACGCACTGCCATCAGTAGAAGCTTCCTGATAATTGGGGTGCCAATAGTCAGCACACCATTCCCAGACATTGCCGTGCATCTGATAAAGACCAAAGGCGTTGGCTTTGAACTTATCTACATCTACGGTTGTCCTGCGGAATTCACCTTTGCGACCCGCGCCGTAGGTATAGTCGCCATAGTAATTGGCGAGATTTGTAGAGATTGTCTCTCCAAAATGGAATGGAGTGGAGGTTCCAGCGCGACAGGCATATTCCCATTCTGCTTCGGTTGGCAGCCTGTAGGTGCGCCCAGAGTATTTTGATAATCGAGCGCAAAACTCGATCGCTTCCAACCAGGAAATATTCTCTACGGGTAACTCTGCCCCTTTAAATCCAGACGGATTAGCAGGCAAATCGCGTTCGACTTTAGGAAGAGACGCGATCGCCTGCCATTTTGTCTGGTCGATCGCGTACTTACTCATAAAAAAACGAGCGATCGCGACAGAATGTTGGGGGCTTTCACTGCTCCTGCGACTTAGTTCTGTATCTGGCGATCCCATGAGAAACTGACCGCCTGAAATTTCTACCATCACCAATCCTATGCCCTTACCCAGGTCTTCAGTTAGGAACTGTCCAGATTGGCGGGAGAGCGTTTCTTGACCCCGACTATCTAGCGTGACTACGTCAAATGTTGCCTTCTTGAGAGGCAATTTCGCCGTCTGTGATGCGGGAAGCGGTGACGGTCGATTGTTATTATTCGGTATAGTTGGAGTTCGATCTGACTTAGGTCGAAAATTCTCCCAAACGATCGCGCTGAGAACTCCCACTCCTACCAAAGAACTAATGATAATAAATCTGCGCCTACTTGGATAAGAATGAGATATAGGAGTAGTGGGTAAACTGCTTGGTGGCTGGAGAACGTTGAGTATGGCAGCTACTGCTGGCGATGTCTTTGAGGAGATCGTAGTTGCCTGCAACGAAGATGGGGTTGACGATCGGGCGGTTGGCAAGGCTCTCAGGGCTTGTAGTGCTTCTGTTGCCGATTGGTAGCGCTGGCTAAACTGCAGCTTCACCATCGTGTCTATGACATTGGCGAAGCGATCGCTGACCTGAGTGAGATTTCGCCAGACAATCTCTCCGGTCTTGAGATCTTCTGGAAATTGTCTTGGCAACAGACCAGTTAGAGCCTGTATGCCGATCGCGCCCACCGCATAGATATCGCTGCAAAGTCTGGGCTTGCCAATTGATTGTTCGGCAGGCATATAGCCCAGCGTCCCGATCGAAACGGTTGGGGTGGTTTGTCCTTGTGCGTTGACTTGCATCCCGCTAAATTGCTTGACAGCACCAAAGTCAATCAACACGATCTTCCCATCAGAGTTGCGGCGCATTAGATTTTCCGGTTTGATATCGCGATGAATGATATTTTCCTGGTGGACTAACTCCAGAACTTCCAGGATCTCTTGCAACAGGACGATGACCTCACTTTCTGACCACTTATACCCTGGAACGATCTCTTCGCTGAGATCGTAACCGTCAATAAACTCTTGTATGAGGAAAAACTCGTCTGCTTCTTGAAAATAGGCAAATAGTTTGGGGATCCGATGGCATTTTTGCCCCAATTTATAGAGAATTTCCCCTTCCTGCTGAAACAATCTGGTAATTTCTGGATTTATTGCCTGTGAGCGCAGCCGCTTAACAACGCATGTGGGCTTAGGTGTAACGGGTATATCCAGATCTTCAGCTAAATAAGTTTCGCCGATTCCCCCTTTTCCTAGTAGCTTGACGATCTTGTAACGATTGCGTAGGGTTGTACCAACTAGCATAGGGGGCGATCGATCCAGATCAGAATTTATTTAATTATAGCCATATATACCCATATCAAAAAATATTGCTTAATTGGGAAGAATTGCGAGTAGATACTGGATAATTTATGTATACCCAATTGCAAACGGATCTTAAGTTAAAAAGGTAGCACCAATGCGAGTTACGCTTTGGGGAACGAGGGGTTCCCTAACAACGCCTAAATCACCTGCCAGGATTGAGGAACGTATCAGAGATGTGCTGTACGGTTTTTTGAAGTCTGGGGGCAAACAGTTCGAAGATGTTGAACCGTATCTAAGCACATTGACACCCTGTCAATTTGGAGGATTTGGGGGAGAGACTCTGTGCGTTGAGGTTACCAGCAACCAGGAACGACTAATAATTGATAGCGGTAGCGGCATCCGACGGCTGGGGTACCAACTAATGAAGGACGAATGCAGTCGGGGCAGGGGGGAATTGCATCTTTTTTATACCCATTTCCACTGGGATCATTTGGCGGGGCTGCCATTTTTTGTACCTCTATTTGTGCCTGGGAATAGAATTCATGTTTATGCCGTTCAACCAGAACTGCCAGATGTTTTTCGCACGGTGTTCCAAAAGCCTTACTTCCCTCTCACTTTAGAGCAAGTAGATGCCAAATTGGAATTTCACATTCTAAAGCCGCGCCAGCCTTTTAAGCTAGCAGATTTTACAATCACTCCCTATCAACTCGATCATCCCGATCCTTGCTGGGGCTACCGAATTGAAGCAGATGGGAAAGTTTTCTCTCACTGCGTTGATAATGAGATGAAGCGCGTCACGCGGGAAGATTTAGGTAACGATCTACCACTGTACCAGGGTATAAATTTGGCGGTGATGGACGCACAGTACACGCTGCTAGAGGCAATGGAGAAAGTTAACTGGGGACATGCTTCCGCCTCAGTTGCCCTCGATATTGCCATGCGCGAGGGTATCGAGCAGGTACTATTCGTCCACCACGATCCAGCCGCCACCGATAGAAAAATTGCCTTAGCAGATGAGGAAGCTCGGGGCTATTACGATAAAGCCTTGCAGATGGCAACTAACTCCAAAATCAGGCTCCATCCTGTGAAGTGGTCGTTTGCTGGCGATGGTACTTGCGTCGATCTTTAAGACATGGCAGTCAGCTTAGTTGTCTAAATCTTCCCGATTTATCGGCCAATCATCGTTTTGACCGCCAATAATGACTTGCTCGATCGCCACGTATTCCTGACTGAACTGACGCAGGGCATTAACCAGCACGTCGAGCGCGATCGCATCAGCAGTCCCCAAATCTAACCAGCATCTAGCCCAGTTGCGTTCGTATTCAACTTCGCCCATATTGTGCATGACCGACATCATCTCGTCTTCGGCGGTAGCATTATCGTAGTCGAGATAGCTAATATCCAGCCCCATCTCCTGCACTTGTAGATTAACTGCGTTGAATCCTCCCAGCTTCCCTAACAAAAACCACGAGTTAAACAACTCATCCACCATTTGCTTTTCTGGCTCCGAGGGAAAATTCTGAAACTCAACCCAAATCCACAGATCGAACCAATCGCATTCGCGAAAACTTACATGCATGTTTAAATTTCCAATTCCTTTATGAGTATAGCGGTTTTCAGATCGGAAGAGATAGGAGGTTGGGGGGCAATGCCCCCAAGAAGGGGGCCTACCCTGATAAAGCCCGTTCTCAATTGAAAAGCGCTATATAACCGCGATTGCTGCCTCCATAAGCGATTATGCTAGGTTTGTAGTGCCTAAAACGCAAACTACTGAAACTGGTTTGACGTATTTAGTTTCGCATCTAATTTGCTCGAATCCAGCAACTGCGAGGAGATTAACTAGATATTTACCAGTCTCTTGGGAAGTTGATTCAGTGGCATTAGGAATTCTAGGTTGAATTGCAAGTGCAAGTAGACCACCTGGTTTCAAGACCCGTTTTAACTCCATCAGTACTTCCAATGGTTCCGTCCAAAAGTGGGCTACATTGATCGCAAAAATCTTATCAAACATAGCATTATCATAAGGAATCGACGAGCTTGTAGCGCACTGCAATTCGACACGTTTAGCTTGAATAGCGGCTGTATTGCGCCTTCCGGCCTGTTTTACCATGACATCCGAGCGATCGATCCCAGCCACGAATCCTTGCGTTGCCAGGGCACTCACTCTACCAATGTCTGCACCAGAACCAAAACCAACCTCCAGGATTAGATCGTTGGGTCGAACTTGCAGCAGTTCAATTACCCATTCACTGCGTTCGCGATTCTTTATTGCCATTAGCTGACCGATGCACCAGCCCAGCCAACCAGTTGGGTTACTAAATTGTTTGAAAATACCTGATGGTTTGCAAGCAGCAGGACAGGGTTCTAGAGAAGATGAACTCAAACTCATTGTGTTGTACCCCCAAGTTGAGCATAATGGGATTATGACAACTAAGTTACCAATTTGACAACTAAGTTGTCAACCTTGGCAACTCAATGTAAAACTGTCCAGATTAATGTCACTCAACAAAGTAAATAGAACGCATGAGACGGCTAACGGTGAAGCGATGCAGGAGCTTATGCTCGAAACCATTTCTGTATTTTTTTTATTGAGGGCCGTGGGTAAACGGATTGGAGCAGTTACTGCTACAGATGGTGGCTATTGGGGGATACTGCGCAGCTTAAAAGTGGAGGGAGCGCAAACAGTGCCGCAAATTGCGCGATCGCGCCCCGTCTCTCGTCAGCACGTCCAAAAATTAGCCAACGAGATGATTGCTGAGGGTGTAATTGAGTCGATCTCCAACCCCGCCCACCAGAAATCAAAACTTTTACAGATCACGGCTAAAGGAGAACTTGTTTTTCAAGAGATCTCAGAACGCATAGCTCAAGAAGCTGAAAGTCTTGCCCAAGATATGGATATTGACGAGTTGCAAATCTCAATTAAAGTACTAAGACGGTTAAGCAAGCAGTTAAAGCAAATGTTGCGCTAAATCTTTTGTGGGCTAGGGTTTACAAAAATGCTGGCTGCTAATAGCCAACAGTAATGTCATAATTGGCGTTATTCAATGGCTGTACAGCATATTAAAAATCATGGACGATCGACAAAAAGTAAAGCAACTGGTCGAAAACCTGACTAAAGCGATCGTGGGCAAAGATGAGGCAATTCAGCTCGTACTGGTGGCTTTGCTTTCGGGGGGACACGCACTATTAGAGGATGTACCTGGAGTAGGCAAAACCTTATTAGCCAAGTCTCTAGCTGCTTCGATCGCAGGAAAATTTCAACGGGTACAATGCACGCCCGATCTACTGCCAACTGATATTACGGGTACGAATATTTGGAGTCCCCGCGATGGTATTTTCGAGTTTTTACCCGGCCCCGTTTTTGCCAATATCCTCCTGGCCGACGAAATCAACCGCGCCACACCGCGCACTCAGGCTGCTCTATTGGAAGTGATGGAAGAAACCCAGGTGACTGTTGATGGCGTTTCCCATAAAGTTCCTATACCTTTCTTTGCGATCGCCACCCAAAACCCCATTGAATACCAGGGCACTTTTCCGTTGCCCGAAGCTCAACTCGATCGCTTTGCCCTCTCGTTTAGTTTGGGGTATCCCAGCAAGGATGAAGAATTGCAGATGTTGCAACGGATGCAGACGGGTGAAGTGGGAGCCAGTCAGTTAGAGCCATGCGTTACGCCAGAGGAAGTGCTGGAACTGCGTCGTCGTTGTGCCAACGTACCTGTAAATGCCACTATTAGTCAGTATATTGTCGATTTAGTTCGTGCTACTCGCGATGATAGCGAGGTGACGCTAGGAGTTAGCCCTAGGGGAACCGCAGCGCTCCAGCGGGCTGTCCAAAGTTTAGCTTTCCTCCGCATAATGCTCGATCCAAATCGGCAATCGGACTATGTCATGCCCGATGATGTCAAGTTTCTGGCTCCTTACGTGCTGGGGCATAGATTGATTGTGGCAGGAAGGAAATCCAGCAAAGCCGTAATCGATCGCCTACTCCATACAATTGCAGTTCCTTAACCCTATCCATCAACTTGGAAAATATTTTCACTTGTAAACTTTCTATTGATGTCCTCAGTGTAGGGGCAGTTTTAGTAAGAAGTTTTTGACTTTTACCAGTAGAAATTAGACGAAACCTGCCCCTACCAATGGATCTGTCATAACAGAAAATGTTTGATTTTCTCAATAAATAGATTTGTGTTTTCAAAATGGATGTTATGCCCACAATGAGGGATGATTTCTAGTTTCGCCAATTGGCATAGGTTTGCCATTTCAGTATTGATATTTACAAATTTTAGATCTAATTCCCCCACTAATAGAAGGAGAGGAATTGTATTCTCACTTAGCTTTTCCCATAAAGAAGGCTGACATCCTACGCTGAGATGGCGCAGCGATCGCGCCAAAGCGACAGGATCGTTCTGCGATCGCTGCTCCAACAATTTCTCAAAATCTGGATGTTCTCTCAACGCAGCAAATATAGGTTGTTCGTACCATTGACGCAAAAATAATTCCAAATCCCCAGTTTCCAGTCTTTCTGCTAATTTAAGATCGCTTTGCCAGCGATCGCTCCGTTCCGATGCTGTTTTTAATCCAGGCGAAGCTGATTCCAGTACAATTTTAAGAAAATATTCTGGGAAATGGAGCGCCAGATATAAAGCCAGTCGTCCACCCATAGAATAGCCGACTAAATGACATTTCTCGATTTGGAATGCATTTAGGAATTCAATTAGCGCGCGTGCTGTATCGATAATCGTGTAGTTGCTGAGATCGCGATCAGTTAACAGATCGCCATGACCGGGTAAATCGATAGAGATGCAGTAATATTGACTAGCGAGAGACAGCATGACTGCGTGGAATTCAGTGCGATCGCCCATAAAGCCATGCAAAAACAGGATGGGGGGATTGTGAGAATCTCCCGTTGTATAGTAGCTGAAATGTTGACCGGATTCGCCTATCACTAATCTCAAATCAAATAGTTGCAGCCATACAAGATTCTGTTAAAAATTGAGAAAGACTGACGAGAAGTTCATGTTGCTGGAGAATTTGTATATCCTCCTCGGTAAGCTTATTTAAAATCTCATACAACCATTGTGGAGAGTCGCTTAACAGCTTCTTGAAATACTTCTTGGGCTGACTTTTAGCATATTCCCATTCCATTTCTTCTACTTGCTTACCTACAATCTTTGACAGCAGGGAGCGATCTTGGGCGAAGATAGTCTCTATTTCAGGAATTGCAAGAATTACTTTGAATGTATTACCTGCTAAAGCTTGACGGAGTAGATAGTTTAAAGTACTGAGCTGAGCGTTGATATTTCTCTGATCCTCTGTATCTGAATCAAGAACCAAAGCTACTGGTTTGCGTTTGTCTATCATAATGCCTGCTGCGGTTGAAATCGCACTTGACCTGCCATTTCTTCCAATGATACTAACCTGCTGTGCGATTTCCTCAGGTAGGAGCTTTCGCAGTATATCAACATCCGATTGCCCTTCAGTAACTATATATGCATTCATTTGAGATCTATACCTCCTCTAGAAATGCCATAATAAGGAACCCCATACTCTATACAATAGCGATATTTCTGGAGAAAGGACTGACACAGCAATTTGCTCTGAACAGCATAGTTGATATCGTCTCCTTCCCATAACAAAATAGCTTGTGGCAGCATGAACTGGGCAAGGGTAATAGCTGAATCGGTAAATCCACTTGTACTAAATATACTGCCCATTACTCCTGTTGGTCTGCGTAGGATCTGGTTGCGGAGCTTTGCAATTGGCTCAATACTTATTGGAGCGCTTGGAGCGTAGTCCTTACATTCAACTATACACGCAAGTCCGCTAATATAGATTACACCATCTATTTGCTCGATCTGCTCGCCACCTTGATAAATGCTGTAGGGATATACTACTTCTGCTCCTTCTAACTCAAATGCCCTTAGTATAAAATACTCTAATGCTTTGCCTGTATCCCAGTCAGGCGTTTTGCGTGACAGAATCTGATGCCATAGCTCCAGAAGATCGCTCCACTGATATCCTTTGATTCTTATTTTATATTCTTCTGCACCTGCCATGACTAGATCTTACAGGGGTTGGGCAAAGGTTTAGTATTTAATAGTGTTTAATAGTGTGGGATCGAAACAATAAAAAATGTTAGGCACAACAATTGGCGGTCGCTATAAGATTATTCGCACGCTTGGTGGTGGCGGGTTTGGAGAAACATTTGTCGCTGAAGACCTGCAATTGCCCGATCGCATGCAATGCGCGGTTAAGCGCCTGAAACCCCAAACTAACGATCCATTCGTCTTGCAAACCGCTCGCCGCCTGTTTGAAACTGAGGCGATCGTCCTGCATAGACTTGGCAAACATCCCCAGATCCCCCAATTACTTGCCCATTTTGAAGAAAACCAGGAATTTTACCTCGTCCAGGAGTTAATTGAGGGACATAGCCTCGATGCCGAGCTAAACCAGCCCATGCCCGAGCCGCAGGTAATTGCGCTGCTAATGGATATATTGTCAGTTCTGGAGTTCGTGCATCAGCAAAACGCGATCCATCGCGACCTCAAACCCGCCAACCTCATCCGCCGTAACTCAGATGGCAAGCTCGTCCTGATCGACTTTGGCGCAGTTAAGCAAATTCCCAATCAACTAACTAGCACGGTCAACCCAACTAACGTCACAGTCGCGATCGGGACACCAGGCTACATGCCCAGCGAGCAGTCTAGTGGCAAACCCCGCCCATGCAGTGACATCTATGCATTGGGGATAATCGCCATTCAAGCACTTACAGGCAAACTGCCTGCGCAGTTACCCGAAGATCCTGCTACCGGAGAAATTGTCTGGCACGGATTAGCCCCAGTCAGTTCAGCCCTGGCAGCGATTATCGATCTCATGGTGCGCTATGACTTCCGAACTCGTTATCAGACATCAACAGAGGTAATAGCAGCACTGAAGCATCTGAACCAACCAATTGCTTCCACAGCAGTATCAACACCTCCTCATCTTTTGACCTATCCCCATCCCAATTCGGGTCGCACCGATGGCTTTGGACAAGCGACAGAAGTCACCCCAACCGTTGCCGTCGGATCGGATCGAGCATCAAACAATATCGCAAATTTTGCCCAAAATCGCGCTCAAGCACAATTTCCCTGGAAAGTGGGGTTAGGAGTAGCAAGTGTTTTAGCGATCGCGATCGCCATCCCAACCATTCTCCTTAACCGCCCTACAACTCAATTCAATCAATCCAATCTTCCCGCCTCAACCCCCAACTCCCAACCCCCAATCCCTAATAGCCCTACTCCAACCCCTACACCCCAATCCTCTCAAACCCCAACTCCCATCTCTACCGATCCCCAACCCACATCTCCACCAATCCCCAATCCCCAATCCCCATCTCTACCAAACTACGAAACCATCTCCAGCCAGCCACTTAGCGCTGCCGATCTAGACGGACTCAGCGAGATCGAGTTGGACGTAATCCGCAACGAAGTTTTTGCTCGCCACGGTCGCCGTTTTAAAGATGCCGAACTACAAGCTTATTTCAATAACCAGGTCTGGTATCGTCCCATCTACGACCCAGATCGATTCCCCGATTATCTGCTCGGTGAAATTGAAAAACAGAATGTTCAGTTTATAGCTGACTATCAAAAGAATCTAGCACAGCACCAGGCGCAAAATCCCTGCTATACGGCTTCAGTTCGCGCAAACCGCGACCCGATCTCCGTTCTGAACGTGCGAAGTGGAGCGGGAACTCAATTTGCGATCGCTGGCAAGCTGGAATATGGCACGATCTTGCAGGTGGTTGGAGAACGAGATGGGTGGCTGCAAATTAGCTCTCCCATTCAGGGATGGGTAGCCAAAAGCCGCACTGGCTGTCCTGGTTAGGCTATACTAAAGCTAGCTTTATCAGAGAGTCGTGCTATGGTTCGTCTTGATGTTAATCCACCACTCATGAGCGGGGAAGTAGAGGATGTTGCCAACGAAATTAATCTGCCTCCAACTAACTTATATAGTGATGAGCCACCCTTGGAAACTGATTTTCACCGCGAACAGATCGAGCTGTTAATTCGGCTACTGAAACATTGGTGGCGCGATCGCCCAGATTTTTATATTTCGGGTAATCTGACTGTCTATTACGACGAACAGCAGATTAAAAAACGGAAGTTTCGCGGTCCCGATATTTTCGTAGTGCTGGGCACGGAAAAAAAGAGCCGCCGCAGTTGGGCAGTTTGGGAAGAAGGAGGCAGATATCCCAATGTGGTCATCGAGCTGCTTTCTAGCAAAACTGCAAAGGTCGATCGCGGTGATAAGAAGCTACTATATCAAGATGTATGGCGAGTGCCGAACTACTTCTGGTTCCATCCAGAGACAATGGAATTTCAGGGATTTCACCTCGTCAACGGTCAGTACCAGGAGATCGCGCCCACAGAGGCAGGATGGCTATGGAGCGAGCAGTTAGGGCTATACCTGGGCATTCACGAGCGACAGTTGCGGTGGTTTAGCGCTGAAAGAGAACTTATTCCACTACCCGAGGAGCAAGAACGACTGGCGAAAGAGCAAGCACAACAGCAAGCCGAGCAAGAACGCTTGGCAAAAGAACAAGAGCGGTTGGCCAAGGAGCGCCTAGAGGACTACTTGCGATCGCAAGGCATCGATCCAGATCGACTCCCTGACTTTTAGATGCTTAAGATGATGAGTAGGAAGTTAAGCTGGTTGAAATCGATCGCACTGGCGGTATCGCTCTGGGTAGCGATCGCCTGCCAGCCAGCGCGATCGCCTCAGTCTCAACCAGTAGTTGCCCCATCTCCTACAATTACTGCTCTACCCCAGGTAAAATCCAGATCTAATCCGCCCCAAGATAATCCACAACTCCCAGACGATGCCCTGGTTGATATCCAAACAGTAAGTCCTGCGATCGAGCTTGACATGCGCTATGCCACGACTAACAACTTTATGAAGCGAAAACTATATCCTGTTAGTCGTTGCATTTTGCGTTCAGCAGTAGCAAAACAGCTAGCTAAAGTTCAGTTAGAGTTGGAATCGCAAGGGTTAGGGCTTAAAGTCTACGACTGCTATCGCCCCCTATCCGTACAACGACAGATGTGGCAGGTGGTTCCCGACGAGCATTATGTTGCCAATCCTGCCAAAGGCTCGCGCCACAATCGCGCTTCGGCAGTAGATCTGACACTTGTAGATCGCAATGGGAAAGAACTAGAGATGCCCACTGAATTCGATGACTTCACCACAAAGGCGCATCGGGACGATCTAACTGCGAGTCCTTTAGCGCGGCAGCACAGTCAATTATTAGCAACCGTCATGGTTAAACATGGTTTTATCCCATTACCGACGGAGTGGTGGCATTTTGATGCCGTCGGATGGCAACATTTCCCAGTTATGGACGTACCGCTACAGTCAATATAGGATGGCGCTAGAATAGCAGCTATTGCGATGCATAAACTAGATACAGTACAGACCCTTGGTACCAGATATAGCGGCGATAGGTTCCCGTTTTACTCACCCAAATTCTGGTGCTTGGTAGCGGCTTTTGGATAATGCCACCTGGATCGTTAGCCATTTCCCTCGGTTTTACAAGATCGAAGTTTTGCAGTTGGCTTTTGACAATGTCATAGTCAACCACATTCTGCACGATACTCTTGTAATAAAATTCCGGTACCTTAACGCTAATCTTTGCTTGAGGATCGGGCGTATCAGCGATAATCTCGTATCGCAAGTCAGAATAACTTGCGGGTAGTGGCTTGCCTAGCCACTTAGCGATCGCTTCAAGCGGCACTTGCTTGCCCATTTGCCGATCGCTTTGGTAGTTGTAGTTGTCACCAAACTTAACCCCAAATCCACCGCAGCCTGCAACTAGCAAATGCAGGTTCAAAACGATCGCTACAAGTTTATACCTATTTAAATTGTTGTGGTTACGGATGGGGGGTGGGGGCGTTGCCCCCACGAAGGGGTGGAACCCCTTCACCCCGTTCGATCTGTCGTGTTTACTGTTCAAATTGGTATTAGCTGTATTGAGCGACATAACAATCGATCGCTTCCGGCGTGAGTTCCAAAATGCTACTTACCACGAGGTCAGCCCCATGAGATCGCAGCAATTTTGTATATTCCACCGCACGCTCGGCTTGAATGTGGGGCGGGATTGCGCCCACGGCGATCCAGCGGCGATCTGGATCTACGCCCCTAGCCGCGATCGCGGTGTGCATATCCGCAACCGTATCGCCAACGTAAATTCCGATGGGCCGATCGCCTAACAGGGAGATCGCATCTAGTAAGCCCTTCGGATCGGGTTTGCCGGGCGCATCTTCCATCGCGATCAAGACAGCAGAGTAAATCTGCAAGCGTTGCAACACGTAGGTAGCCGATCCGCGCGTCGCGCCGCTAAAAAAACCCCAGGCAATTTGGGCAATTGTGAGGTTTTGAAAATACTCAGGCGTAGCAATTAGGGGTTCGCGGGCAATATAGCCATTCCAGTGTTGCGGATTGTTGGGGTCGCTGCCACGGTACCGACTTTGAAAAAACTGCACGATCTTGTCATAGCTGAGATCTTCACCAGAATTGCCAGGGCTATGCCCAGTTTTGCTAAAATAACGGTTTATTAGTTCCTGCGATGCTTCCCAGTCGTTGTTCCAGATGCCTTCAGCTTTGAGTAAATCTATGTCTTCAGGCGTAGGACGGTAGGTTCCAGCCGTGAAATACTCGACGGTATCGGCAAGGGCACGGCGATAGGAGCCAGCAACATCTCTGATTACACCATCAATATCTAGGACTAATGCAATTTTTGACAGGTCTACCATGATAGAGTATACGATCGCTACTGGATGTATTGTGTTTTTTTACGGAGGTTAAGATTGACCCAGTTTATTCTAAAAATCCTCTGGTTAGAGGAAAATGTTGCTCTTGCTGTCGATCAAGTAGTTGGGAAAGGGCACAGTCCCTTGACCAAGTACTTTTTCTGGCCTCGCGATGATGCTTGGGAACAACTTAAGGCTGAAATGGAATCCAAACCCTGGATTGAGTCGCCAGATCGCATTGAATTGCTTAATAAAGCTACCGAGGTAATTAACTATTGGCAAGAAGAAGGTCGCAAGCGCCCAATGGTCGAAGCTCAAGCTAAGTTTCCCGATGTCATTTTCACTGGTAGCACCTAGATTTACATTTGGGTAGCGATCGAGCAGTAACGAAAATTTGCTGCAACCCCCTCAAGCAAGGAGGTTTCATAGTCAGTTATGCTTATATCGCGATCGCTACCCCTCTCTAAATCAAAATGATGGGATTAGAAGTTATGCCCTATAAGGGGACTGGTGAAATTCGCTTTTGGATGTCACGCCATCAGGGGGGCAAAAGAGTAGAGCGTTCAAAGTCCAAGAGGGCTTTAGCCAGTTCCTCTTGAGTAAAATTTGAGAGTACTGGCAGGCTCTGAAGATTAGCATGGTAATCGAATATTTGAGATTTCAAGTACCGATCGCATTGCGAGAGGCATTTATCAAAAGGGATGCCGAGGTTTGGACTGCTTCTAAACAACAATGGCGGGGATACCTGGGTAAAGAGGTATGGATCGATCCCAGTAGTTCAGATGTGATTTTGGTAATTCGGTGGGAAAGTATAGAGGCGTGGCAGTCAGTGCCTCAAGCTGAAATAGACAGACTAGACAACCTCATGGGAGAGCTAGCATTCCCCGTTCAAGAAAGCCGCGCCCTTCAAGTACGCAAATTTTCACACTGAAGTATAGCCGCAGATAGATCTATCGGGACAAGAGGTGTGAGGGCTGTACCCGTTAGTTGCCCAAGGAATAAGGGTTTCAGGATCTTCTACGCAGGTGTAGCTATATAGTCAGGTAAAGCTAACATTGAAACTATTCATTAAGAAAACCCTGGTTCCTGAAATAAACCCTGTATCCTGAAAATCTGGCAAGTTTAAATATTTAAAGTTTGCCGTATGCTTCTGTGGCAACAGGCTGGCTTCACCATCGCCCAATACCATTGTGGTGAGTTATGCCATTGTGGTGAGTTATGGTTAATGGCATCGTAACTCTTGCCGCGTAATTCCAGAATTTTAGTTAAAGGTATAAGAATACTGTGAGTTTAACTTCATCTTCTGCAACTTCTAACGAGCGATCGGAGTTTTCATCAACTCACTCCGGTATTTACATTGCAATTCACGGGCATTTTTATCAGCCTCCCCGCGAAAATCCTTATCTCAACGCGATCGAGCGTCAAGATAGCGCTGCCCCCTTTCATGACTGGAATCAGCGCATACATTCCGAATGCTATCGTCCGAATGCTTTTGCCCGCATTGTTAGCGAGGAGGGCAAACTCATCAAGATTGTCAACAACTATGAATATCTGAGCTTTAATATCGGTTCGACCTTGCTCTCATGGTTGGAGCAGTACGATCCCGAAGTATATCAGCGCATTATCGAAGCCGATCGCCTCAGTGCCGCTCGTCTCAACGGGCATGGCAATGCGATCGCCCAGGTCTACAACCACATCATCATGCCGCTCGCAAATTGGCGGGATAAACTCACCCAGATTCGTTGGGGCAAAGCAGACTTTAAGGCAAGATTTGGTCGCGATCCTGAAGGTATGTGGTTGGCGGAAACGGCGGTCGATTACGAAACTCTAGAAGCACTGGTACTGGAAGGAATTAAGTTTATCGTGCTGGCACCATCGCAGGCGCAGCGGTGCCGTCCGATGGTAGATCCGTCGCATAACGGGCACGATCGCCACTGGACTGAAGTTGGCGGCAGCCAGATCGATCCCACGCGCCCCTATCGCTGCTACCTGCACGGTATGCGCCATTTAGGAGAATCGGGCTCCCATTCTATCCTGGAAACGCCCTACGTCGATATTTTCTTCTACGATGGACCGATCTCCCGCGATATGGGGTTTGGCGATCTGCTCAGCAGTTCCTATAATTTTGCTAGCCGCCTGAAGCAGGCTGTAAAAGGGGACGGTCGCTCTGCCCAGTTAATTTCCGTGGCAACCGATGGCGAAACGTTCGGACATCACAAGCACTTTACAGAAAAAGCATTAGCCTATGCCTTTACTGAGGAATTCCCGCATCGCGATTGGATAGTCACTAACTTTGCCCACTATCTCAGTTTGAATCCACCGATGTGGGAAGTCGAGCTGAAGCCCGTCACGGCCTGGAGTTGCGCCCATGGCGTAGGACGTTGGGAGGATAATTGCGGCTGTGCTGGTGAGGGTGGCGTATGGCATCAAAACTGGCGGAGACCTTTGAGAGATAGCTTAAACTGGTTGCGCGATCGCCTGATTGACATTTATGCAGAAAAAGCGACCCACTACTTTAACGACCCTTGGGTAGCAAGGGATGCCTATATCCAGGTTCTGAAAGACTCATTGCGCCACAGTACGATTGATAGTCAGGCAAGCCTAGATGAGTTTTTCCTGCGCTATGGACGTAAAGATTCCAGTCCATCTTCAGATCGATCCTCATCTCCATCCTTACAGTGGCAAATTGATGCCTTGCGGCTGCTAGAGATGCAGCGCCACTCCTTACTGATGTTCACCAGTTGCGGTTGGTTCTTTGAGGAAATTTCACGTCCCGAAGGCGTGCAGATTCTGCGTTATGCTGCCCGAGCGATCGAGCTAGCGGAGGCGGTTTCCGGAGTTGTACTCGAACTGGAATTCATCAATCGTTTGGCTCATTGTCCCAGCAATGTCGAGCAATTTGGGAATGGAGCCGAGGTCTATCGTCAACTCGTGATTCCATCTCGGATAAGTTTGGAACAGGTTGCCGCTCACTATGCGATTGGCTCCCTGTTTACCAGCTACTTGCGATCGCAGCAACTTTATTGCTACGCGATCGAGCAGCACGACTATCAACTCCAGCGCATGGGTGCCATGACAGTGGCGATCGGGCAGATTCAGCTTACTTCTGGCATTACGCAGGAATCGCGGGCATATACCTTTGCCGTTCTGCATTTAGGCGGCTATGATTTCCATTGCTGCATTCAGAATTCAGCCAATATAGAAGTCTACGAAGAAATTAAAACCCGCATATTTGCAGCTTTACAAAGTACCAGTGCTGCCAAAGTAGTGCTGAGCATGGCTGAGATTTTTGGTGAAACGTATTTCAGCCTGCAACATTTGTTTGCAGAAGACCGCCACAAACTTTTACATTTACTGTCGCGCGAAACTCTAACCAGACTCGATCAACTCTACGCGCAGGTGTATCGCGATAACTACGGTATTTTGGCATCCTTCCGCCGCGATGGGCTGGAAGTACCGCCAGAACTGCAAGTAGCCGCTGAGATTACGCTCAATCAGAGAATGCTGGCGGAATTAAAGCGCCTGGAAAATGGCGATCGCCTGCCCTTATTGGAATTAGACGCGGTGGCAGCGGAAGCAGAGCAATTAAGCTGCGACCTGAATCGCACTGAGGCAGCAGCTATTTTGGAACGCTTAATTTTGGGACATATATGGCAGCTAGTTTACAGCGATGAGGAGGTAATGGAACACCTACTTCAGATCGATTTAGCGTTAGATGTGGCAGAAAAGTTATATCTGAACCTTAATTTGGACAAATCTCAAGAACTCTACATCAGTTTCCTGTCAGGTCAGATTGCACCTCGCTGCTGGCTATCCGATCGCTCTACGTCGCTGATATCCCACGAGCTAGTAGCCATCTTACCATCGGATTCCATGTCTTCTGAGGAGTTAGAAATACTGTTAGCTCTGGGCGATCGCATGGCGATCGATGTATCTGGATGGCAGCAACGCTACGTTCGGGAACGCAAATCTCTGATTCTTACCCATCACGCATAGCTCTGACTTTACATGAGGGGGGCGATCTATGAGATCGCTTTTACTTCTGATAAATACTCCTGTTCGCTAACTTTGCCTAGCTTGAATTTTTCCTGAAGGGCGGCGATCGCGGGTGCAATCTCTTTTTGTTTGTCGGCGATCGCTTCTTTTAGATCCTCGAAGGTGCGCTTGCCTTCAGCTTTGGCATCGGCGAATAGTTCCTGCAATTTGACATCGTCCATCTCGCAGCCCTCGGCAAAGTATTGATTGGCGAGATTGCCGATCGCCCAGGTCATGCTAAATGCCGTAGAGCCGCTAATGATGCTGCCTGCCACGGGAATGAGGAGGACGACATTGGAAAGAGCAATGCGAGCGGCGGTTGCGCCGACACTACCAAATACTGCCTTTTTAAACTCTGGCGTGTCATGACCTGCCGGATAACCCCAAATCTTGCCGATTTTTTGAATCAATTCGACCTGATCTTTGTAAATCATCAAATGCGTTACGGTAGCAAATCCAGGCGTAGGCATTGCGCCGCCGATCGCGTGCATCACCGACATCAGGCGCACGTTGGTATTTACCGCATCCTCGCGCCGCTCGGGATCGATGATATGCTCTATTTGCTCGGCAATTGAGAATTTCTGCGCTTCTTCCACCAGCGTTACTAGTTTCTTGACCGTAGGCTCTGATAATTCCAACTTAGTTTGGATTGTACTTAAAAGATCGAGTTCGCGATCGCTCACATCGCGATCGACTCGTGCCATCACGTAAGCGGATTGATACAGTTGTTCTTTAATCAAAGGACTGTGAATTTTCCCAAGTAGCTCGTTAATGCTAATGCGCTCATCTAGCAAGCGCTCCACGGTAATTTCTGCTGGTAAATCTAAGGCTTGAATTGCCTCCGCTAGCATCGCCTTTTCCTCAGCCTCAAGTCGGTTGTCAGCGATCGCCATCTGGGTCAATATCATCAAGCTGGCGAGAATCTCTTCGCGATTAATTGCTGAAGACATCAGTGTTGCAGATACCTTGGCATCAAAAATACTTGCCGTTTGCTTCTCTGTTACCGCAAACAAGCGGGTAAATTCTCCCTGTGCCCAATCGCCCTGCTCCGGTTGCCGAACTGAGGCATTCGGAACGAAATCACTTCGCTCGAATCCGGTTTCTGAGTGGGATTGTGTGTAGATATAACGACAATCAACTCGATTCAGGTTCGTAGTAGCATCAATTGCCCATCGATCCAGACACGCACCTGTCATCAAAGCATTCTCAAAATCCGTTCCTATGGCATTTACGAGCGTGAGATTCGCTCGCTCCAAATTCGCACCGCGCAAAGTGGCGTGACGCAAATCTGCCCCTCTCAGATTAGCGCCGCTGAGATCCGCAGCAGTTAAATTAGCCCCTTGCAGGCTCGCTCCTTCAAAATTCTTTTTGCGTCCATTTCCCGTCACTAATAGAGAACAGATTGCAGGCTGGTTCAAAGTCGTACCATCCACCCTTGCCACATCTAATTTTTCGGATTGATGGAAGCGCGTACGAGTGAGAATACTCTGACGCAGGTCGGTGCTATTAAGGCGCGCGTGGGAGAAATCTGCATCGGTGAGATTGCTGTCGCGAAAGCTGCTGCCCCCAAGGTTAACGAGCGTCAGGGCAAGATTGTGAATCCAGGTATCCCCTGCGTAATTGGAGAGAGAGCGCCAAGCTGTAAATATTCCCAATCCCACCGATGCTAAAGGCAACCAGATGGGAGAATTAGCAAAACTCGCACTGGAAGCAGCGGCAACCAGAGCGATCGCTCCCGTTAAGGCACCTGCAAGCGTTCCCGCGATCGTTTCCGCACTGGCAACGAGTATGGCTACCAATTCTGTCAGGAAAATTGCTGCGATTGCAGTCAGGGTAGCAACGGCGATCGCTACCGCCAGGGTGGGCTGCGCTCCCAGGATAGTCGTAGCAACTACTGTCGCTAACACCATGCTTTTTAACAACAGGGCATCTAAGCGATCAAAGCCCTCGCGGATAGCAAAGAGCGCGGCAAAAGCCAGGATAGTTAAGAGGATAGCTACAGATGGTGTAGCGATCGCGCTATGAGAAACCGATGACAGGGCAAAAGCTTCATGGGTGACGAGAATGCTCAGCACCAGTGAAAGTCCGCCAGAAAGTAGCGCCAGAGCAACCAAACCAGAGAGTAGCCCTGCTTGCCAAACATCGCTCAGGCCAGCCTTGGCATAGCTGAAATTTGCGCCTGTAAGGTTAGCACCGCTGAAATCAGCACTGCGAATATCGGCGCGACTAAAGTTTGCGCCCGTTAAGTCCTGTCCCTTAAAAGATCTTCCTCTAAGAGATTGCCCCGCATAGTCCTGTGACATCCTCATCTCCGATCGCGTAGTTCCTTAGGAATTATTGTCGATCCAACTATAGCAATTCCCCTGCCCGTAATACCTGCTCGGCGGTTATTTGTAACGTTGGGAAGACTTGAGAGATTAGGCGATCGCTCCCTCGAAAAACTACTTCCTCATATAAACCATGTACGAGAACTAGAACAGTCACCTGAGCGCGTTCTGGGTCAACAATCCAATACTCAGCAATGCCTCGGGCAGCATACTCCGATCGCTTGTAACGATAGTCTCGATCTTCATTCTCTTTACCCGGCGATACTACCTCCACCACCAGCACGG
The DNA here is from genome assembly GCF_000332175.1 of Pseudanabaena sp. PCC 6802. Taxonomy (NCBI): domain Bacteria; kingdom Bacillati; phylum Cyanobacteriota; class Cyanophyceae; order Pseudanabaenales; family Pseudanabaenaceae; genus Portococcus; species Portococcus stanieri. Next base: position 1,255,333 of record NZ_KB235914.1, on the reverse strand, counting down.
GCGGTGGCATATCCAAGGTAATCGTGCCGCGACTCGACTGTCGCAAAGCTAAAAGTAGTTCTTCGCTCAGTACCATCAGATCTGGAACGCGGGTAGTGGCTCGCACACCAGCTACTACAATCTCGGTGCCTTTGCATCGGATTAAGCGGCTTGAAACAATCTGCAAAAGCTCTGCGAATAAATTGGAAGCAATCTGGCTATTAAAATCCCATTCAGGCGACATCTCTACGAGTTCCCCATTCACGAGTTCGTAGCATCTATCTTTGCTGTCACTGTAGTTTAGATACTCAGCTAGGGTGAGATGTTGTGTAGTCGTCGTCATTTCACTGGCAGGACTCATTGACTACATGCAATTCTAGCACAAACAACTTTTTCTTGGCCTTTATCACCAGTTGCAGGAACCCCGCGCATAGAGTTGCGCACACAGTTCTTGGGAGATTATAGCCTCGGTGTGAGGAAAGTCGTTGTGGGTCATAGCCGCGATCGCCGTTTTAGGTTGTTGATTCAGCGGACGAAGGTGGTTCGGAGAAGCTAGCAACTGGAGTTTAGACTAAAAAGTGGTAAAAAGCAGCCAGCCATTGCAGACTGACCGCTTGATGATGGAAGCTGAAAAGACTATAAAATCAACAGCTTCATCATGATTAGTTTGGATAAACTTGAGCAATTTCGCAAGTACACGTACGAAATTATAGGGAACGGGAGAGATGCGCTGTTCGACTTGATGGATGCGGTACTGACGAGTCGGAGTGTTTCATCGTTTGTGGAACTTTCGTTAAGCCCATTATTTCGGAGGGAGTGGTCGAGTATCTATGAAGCACTGCAAGATAGTCATCCTCCACGTGAAGACTTGATGAAGCAATACATACAGCAAATGCCGGCAGCAGAGGTGACGATATTGGCGGGCGACCATACAGCCTGGTCGCGTCCCTATGCGGTGACATTACAAGAACGCACCTACGAACATCAACCTCAACCGGGAGTAGGAAGCAAACCTGTTACGGTGGGGCAAGGATACAGCACAATTGCCTGGATTCCAGAGTCAGAAGGGAGTTTTGCCTTACCGTTGCGGCATGAGCGGATCACCAGTTTCGAGAACCCGATTCAGAAAGCCGCTAGTCAGTTACGCTTGGTTTGTGCGGAAATTCCTGGGACTGTGCTTTTCCTGGGGGATGGCGAGTATGGGTGCGCACCATTTTTGCAGCAAACAGCAGACATCCCGTGTATCAAGCTGCTCAGGCTACGCCCCAACCGGGTTCTGTATCATGCCCCAAAGGATTACGAGGGGCATGGGCGACCCCATAAGCATGGAGAGAAATTTAGCCTCAAAGACTCTGACACTTGGTCTATTCCCCAAGCAGACATCACAATTGCAGAGCCTAAACTGGGACGATTGCAAATTCGTCGATGGCCAAACCTGCACTTAAAGCAAGCCGCAGACCATCCCTTTACACTCATTCTGGTCGAACGTCTTGATATGCCTGAATCGAAACCCCTGTGGTTGATTTGGGTCGCTAAAGACGAGCCAATCTTGAGTGAGGTATGGCAAAAATATCTGCGCAGATTTGCCATTGAGCATTGGTATCGCTTGGTGCGTCAACGTCTCCATTGGACAATCCCTCAGCTTTCTACCCCTGCTCAGATGGAGACTTGGTCGGACTTGATGCCTTTACTTACTTGGCAATTGTGGCTCGCTCGTGAACTTGTCCAAGACTCTCCTCTGCCTTGGCAGAAACCGATGACTAAATTGTCTCCTGGTCGAGTTGCAAATGCTTTTGCTTTAGTTTTGGTCAGGATTGGCTCTCCTTCCCCTGACCCTAAACCTCGCGGTAAGTCTCCAGGTTGGCCTCTTGGGAAAAACGAACCCAACGGATTCGTTATCCTACTGTCAAAAAACGCTATGCCAAGCCCCTCAAAAAGCTTCCGCTGCAACTGCTTAGCTCAACTTCTTCCCTTTTATCCTCTCTCTCGCTAGTTTCTATCTAGCGAGATGCTTCTTGTTGCCTTTTAGTCTAAACTCCAGTAGCAAGCATACTCAGGTAAGGAGCAATTTTGACTCTACATGTAAAAACTGTAACGAATTTGTGGCTGGTCATTTTCTCCTAAATACTTCATGATTTCGCCCACCTTTCGTGCACATTGAATAGTGATTGGATATTTCCCATCAAATTGGGTGTTATTCCAATTCATTTTAGTTAGTCCGAGAATTTCTCGGCAGATAACCCCAGGAGACTCATCTGACTCTATAATCCTAATCTCTAATGGTTGAGGAATGTAAAGTCCGGGATAGGTTTTATAGTATTCCACTGCACCCCTTGTATATAAGAAGCCATTTAGGAAGTAAAAGGCGCACCAAAAGCAGGTATAAATACTGATGAAGTCTAGTATAAACCTGAAGAGATGCGCCGATCCTATAATACCGATTTATCCAACCAAGAATGGGAAATTATCGCACCCATGCTACCCAAACCATCAAAATGGGGTAGGCCACCCAAAACAAATATGCGAGAGTTACTGAATGCCATTTTCTATATACTCAAAAATGGTTGTACATGGCAGAATCTACCCCATGACTTTCCGCCTTACTCAACGGTCTATTTCTACTGGCAAAGGTGGGAAAGAACTGGGCTACTGGAGGAGATTAATCGCAAATTGAGCCAACAATTTAGGGAAAAGGTTAGTAAAGAGGCGACCCCAAGCTTGGTGAGTATCGATAGCCAGAGTGTGAAGACAACAGAAAGTGCGGGCAGTCGAGGTTTTGATGGCGGTAAGCAAATCAAGGGCAGAAACGCTTCGCTATGGTTGACACCTTGGGCTTAGTTGTAAAGGTGTTGGTGTGTGCAGCTAACATCGGTGAAAGAGCAGGAGCTAAGCAGTTGTTACAGAATCTCACATCTCCATTACCACGATTAGAGAAAATTCTGGTTGATGCTGGATTCTCTGGTGATGAAATCACACAATGGGTCAACGACAACTTCGGATGGCTTTGGGAAGTTAGCAAACGGGCAGACAATCAGAAAGGTTTTGTAGTGGAGTCAAAGCGTTGGGTGGTAGAGCGAACCTTTGCTTGGTTAGGTAATTGTCGTAGACTAAGCAAGGATTATGAATTTTATGAGCAAATGTCTGAATCGTTTATTTACTTGGCTTTAATCCGCAAAATGCTAAGAAATCTGGCAACTGCGACTTCCTAAATGGGTTCTAAGAGGTGGGTATTCCAATCCATCTCGATATGTGTGCCTCTAAATGGAGGATATATACCACCTCGAAACAATCTAATATCTGTGCGAAGGATAGTCACAAAATCAACCGTATTTACCTGAGACTCTAATGCTGCTTGACGAAACCCTTTTAGCTCATCCGTAAAGTAATTTGAAGATTTATGCATGACCAACCTGCCAGGAGAATTATTCATAGCTACCCGGTACTCTGATAGAGCCGATTGTAGTAACTCATAAGCCTGTTTTTCCATTAAATGTGGCTGTCGGTCTTCTTTATTCAAGTCAACTGGAGTACCTCTCAATATGACCCCATTACCAAGTTCATCAAATATCTGTGCCAAGCTAGTATGCAAAATCTTTCTATCTCTACTTTTGTAGAAACTAACGCCAACAAAGCAGATAGATGGTCTATGTGGATTTGCAATTAGTTTCCAACAGACAGTTTGATTTGCTTTGTAATAAAGTGCAGTACAAAAATTCCATGCTTTTGTTGCATCATCCTGTTGACCTCTGGCATTTGATTCTAAAGATGATTCTCTTACAAGTTGTAATGGTCTACCAAGATGCATGGTTTTTGCCTTTAAAGCTCTCCTAAAGTTAGTTTCTAGATTGTCTTGAGGTTCTTCATCTCTATCAGAATCTTCAAAAGACTCATGGTCTTCTTGAACAATCTTGTCATACAATTGGGTAGGGATAATGCATACAATTACATCAACGGTTCTATTTTGAGCTAGGAACTTAACGTACTTATAATACAGTTCAATAGCAGCATCAACACGTTCGTTCCAACTTGTAATTGCAAGAATCTTCCTAACATCAGAATTGTTTATGTTTCGTGTAATTCCCTCTTCAAACAGCAGATTTGCCTTAAATCCAGAGCTTTGATTAAATCCACAGAACGCAGGAAATAACGTAGGGTGCTTGCTATTAGAGTTAGCTGGAATGAAGTTTGAGCATCTTTCTAGCCAGGCAGATAATTTGGCTAAATTGTCACTCGTGCCAACTGCACCTACAAAAATGCGCTCTCGTCTTGCACTCATTTTTGTATCATAAACATTGAAGTCCGTAATTCCCTTTCTTGGGCAAACATGATTTCCCTGGGCAAATTCAAGGAGAGGCTCGTCAATTAGGTGCAGTTTCATACTTAAATAATGGTAGATCTTGAATATCATTGAAATCCTCTTCTTCTTCTTTCTTTGGAGGATTCCATTCATAGTCATTTAACAAAGGAGAGGAATCAAAGGATAGAAGTTGTCCAAAGGAAAGAAATGGATAGGTGCGTTTAGTAATTTGAAGAGGTTCGCTATTGCCCAGAAAATATGTGATGAAACGAAGATGGTTAAAAACCTGATTATTGTTCTCTCTTTTCTTTAACCAATCAGCTCTATCTTTATTAAAGGAAGATTTTTTGTAGCCATCATAGCTAAAGAACCATTCTGGCTTAATTAGGATATACCAATCCCCCCCAAATCTCTTAAATTGTATTTTGAAAGCAAGATGCTTGCAGTAAGAAGTTTCAAGCGGCTTTTCTTTCTTCATAAATCGCTCATAAACTACTCTATCGGCAGCACGTTCTCCGAACCAATGTTCTTTACGCTCTGATTCTTCTTCGATTTGACCGAATATAAATAATTGCTCTTTATATTGCCACAAAACTTGCTGTTGATATAGTTTTTGTTGTAAGCATCTTCTCAACAAGGATTTGAATGTTTTTTCGTGCTCCTCACCTTTATCAAAGAATTCCTGAGTGTTGATTTCAGTTATTGTTTCTCTATTCACAATTTTTGCTAGAGGTAAATCACTATTGTTAAGATCGTGGAATGTAATAATTCTTCTCTTAAAATACTCCCAATCAACTCCAAACTTCAGCCCTTGTTTTGCAAGTGCTTCTTGAACTATCTCTCGCGGAGCGCTATTTCTTCTTCCTGATGATTTACCTCTATCGGCAGAGGAAAATTGTGGTTGAATAGCTAAATCCGCTGTGTAGAGAGTTTTAGGAAAGGATATTTTGACTAGATTAAGATATGTGGTCTCAGTCTTATGTTCTTCTGGGCTGGGAAGCAGTCTAGTTTTGCCTTCAATATTTGCCTCAAGGATTTCTTTTACTTTTTCTACTTTATCGATCGAGAAATGAGCTACTACTTTTAATAAGTTAGAGGAATCCTGAATATCTTTCTTTGAGTCAAACTTGAATTTCCCTTGAATAATATTCGTAAAAGCTTTACTTGAGTATGATTTTTGCTTTTCTGTTAGGATGTAAACGATCAATCGATCGTACTTTTCATAAAACTTGTATTCCACAAATTTTCGTAAAGAAGATTTCACTTTTTCTATGTCAGATGTTGACGTGACTTGAACGCACACCTTAGCAGTTTCATCACCCAAATCAATTGCTGGGTGATTATCCTTATCAGTGTTCAAGTTTTTAAGTGCCTTAAAGCCGTACACCTCCGCAAACAATGGAATAAGCATCATTTCCGCAACTCGATTGATGTCCGTTTGTCCCATTACTGTTGCACCTTTCACTTGCGTAACAAATACTGACATTAGAGAGTTAATTTTATTACGTGCTTCCAAAAGGTTCATAGAAGTGTAAAGTACAGTACCCGCCAAGAAATAAAGCGAACGGTTTGCATCACCGAACGGCAACAATCTTTACTCCATAATCCATAGCGTAAACCCCCATTTCATTGCATGCGAGCGCTATGCGCTTTGCGGTTCGCGATTTTTCCTAAGATGGTAAATCGTCAAGGGGCTATTTTGTATTTCTGCATCAACTTGTGCAATTAATTCATCAAGTGTAAAGTTCAGCGCGTCAAATTGCTGGCAAACTTCCTGCAACTTAACTACAGTTTTCTGAACTTTTTGAGGATCTGGTATAACAGGTGTAGTCATTACATACTCCAATCATTTCTTGCTTCTCTAACAGTTGCTTCTCCAGCGTCAACAGTAGCCTGGGCTTGCTCCATGGCTTTGGCTAACATCTCCATCATAACCATAGGCGCAGATGGTTGAACCTCAGACACTTTTAACAGAAGAGTAGAAAGCCTTGAATAAGCGGAAATTCCCCTCTCCTTAGTGTTTTGTAGTTGCTCTAACACGTAGACTATTTCCTCAGTTTCACCATAATTATTAAAAATAGATAACTCTATAGATGAAGCTGCATCTATTAACATTGATAGCCTACCCATCAATTCTAAAATTTTGCCAATAGCCTCTTTGGAGATTTCAGCCACAGAATTATGAAACACTAATCGCATTCAAGTTTAGCATTTTAGCAGTGTCTCAAGCTGAAAAGCTAGTCACTGCTACTCATCATCAACTGCGCATGTCGTTAATCGCGTTGCGGGTCATAGCCGCGATCGCCGCATCAGTTGCTTTCGGTAGATGATAATATTTGCCGCCAGCATTCTGGGCTAACTCTTTCGCAAAGCCAGTTGAAACAAACTTGTTTTCCGTATCTATCACTAACAGAGATAAGCCTAGCACCCGAATCTTTTTGGCAATATCCAACAACTCTGCTTTGATATCGGGTTTGATATTTGGATCGGCTGGTTCGCCTAGCGATCGCGAGAGCGGAATATTACCGCGCCCGTCGGTGATTGCTACCAGCATCACCTGCCCCACGTCGCCGGACTGCTGCGCGTTGAGTCCCACTCTAACCGCCTGCGTCAGACCGTGTGCCAAGGGCGAACCACCTCCACAGGGTAACAAATCCAATCTCCTCCTCGCCGCTTCAATCGAGCGCGTGGGTGGCAGCAAGACCTCTGCCCGTTCGCCTCGGAAGGGAATCAAAGCAATCTGGTCGCGGTTTTGATATGCTTCCGTCAAAAGGCGCAGCACTGCACCCTTGGCGGACTGCATCCGATTCAACGCCATCGAGCCAGAGGCATCCACTACGAATACTACCAGCGCCCCCGCTTTACGAGCCAAGCGTTTCGCTCGCATATCCACATTTTCGACAATCACTTTGCGATCGGGATGGCGACTGCGCCGCGCCTTTTGGTAAGGCGCACAGGCACGCAACGTGGCATCAACAGCAATGCGATCGCTCTTACCCTGCGGCATCACTGGCTTGATATATCGACCCCGTTCCTGCGAGAATACCATGCTGCGCGAGCCGGACTTACCCTGACGCTTGAGCGACTGGGCGAAATACATCACCTCCGGATCGAGAATTACGCCCTCGGGATCGAAGACAAATTCCTCTGGCAGGCTGGGCGGTTCTACCTCTTCTTGCGGTTCGTCCTCATCCTCATCCTGCGGCTCGTCGGGCTGCTCGGAATTTTCGGGCGGTGGCGGTGGTGGAGACTGCGGTTGTTGCTCTGGCGGCTGTTCCTGCAAAATTGTGGCACGCGGCACGATTACCAATTCCACCGCCTTACGCAGATCGTCGGCATTGAGATTAGTTCTACCATCTATAGCAGCATGGGCTTTCGCCACGCGCAGGGCAAATAGTTCGGCTCGATGTCCCTGCACGCCACCACGGATTGCCTCGTTCACGAGGTATTTCACCTGGTCGGCGGTGGCAGACACGTCCTTCAACCATTCCCGCGCCAGGATAATTTGCGTGCGCAGATTCTCAATATCCTCATCAAACTGAGACAGGAAGCCCTCTGGATTGTTGGCATAGGCGATCGCCATATCCACCGCTTCCACGCGCTCGTCCAGCCCCAACACGCCATCCGCCGATAGCGTAATCGCAATCCGATCTAGTAAATGCGCGCCGATATCGCCTTCTTCGGGATTGTAGGTGGCAATTAGCAATGGCTGGCAGGGATGTTGAAAGCTAATACCTTCACGCTCGATCTGGTTATAGCCCGTACTCAGGGTTGACAATAACAGGTTGGAAATCTGCGTATCCAGCAGATTAATTTCGTCCACGTACAATACGCCCCGATTTGCCTCCGCCAATAGTCCAGGCTGAAATACCGTCTCTCCCTGCTGCACCGACTTGCTCACATCCACAGAACCCAGCAGGCGATCTTCGGTCACTCCCAGCGGAATTTGCACGAATGGCGCGGGAATAACCTTGGTTTCCATGTCACGATCGCCCAGGCGATCGCTCAAATTATCTTCCCAAGTTTCCGGTTTGGTCGGATCGCAGTTACTGAACGAGCCAACTACGACTTCAATTGGCGGCAGGAGTGCGTGCAGTCCCCGTGCCAGCACCGACTTAGCCGTACCCCTACGTCCCGCGATCGCCACGCCCCCCAGTCCCGGATCTACCGCCGCCAGTAACAAAGCCGTTTTAATTGCCTCCTGTCCTACGACAGCAGCCAGAGGAAATACCAGAGGAGATGTTAAAGTCGCTACCATACCACACAGATCGTTCAGTCTTAACAGCATAACTTAACTGCGATCGTCTCATCACCGCAGAAATTGACCCGATCGCGGTGGGGCTATTCTGAGTTAGGGCAGCAACCTCGGCTCTGTATAGGGTTCCACGTTTAAAAAACAGCTTGACATATACCTCACTTGACAAATCGGGTTAGAATTTGGGAGTTAGGAACCTTACAAATCCGATTCTATACTCAACACCGATGGCAGATATACTTACCGAGATCTATAGCGCCTTTGAGCCTTCAGAACCACCTGAACCAAGTGCGTATGTGGACTACGAAAGCGTACGAGGAGGCTGGAGCGCTCATAGAGAGTTAGGCAATCGGATCGTGCGCTCTAAACAACCTACTTGCCAACTCTATACGGGACACCGAGGTGTGGGCAAGTCCACAGAGTTATTGCAACTAAAAAAGCATTTAGAAAAAAAGCAGTATTTTGTCGTGTATTTTGCAGCGGAGGAGGACATCGAACCGCAAGATACCGAATATGCTGATATTTTGCTTGCCTGCACGCGCCGTTTGGTCAGTAGTTACAAGCTTGAAGTAGGATATAATCCACTGCTGCAATGGATGAAAGATCGGTGGCAATCACTAAAAGAGCTAGCCTTAACTGAGGTTGAATTTGACACATTGACCCTAGAGCAGCAAATTTCTCAATTTGCCAAAATTTCCGCTAACCTCAGGGCAGTTCCCGATATTAGAGCCAAGGTACGGCAGCAGGTAAATGACAATACAGTCTCGCTAGTAAAAGCATTAAATGAATTTATTAAAGTAGCAAAAAAAGAACTAGAAAAGGAAAAATACGCAGGTTTAGTGGTAATTGCTGACAGTCTAGATCGCACTGTAGAAAAGATAACGGACGGACAGAACAACCACGATGAAATTTTTTTGAATCGTAGCGAACAACTAAAGGGTCTGGAATGCCACGTCATTTATACCGTTCCAATTTCGATGGTACTGTCTAGCCGTGCGACCAAGTTTGATGATAATTATGAGAGCAAGCCTGATGTGCTGCCAATGGTGATGGTACGCAATCTAGATGATAGTGTCAATGTAGAAGGCATGCAAAAGTTCCGAGAGACAATTGCCAAAAGGATAAAAATCGTAGATCCAAAACTAGCTACATCTTTGGATAAAGAGGTATTTGAAGGCTCGGAAATACTCGAACGCCTCTGCATCATGAGCGGCGGTCACGTGCGGAACTTGATGCAAATGATTCAAACGGCTATCGACTGGACAGATAAGTTGCCAATTTCCCAAAGAGCTGTGCAAAGGGCGATATCTGAAGCTCGAAATACTTACGCTGAAGCTATTAATGATAGCGAGTGGAAATCTTTAGCAAAAGTATTTAAAACTAAAAAGATTCTGAATGACGACATTCATCGACTGCTTTTGGGTAAGCGTTGTATCTATGAGTACCGTTATTTAGATGCTGATGATGAATTAAAAAGCTGGTATGACATACACCCTTTGATTAGGGCGCTTGATGGCTTCAAGATTGCATTAGAAGAACTGGAAAATCATGGGGACAGCAACAATTGATTGGGATAAGCATATGCAAACAAATCCAGAGGAAGAATATAAAGCTCTGATGAGATCGCTGCGCCGTCGCAAAGGATTTGGCTTATACTTTGTTCGTTGTGTAACCTTAGTAGAAGGAGAGAAATTAATTAAAAGAATAAGGCAAGATGTTTCCCATAAAATTATTGAAGTCTTGCCATTAGACCAGCCAATAGACAATCTCTACAATCGTGTAGTAGATCTTCCCAACCACGATAAAATTGATATTCTATTTATATCTGGGCTAGAAAAATCTCTAGATGCATACATTCGCCCAGGCTATGGCGGTCAAGGTGATTACTATAAGCTAGATACTGTTCCTCCAGTTCTTGCACATTTAAATTGGCAGCGCGAAAATTTTCGCGACCATTTTCCCAACATCTGTTTTGTTTTTCTCTTGCCTCGATTTGCGATCAAATATTTTATCCATCGTGCCCCAGATTTCTTTGACTGGAATTCAAGTGTAACTGAATTTCATACCAAAGAATTCGTAGATCGAGAATTTCCCCAAATTGTCTTAGAAGGAGATTTCAAAGAATACTCAAACTGGAATTCCCGGCAATGCAATAACCGAATCATAGAAATTGGAAAACTACTGAACGAACCAAATCAAACCTTGGATCGCCGAGTAAAGCTTTTATTTGAGCAAGGTTATATTTTTGCCCTAAGCAGTGAAGATGAAGAAGCAATTGCATCCTATGACAAAGTCTTAAAAATCAAACCAGATCATTACCAAGCTTGGTTCAATCGAGGCATTGCCTTAGGTAACTTAGACAGATATGAACAAGCGATCGCCTCTTATAACAAGGTAGTAGACATTGAACCAAACCATTACCTCGCGTTCTACAAGCGAGGCAATGCCTTATCAAACTTGGGCAAGTATATAGAAGCGATCGCCTCCTATGACGAGACCCTAAAAATCAAACCTGACTTCCGTGATGCACAGATTAATCGAGACATTGCTTCTAGTAATCTAACTCGTCACGAGCAGGTAATTGCCCCTTATGACAAGTTATTGCCAGTTCAAAATGCATGGCTGGACCAAGGTCATTCCATAAAGGGGCTAATTGGCTTTGAGCAGCCGTTTTCCCCCTACATTGACACGGTGTTGCCGAGTGCCCCTAGCTATCATTGGATATGGTGCAACCAATGCTGGGATCTTATGAACTTAGGAAGGTATGAAGAGGCTATCTCTGCTTGTGATAAAGCCATAGAGTCGAAATATGATTGCTCTGCAGCATGGTCTAACAAAGCTAAAGCTCTAAGTCAATTAAGGAGGTATGAGGAGGCGCTTGAATGCTATAGTTTCATTCTAGCTATAACACCTAACAAAGATAGTGCGTGGCTTAATCAAGGTATTTCTCTAGCTAACCTGGGTCGTCATGAAGAAGCGATCGCCTCCTATGACAAGGCTATAAAATTCAAACCTGATTACCAAAATGCCTGGCATAACCGAGGTATTGCTCTAGCTAATTTAGGCAGATATGAAGAAGCGATCACTTCTTATGCCAAAGCTATAGCACTTAAACCAGATTATTTTTATAGTTGGTCTAGTCGCGGCGATGCTCTAACCAGTTTAGGTAGGCATGAAGAAGCGATTATCTCCTATGCTAAGGCTATAGAACTCAAACCTGATTACCAAAATGCCTGGCATAACCGAGGTATTGCTCTAGCTAATTTAGGCAGACATGAAGAAGCACTTACCTCCTATGACAGGGCTGTAGAACTCAAATCTGACGACCACACTGCCTGGCACAACCGAGGTATTGCTCTAGCCAATTTAGGCAGACATGAAGAAGCGATCGCTTCTTATGACAAAGTTATAGCACTTAAACCAGATTATTACGCTTGGCTTAATCGCGGCAATGCTCTTACCAACTTAGGTAGGCATGAAGAGGCAATTGACTCCTGTGACAAGGCTTTACAACTCAAACCTAATGACCCTAATGTATGGCGTGTTAAAGGTTTTGTTTTAGCTAATTTAGGTAGATATGAAGAAGCTATTATCTCCTATAGCAAAGCTATAGAATTCAAATCTGATGACCATACTGCATGGAACAACCGTGGTGCTGCTCTAGTCAACTTAGAGAAATATGAGGAAGCACTGGCATCCTATGACAAAGCGGTAGAAATCAAACCTGACTACCATTATGCGTGGCATGGTCGAGGCAAAGCTCTAGCTAAACTAGGCAACAATAAGGAAGCACTCGCTGCTTTTGATAAAGCATTAGAAATTAAGCCTGACTACTACAAAGCATTAGGGAATCGTGCATGGGCTTTATGTAACTTAAATCGTTACGAAGAAACAATTGATAGCTGCGATCGAGCACTTGAAATTCAACCCAATTATCACTATGCATGGTATAAGCGAAGTTATGCTTTATACATGTTGAATCGACATGAGGAAGCACTTGCCTCTTTTGACCAAGCCCTTCAAATCGATCCAAGTCATCACAGTTCATGGTGTGAGCGAGGTGATGTTCTTAGGAAGTTAGTCAGACATGATGAAGCTCTTTCTTCTTACCATAATGCTATTACTCATCAGTCTAATTGCCATCTATCATGGTACGGTCAAGGTGTCTCTTTCGCTAGTTTAGATAGATATGAGGAAGCGATCGCTTCCTATGACAAAGCGGTAGAACTCAAACCTGACTACAGTGATGCTTGGTCTAATCGAGGTGCTGCTCTAGCTAATTTAGGCAGACATGAAGAAGCGATCGCATCCTATGACAAAGCAATAGAACTCAAGTCCGACTACTATTATGTATGGTCTAATCGAGGTATTGCTTTAGCTAATTTAGGTAGAGATGAAGAAGCGATCGCTGCCTATGATCGAGCCTTGGCAATCAAACCAGACCATGAAATTTTGAATAACAAAGGCATAGGATTAGCTAAACTGGGCCGTTATGAAGAGGCGATCGCTACTTATGACAAAGCCTTGCAAATTAAACCTGACAATCCAAAAACTCTTTATAATAAAGCTTGTGCTTACGCTTTGCAGGGTGAAATCGAGCCAGCAATTGAGAATTTACAGAAAGCAATTCAACTCAATCCTGAAGAGTATCAAAACTTGGCAAGAACGGATTCAGATTTCGATCGTATTCGCTCCGATCCACGATTTCAGGCGTTATTAGATGAACTGAGCAGGTCTTGATGATACTAACCTTTCTGATTTGAGCGATCGCTTGCAATAATCTGTCGTTTTTACTGTTCAAATTTGGTATATAGCGGTTTTCAGATGAAAACGAGAAGGGGGTTTGGGGGCGTTGCCCCCAAGAAGGGGTTCCACCCCTTCACCCCGTCGATAAAACCTGTTCTCAATTGAAAAACGCTATAACTACACCCCCTTTTGTGCAAATCCTGCTAATATAGCTAGTGAATAGTGGTTCTCCTTAGCTAAGGAAAAGCGCCATGACGCAGACAAAATCGCGCAAGCTCGCCTTTGATGAATTTCTCGAACAGTACCCGGATGGACAAGGTATCTACGAACTTGTGGATGGAGAAATCGTTGAGATGAGAGCCACAAGGGAACACGATCTGCTCGCAGAATTTATTGCCGATCGATTTAAAGAAGAGTCCAAGCGCCTCAACTTAAACTATTTAGTTACAGGTAGAGTTCTGCTGGCAGTATTGACTAAGGATGGAGAGGAACGAGGCCGCAATCCCGATGTCAGCGTAGTCGATCGGACACTTTGGAAATCCAATCGCAAAGCATATTCTGCCCTAACCGAGCCGATTCAATTGGCAGTAGAAATCGTGTCTTCCAATTGGCAAGATGACTACATCGATAAACTGGATGAGTACGAAAGACTTGGCATTCCAGAGTATTGGATTGTTGACTACCTTGGCATAGGCGGAATTGAGTTTTTGGGCAAGCCCAAACAACCCACAGTATTCGTTCACAATCTTGACGAAACAGGTAAATATCAACGCACGGTCTTTAGAGATTCCGAAGTAATTATCTCTAAAGCCTTCCCAGAATTGCAATTAACTGTCCGAGAAATTTTAGAAGAAGGAATATAAACTCTCTGAAGATGTCCAGTTACAGGGCAGCTTTCATTCCCTCATTACTGTTACTCAAAAATTCGATACTGGTATTTTATATTGACTTAAGGCATCATGTACTCTGCCGAAAACTTCCTGCCAGTCGCCAATCTGTTTTTGTCGAAACAGTCGCATGGTTGGATACCAGGGACTATCATCGCGTCCTAACATCCAGCGCCAGTCCGGCACAAAAGGAATCAACACCCATACAGGTTTTGCCATCGCACCCGCCAAGTGCGCCACGGCAGTATCGACCGTAATTACCAGATCCAACTGAGAGATAATATTCGCAGTGTCTGCAAAATCATGGATTTTATCGCTTAGGTCAATAATGTGGGGGCGATCGCTAAACTCTCTAATTGCCTCAACATTCTGCCCGACTTGCAAACTATAGAAACAAATATTTGACATAGAGAGAATTGGCTCGAACAGTGAAAGATCGCAGGATTTATGGCGATAGAATTTTTTCAACTCGTAGGATGCACTGCGATAACCGCTAGACCAGACAATACCAACTTTCATAGCATCTGGGATAGGGCAGGGCAGATCGCATGCGCAGCTCAGGGGAAAGATATAGGGAACTCCATTGGGAATTGTCTCTAGAGTCGTGTCGAGTATGTGAGGGAGGCTGAGTAATGGGGCAAATACCTCGAAATCTGGCAGATCGTCTTCTTCGGCAATAAAGCGATCTACATCTGCGCTATTTTGCAATAACCGCCGAAAACTCTCTTTGCTGCGCAAAATCACCCGTCCACCGCGCTCCACAACCTGCGGGATATACCGTACTGCCTGTATGGTATCGCCCAAAGCCGCATCGCTATAGAGCAGAATAGTCTTCCCTTCTAATGGCGAACCATCCCATTGCGGTTGTTGAAAAGATTGATATACATCGGCAAAATTCTGACTCTTGAGACGATACTCAAATTCCGCAAACCCTCGTTGCAGATCGCCAGCCAATAACAAAGTGCTAGCCAGATTAAAGTGCGCTTCGGTATAATCGCTGTGGATAGCGATCGCTCTTTCGATGCAGGCGATCGCTTCGTTCAATCTACCTTGCTGGCGGTAGGCGGTACCCAAACTATTGAGAGCCTGGGCGAAGTTGGGAGAGATTTGAATTGCGCGTTGATAGCAGGCGATCGCCCGATCGCATCGATCTAAGTCGAGGTATGTATTCCCTAAATTATAGAAAACCTCGTGGTGGTTGGGAGCGATCTGCAAAACGCTCTGATAGGCAGCGATCGCTTCCTCGAATCTTTCCAGTTTGCGCAGAACGATCCCGAGGTTTTGGTAGGCATCGACATAATGGGGTTGATGCTGAATGGCACTCTGATAATTACTAATTGCTTCTGGGAATTTCTCTTGTTGGGCTAAGGCATTACCTAACTTGAAGTGAATGAGTGAGTCATTGGGTTTAAGCTGCAAAGCCTGGTGATAATTGGCGATCGCTTCGTCATATCGATTTTGTTCGACTAAAATATTACCCAGACTGAAATAGCAGCCTATATGGTTGGGATCGATGAGTAAGATCGATCGCAAATGGGAAGTTGCCTCGTCCAGCCTACCTTGTTGGTACATCAAAACGGCAAGATTGTAGCGCAGATCCGCAAGTGTGGGATGAAGTTCTACAAGCTGGTGATAGATGTTAGTTGCTTCATCTAGTCGATTTTGCTGCATGAAGATATTGCCCAGGCTAACTAAGGCATTACTATGATTTGGGATAATCTGCAAGATTGCCCTAAAGGTTTGCTCGGCTTCAGTGAGGAGATTCTGCTTTAGCAGGATCGCGCCCAGATTGTAGCGGATGTCAATATTATTTGGTTCTAATGCGATCGCCTGTTTGTAACTGCTGGTCGCTGCTGCTAACTGCCCCAGTCGGCTCAAAGTTAAGCCCAGGTTGCCGTACGCTTTTGCCATATCTGGTTGCAGCGCGATCGACTGTTGATAGTTTTTCACCGCCGCCTCCAACTGATTCTGGCGATTCAGTCGATTGCCTTCCTCGAAGTAAATCTCAGCTTCAGACAAATTAGTCATCGGTTTACTCCTGTCGATTTACTCATAGCTGAAAAGTTTTCAAGGCATCATAAACTCGCCGCATTACCCCATCCCAATCCCCTCGTTCTGTTTGGCGAAATAATCGCATCGTGGGATACCAGGGCGTATCTTCGCGATCTAAAAACCAGCGCCAATCGGGAGCGAAAGGTAAAAGCGTCCAGACGGGCTTGCCCATAGCGCCTACTAGATGCACGATCGCCGTATCTACAGAAATCACTAAATCTAATTGATTCGCGAGCGCGGCTGTATCTGCAAAATCTCGGATTAAGGGACTCCAATTGTGCAAGCGATCGCTAAATTCTCCTAGCCCATCGAGATCGTTAGCATTACGCCCTACTTGCAAACTATAAAGATGTACGTGGGGTAATTCTAGCAATTGTATCATTAGCGATAACGGACAGGATTTTTTGTGATAGAACCGCAGAGAGTCCTCTCTTTGGCGATAGCCGCTCGCCCAAACAATGCCTACGTTGAGGGCGCGATCGCAGAGGGATTCCCTAGAGATATCTTTATGCTGCCATAGATCGGCTGGAATATAGGGAACTGGAATACTAGGAATGTTCGAGACGGTTGTATCGAGCAGCCTGGGCAAGCTCAGCATTTGGGCGTGAACGTCAAATGCTGGTAGCGGTTCGCCTTCCGCGATCGCCATCTCTACACCTGGCACGCTCGCTACTAAGCGTACCAAAGTCACTGGACAACTCGCGATTACCCTACCTCCCTTTTGGGCGATCGATGGCGCATAACGAATGAATTGCAAAGTGTCGCCCAATCCCTGTTCTGCCCAAAGTAAGATAGTTTTTCCCGCTAATTCCGAACCATCCCATAGTGGCTGCGTAAACTTGGGGGATGGCACATCCTTTTGTTGCCAGCGCCATTCGTACTCAACTAAACCATTGGCGAAATCACCGATCAGGATTTGGGTCATGCCCAGATTGACATGGGAAATGGCATCATCGGGCTGCAAGCTCACTGCTTTGTGTAAATGCTTCAGGGCTGCGTCAATGCGATTTAGTTCGCACAGCGCTACACCCAAATTGCAATGGGCATCGCCTAAGTTGGGGTCGAGTGCAATTGCTTTTTCGTAGGCAGCAATCGCCTCATCTAACCTGTCCTGTTTAAATAAAACCTCACCGAGATTGCTATGAGCGGCTGCCAAATTAGGCTGCAGCTTAATTGCTTCGGAGCAAGCAGCGATCGCCTCCTCTAACTGCCCCTGACGCATCAGAGCAACGCCAAGATTGGAATATGCTGCTGCCAGATCTGGCTTCAGGGCAATCGCTTGACGGCAAGCCGCGATCGCTTCATCCAGTTTTTCCTGCTGGAGCAAAACATCCGCAAGATTGCAATGCGCTTGCGCTAGATCGGGCGCGATCGCGATCGCGCGTTCGTACATCGCCACCGCCTGCTCTACCTGCAATTTTCTACTAAGTGCCAATCCCAAGCTGTTATATGCCTGAGCGCAGTTGGGTTGCAAATCGATTGTGGTTTCCAAGTGAGCGATCGCTACGTCGAGATTACCAATTTGCAAAAAAACATCGCCCAAACTAAAGTGGGCGGCATCCAGGTCAGGTTGCAGATGAATCGCTCTCTGAAAAGCAGCGATCGCGGCTTCAAAGCGTTCTTGACGGCAAAATGTAATGCCCAGGTTATAGTGCGCTTCGGCGAGCGCCGGATTTATGGCGATCAGTTGTTGCCAATATTGCACCGATAAATCTAAATTCCCCTGCCTGCCATATATAGTGCCGAGAGCGGCAAGTACTTCAATGTAATCCGGTTTCTGCCGTAATGCCCTCTGGTAGCAGGCGATCGCGGCATCCAGTTTGCCACTTTGCATAAACCCTCTGCCCATTTGGTAATGTTGCTGAGGATTGAGTAAGTCCGGCTTTATTTCTAAAGCTTGCAGTTGGTGGCTCAAACCCGCTTCGGGATCGCCCTGTTCCTGCAAAATGCTACCTAAATTCCAGTGCGCCGCCACAAAGTCATGCTGAAACGCGATCGCTTTTTGATAGTGGGCGATCGCCGCTTGTAGTTGCCCCTGTTGGTGATAGTTGCTGGCTAATTTGGCGTTTTCTAGGGCTTGTTTATTCATGGCGATCGCAAAACATCTAGAATCAAAGTAAAGGCTATTTAAGGCATATTTGTAAGAGATCTCAACCCACCAGTCAATCCTAGGGCAAAGAATAAAAATATATGTTCGATGAAATCACCGAAAAGTTTGAGGCTGCCTGGCGCAAGCTGCGCGGTCAAGACAAAATTAGCGAGGCTAATATTCAAAGTGCAATTCGGGAGGTGCGTCGGGCTTTATTAGAAGCTGATGTGAATCTCAGCGTGGTCAAGGCGGTGGTCGAGCGCATCAGCGAGGAAGCTCTAGGTGCCGAAGTAGTGGCGGGAGTTAGCCCAGCGCAGCAGTTTATCAAGATCGTCTACGATGAGCTGGTACAACTTATGGGTGAGTCCAACCATCCCCTCGCTGAAGCGAATACGCCGCCCACGGTTGTTTTAATGGCAGGCTTGCAGGGTACGGGGAAAACTACGGCAACTGCTAAACTGGCGCTGCACCTGCGCAAGCAAGATCGCAGTACTATGCTGGTGGCGACGGACGTGTACCGACCGGCGGCGATCGATCAATTAATAACCTTGGGTAAACAAATTAATGTCCCAGTGTTTGAAATGGGAACGGACTCCGATCCGGTTGAAATTGCCAAGCAAGGTGTTGCTAAAGCTAAAGAACAAGGTATAGATACCGTCATCGTCGATACCGCCGGTCGCCTGCAAATCGACCGGGATATGATGGCAGAACTATCCAGAATTAAGCAGGCCATTAATCCCCATGAAGTACTGCTGGTGGTGGATGCCATGACTGGCCAGGAAGCCGCTAACCTCACCCGCACTTTTCACGAGCAAATAGGTATTACGGGCGCGATTCTCACGAAGCTCGATGGCGACACCCGTGGTGGTGCGGCTCTGTCGGTACGGGAGATTTCCGGGCAGCCGATTAAATTTGTTGGTGTGGGTGAAAAGGTGGAAGCGTTGCAGCCGTTCTACCCCGAGCGGATGGCATCGCGCATTTTAGGTATGGGCGATGTTGTTACTCTAGTTGAAAAAGCAACGGAAGAAATCGATCTTGCCGATGCCGCTAAGTTACAGGAAAAAATTCTGGCTGCGAGGTTTGACTTTAACGACTTCCTCAAAAATACCCGCATGATGAAAAGCATGGGTTCGTTTGGTAGCTTGATCAAAATGATCCCTGGCATGAAGGTGAATGATAGCCAGCTTCAGGAAGCGGAAAAGCAACTCAAGCGCTGCGAAGCCATGATCGGCTCCATGACCAAAGAGGAGCGTCAAGATCCAGACCTAATTGCCAAAAGCCCCAGTCGCAAGCAACGGATTGCCAAAGGTTCGGGCTACAAGACTCAAGATGTTACTAAGCTGGTGGCTGACTTTCAGCGCATGCGTGCCATGATGCAACAAATGGGACAAGGCAAAATGCCCAATTTGCCTGGCATGCCCAGTTTCCCTGGTATGCCGGGTCCCGGAATGCCAACCCCCAACAGTCCACCTGGGATCAACTACGGCAAGAAAAAAAAGAAAAAGAAAGGCTTTGGCGAACTGTAGGCTTAAGAATTCAAAATTAATCTGCTAGACTAAGAGATCGCAACTTAATCTAACATTGCGGACTAATTCAAACAAACTCTAAATACATGGTCAAGTTGAGATTAAAGCGCTTCGGCAAAAAGCGCGAGCCAAGCTATCGCATCGTTGCTATTCAAAGCACCACGCGGCGCGATGCCCGTCCCCTAGAAGAACTGGGTGTCTACAATCCGCGTACCCACGAAACGCGCCTGGACGTTCCCGCGATCGTCACGAGACTGCAGCAAGGGGCCCAGCCAACCGATACTGTTCGTCGCATTTTAGATAAGGCCAAAGTTTTTGATTTAGTGCGTGCCTGATTATCTTGCCCTGGTTAAGTTTCTGATCGAGCCTTTGCTAGATAGCCAAGATGCTCTCAGGCTCGACTGTGAAACAAATTCTAAAGGCGATCGCCTGCGAGTGCGAGTCGCTTTCGATCCTGCTGACAGAGGCAGGGTTGTGGGGCGTAACGGGCGCACTCTCCAAGCTATTCGCACGGTGGTGAATACCGCAGCACAATCTGCCAATCAGGTCGTGCACCTTGATGTATACGATCCTAATCCTGGAGATAAACATGCAGATAAGGAGGTGAAGCACAGTCATGGCCGAAGTTCGCCTAGGCGAAAACGAGTCAATTGAATCTGCACTAAGACGGTTCAAAAAAAAGATCCTGAAAGCTGGCATCTTAGCTGAGGTAAGACGGCGGGAGCGCTATGAAAAGCCCAGTCTCAGCCGCAAACGTAAGGAAGAAGCTGCACGGAAACGTCGCCGCACTTACATATAACTGTCATGAATATCAGCGCTGAAATTATTTGCGTCGGTACGGAGTTATTGCTGGGAGAAATCCTGAATAGCAATGCGCAATACCTAGCGCAACAGCTAGCGCAGCTTGGCATACCTCATTTCTATCAAACCGTGGTCGGGGATAACTCCGAACGCTTGCAAAAAGTACTGGCGATCGCTGCCGGACGCAGTAACCTGATTATCACTACGGGTGGGCTTGGCCCCACACCAGACGATCTGACCACAGCAGCGATCGCCGACTTTTTTGCTACACCCTTAGTGGAACGTCCGGAGTTATGGGCAGATATTCAGCGAAAATTTGCCTATACTGGTCAAAAAATTACCGAGAACAATCGCAAGCAGGCACTCTTACCGGAGGGAGCCGACACATTACCAAATCCGGTTGGTTCTGCCCCTGGCATGATTTGGCAGCCCAGACCGACATTATTAATCCTGACTTTCCCCGGCGTACCGTTCGAGCTACATGCCATGTGGGAAGCAACAGTGCCCGATCTATTGCGATCGCGAGGCTGGCTGGAAGCAATTTTTCATTCCCGAGAGCTATTATATTTTGGAATTAGCGAATCTGCCCTCTCAGAACGCGTCAACCACCTGTTTAATCTGTCTAACCCGACGGTTGCCCCCTATGCTAGTTACGGACAAGCACGCTTGCGGATAACTGCCCGCGCCAGCACGATCGCAGAGGCGCTAGAGTTAATCGCCCCCATTGAAGCTGAAATTTTGCAACTGACTGGCGAGCATTGCTTTGGCAAAGATGACGACACGCTGGCGAGCGTGGCAGGGCAATATCTAAGGCAGCACAACCAAACCCTGGCTGTAGCTGAGTCATGCACTGGCGGTTGGCTAGGAGAGATGCTTACGGAAATACCAGGTAGTTCCGATTACTTCCTGGGCGGCATCATCAGCTACAGTAATTCTGTCAAAATCGAGCAATTAGGGGTATCAGCCGCAGACTTAGCCGAGCAAGGAGCTGTAAGCGAGACCGTCGCGATCCAGATGGCTCGGGGTGTAAAGCAAAAATTGCAGAGTGATTGGGGCATAAGCATTACAGGAATTGCAGGGCCAGATGGTGGCTCTGAAACCAAGCCAGTTGGCTTGGTTTATATTGGCATTGCCAATCCTGATGGTGAAGTACGGGCAATTAAGCATCAGTTTAGTCCGTCTAGAGGTAGAAATTGGGTCAGAAGGATGAGCGTTTACTCCGCACTTAACCATTTAAGAAAAAGTTTTGTTATGATAGGTTAATAAAATTAGCCAGATATGATAGGGGACTACTAATAGTGAAATCTATCAAAAGAGTTTTGAGAAATTTGGGTGAAGTATTCAAGCGCGTACTCGAAACCTTAGTGGGACAAAGACAGCCTGAGCCAGAACTGGTTCCTATCCCTGTTAGAAGTGGCGATCGCCGCAGCAGATACTAAACCCTCAAGGGAAAAAGATTCCAGTTTGGCTAGCTAAACCAGCTAGCTCTTTGTTAATGCGAGCTTACAGATTGATGTAGTGCTGACCTTTTCAATTATTGCGCTGCGTTAATAACATCCCTGCGACACCGCGTTTCATTTCAGGCTACGATCGCACGCTGGATACTAAAGCAATATGAATTAAAGCATTCCTCCGGGTCGGGATGTAGGCTTACCCTGGAGATCGAAACAATTTTTGCATGTGCCAGGGAAAGCATTAATAAATCGATCGAGCATATCTGGATCGTCCCGAAAAACGGTCATCCAAATAGACCAAAATCCTTTTGCTATGGCTGTCTCCACAATTTGCTCCCGCATTTCCAGACTATCGCGTTGATTTAAATTTTTGAGAGACCTTTCAGCAATATCCCATGCCTCACGTCGGTTAATTTGCCTGCGATCGCTCCTGTGCAAATTATTTAGGGATATTTTGTCCAAGCCTGTTAACTCAATTGTTGCCCGAGCGCGTTGTCTTTCAGGTTCTGTCAAACTCGAACTTACACTTACAAATCCACCCTTGCTGTACTCAAATGCACGATAGGTATTATCGCGATCGGGCCAGTAGTAATCATCCAAGTTAATCGACTTATCCTTTTTCGTGGAGTTGCAATTGGAGCATCCTAACAGAAAATTATTCCACTCTAATTCTAGGTCAACATTTAAGGATTTTGGTTGTACGTGCTCGACTGCTAAAGAGGCATCAAGGTGCATTTCACAGTAGGAGCAATATTCTCCCAGCCTATCAATTAAGTCTCCCCGCGCATTCTGGTATTCTTGAAATCGTCTTGGGCTGCCCGCGTTATCTGTTGGAGTATTACCACGCTCAATTGGTCTCATAATTCTCGATCACAGACCCGCAGCAGTTCTTTCCATTTTCAGGAAAGCATGATAAGCAGGATCGTCGCTGTAGGGCATTGACAATTCATCAAGTTTTACCTTTAGTCTCTCAACTTCCTCTGGACTAGCTTCCTGAGATGCTTGCAGTACGCGATAATATTCCTCAGCCGCTTTCATCATATCTTGCCATCGCTCACTATGCTGGGGTAGCTCTACGCCCATGACATCTTCGGCAATGTCCTCAATGCTTTTGTTGTAATACTCTCCAGGTCTTCGATCTAGATTAATGAGTTCCCCAAGACGAAGAGATTGAATCATAAATGGCGAATGAGTAGTAGCAAAAAATTGAATTTCAGGAAAAGTTCGCTTTAAATCCTCGACAACTCGTCGCTGCCATTTTGGGTGTAAATGCAGATCGATTTCATCGATTAGTACAATACCTGGGGTTTTCCTTGCTGCTTCCGATCCTAAGTGAGGATTTAAAACTGCTGCACGAAAAGCGATATCAGCTACCATCCCTAGCATATTTCGGATGCCATCACTTAGCATGTCAAAAGGAAAGGTGCGGCTATCTTTAGCAGTAGCAATAAGATTATCTTCTCGTTTATTGTAGGTAAAACTTTGCCAACCTTCAACGTCACAGATTGATAGTGCTTCTTCTACGACATTTAGTAAAACAAAAGCATTTTGCTCCTGAAGGAAAGGAATATCAACTACTTTAAACCAGTCTAAAATTAGGTTAGATCTGGGATCGAGGCAATCTTCGTATACAAATGTACGGGGAATCGAATTGGGTAATTCTATTTCATTGCGCTTTTTCTTCTGCCAAAGACGACCTGTTCCATAGTAGACAATTAATGGCAAGGTAATGTGCTCGCCAGCTTGAACCTTTGCTTGAATTTGTTGCAAGGCTATTGAAATTTCGTGTGTAATGGAACGAACGTTATAGACAACTGATTTTGTCCAACTAATTTCCCGATCATTAATTACGGCTTGGCAAGAAACTTCAACTGGATACTGGTACTCCCTACTCAAATTTTGTCCGTTTTTAAGGTTTACTTGACGAATGTCAGTATCCCGGATTCTGGACTTATCATCATAAATATTATGTCGGAGTCCAACAAATCTTTCAGAAAAAGTGCCTGCTGCGATCGCTAATGCATCTAATACAGCAGTTTTACCTGAGCCATTATCGCCAATTAGCAAATTAAACCGATCGGAGAAACGAAACGTTTCGCGCTCAAAACCTCGGAAATTTTTAACTTCTAGCTGGTGGATTTTCATAGCTACCTTGCTGAATCTAGAAAAGCTTCCTCTTCAAGATCTTAACGCTTCAATTTACTTCACTGCGCAGTAACACCATATTTCGATCGGGGATCGGCTGTCTCTAGAGCTTTAATATCTCTAAGTTGAGATGGGGAGCGATCGCTTCGGCCAATCGTTCAAAGATCAGATCTCTCTGGATGTGGTAATCGCTAATTTCTATGGGTAATGGTGCTAAGCCTTTGCGATCGCGCAGGAGATTGAGCCAACTGCGACGCCATTTGCCGTTGTCGAATATACCGTGTAGATATGTTCCCAAAACCTTTTGATTAGCTGACACCATTCCCAAATCCGGATCGTCGAATAGAGGCGAAGTCGTGAGGGAGTCACTGCTAAAATCCGATATCCCCTGATGAATCTCGTAACCAGATACGATCGCTTCGCACGGATAAAGCGATCGCGCTTGGCGCTGCCTCAGAATTTTGCGTGCAGAAATAGTTGTATTAATTGGTAGCATTCCCAAACCAGCATAGATTCCCGATTGCCCTTCTTTCCCATCGGGATCGGCGATCGCTTCCCCTAACATTTGCATCCCGCCGCAAATTCCCATAATGGTACCTCCCGAGCGCACGTAATCGCGCAAGCGATCGATCGTTCCGGTTTCCTGTAAAACTAATAGATCGGCGATCGTCGTTTTTGAACCTGGTAGAATTACGGCATCGGGTTGCCCTAGACTCTCCGGTGGCATCACATATCGCACATCCACAGTTGGTTCGGCGATCAGCGGATCGAAATCGGTGAAATTAGAAATGCGTGGCAATCGCAAAACCGCAATCTCAATCTCAGCGGGAACTAAACGACTGCGACGCTCGAATAAACTGACGGAATCTTCCGCTGGAAAAGCAATATCCAGATAGGGAATTACGCCAATTACGGGAATGCCCGTATACTCCTCCAGCCAATCAATACCAGATTGCAGCAGCGATCGCTGTCCCCGAAACTTGTTGATAATAATGCCTTTAATTAGCGATCGCTCATCAGCAGTGAGTAGCTGCAACGTTCCGACGACATGGGCAAAGGCACCACCAAGATCGATATTTACAACTAGCAGTGTCGTAGCGTTGAGATGCTGCGCTACGCGCATATTAGTCAAATCGCGATGCTTCAGATTCACCTCAGCGGGACTGCCCGCCCCTTCGCAAACGATCAGATCGAAACTTGTTTCTAGTTTTTGTAACGATCTCGTAATACATTGCCAGCCTGGATCGAAGTAATTTTGATAATATTCATCTGCTCTGGTCGCTCCAACTGCTTGCCCTAGGAAAATGACTTGAGAAGTCATGTCACCCTGTGGTTTCAACAAAATGGGGTTCATTTCTACAGATGGTTCCACCCGTGCAGCCCAAGCTTGTACTGCTTGGGCATAACCAATTTCGCCACCATCGTGGGTGACATAGGAGTTAAGCGCCATGTTTTGTCCCTTGAAAGGACTAACTCGCAACCCACGCTGAGCGAAGATGCGACAGAGTGCTGCACAAATCAATGACTTACCGGCATTGGATGCAGTTCCCACTACCATAATTGCTGGCATAAATATTGCGATACTAAATTTAGATTGTTCGCTTCTAATTACTAATGGCCTTACGTAGAAGATAATGAAACCCTCACCCCTAGCCCTTCTCCCTCAGGGAGAGGGGGAACAGAACCAGAACGGGGGCTGCGCCCCTGCGACCCCTTATTATAGGGTTACACGCGGGTCAGGAGAGATTATAGTTCCACGTAACAGTTCCACGTAACATAAGTTACTATGCGGATCGGCCTTAAGGAGTACGTGCAGTTTTCTGAATATAAAACAACAACTTGCCGCATGAAATTCTTCTTACATTGGTATGGAAATTAGCGCAAATAGTGAATGCGATTTGCTTTTCAGCCTGAGAGAATATAAGTATTAAAGACCTTGCCACCCTATATGGTCTTCTTCCAGAGGCTCAGCATCGTTGGGCTTCTTTTTTATATTTCTTGAATAAGCCTGTATGATAGTGGCAGGTATATGGGTATATTAGATATCCTAGAGATAGATACCCGTTAGATGCCCGTTAGATGCCTAAGATTTGAGGATGTTTAATATGTTTAAGTACCTCAGCAATCGAATCGCAGCCGGAATGGCATCCTGTCTTGCCCTGATGATGCCTGCGGTTGCTCTAGCTGCCTATATCCCCCCTTCCGATCAGGTTCCCCCACGCACTAGGGGAAGTACGGCTGGTCGCAGGGCACCTTGCAGCACTCTCAGTGCTAATGCCACGCGCGATTATACAGGGATGATTGCTCTCGCACCTGTCAGCTATATGGGCAAAACCGCATCTAGCCATCCAACGTTCGCCTGGTACGCCTACGATGCAACGCCCGTACCCGTGCAGTTTTCACTATACGAGTACGATCCGCAGCAAAATAGCTTTAAGGCCGAACCGCTAGTGCAGGAGAAATTAGTTAATTCTGGAGGAATTAATTCGTTTAAATTGCCTAAAGATAAAGCGGGGTTGGTCAAGGGCAAAACCTATGCTTGGCAGGTGGTTCTGACATGCGACCTGCAGAGTAATTCTAAAAATCGCTGGATTCGCAATCCAATTCAGCTAACCGAGCTGTCTGCTAGCTTGCAGCAAAAACTTGCGAATGTTAATGCTCCATCTCAGAAAATTAATCTCTATGCTGAGGCAGGATTGTGGTACGACGCGCTGGATATTGCCCTCAACTACGATCGCAGCCCCAGCTTGAAACCTGCCATGTTAGACCTCATTTCTGGTTTAGCTAAGGTCGAAAAAGCCAAAGAGCCTAGAGAGTTACCCAAAGAAGCAAGTATTAGCTATTCGCTAGAGCAAATTGTCGCTAGTAAAACCAAGTCTAACGTCTTGCCTCGCTAAGCCTCGCTCGATTCTGAAATAAGACTTTGCCGAAATTAAAATTATTTCACATTTACTGCTCCTCCCTATTACAGATCTTAGGTTTGAGGAGCTTTTTGCTAGATATTGGGTAGAGATCTGAAAAAAATTTACGGGTGGAATTAATATGCGTTTCTGTTGGTTGCTAGTTTTATGCTCGATAGTTTTAGGGATTGAGTCCGCCGCTCAAGCTCAGAACATCAAGACCGATGGTAGTACTAGCTCGTTGGCGATCGA
Organism: Pseudanabaena sp. PCC 6802; assembly: GCF_000332175.1. Classification (NCBI taxonomy): domain Bacteria; kingdom Bacillati; phylum Cyanobacteriota; class Cyanophyceae; order Pseudanabaenales; family Pseudanabaenaceae; genus Portococcus; species Portococcus stanieri. The sequence continues at coordinate 1,227,950 of NZ_KB235914.1, read as the reverse complement.
TGGGAGACTGGTTGTCCCCAATGGGAGAGGTACGGTTAGGGGCAATAATCTCTTTCATAGTTTTGAAAGATTCAACGTTCCGGAATCAGGCGTGACGTTTGGTGTGGGAAATTCCCGCGTTGATGGGTTGAGCATTCGCAATATTATTAATCGGGTTTCAGGGGACAGTCCTTCCGCAATCCTTGGTAGAATTCAAAGCAGTCGCGATTTCCCCAATGCTAATTTCTTCTTGATCAATCCCAACGGCATCGTGTTTGGTCCTAATGCCAGTCTCGATGTGGGTAAATCGTTTTATGCGACCACCGCACCAAATATTGGTTTTTCTGGCGGAGAAATCTTTTCCAGCGATCCTCGCAATTCTACATTCCCAAATACAGACCCGATTAACATGCAGTTTGCGGTCGAGCGACCGGCTGCAATTATCAACCAGGGCAACTTGTCTGTGAGATCGGGAGAAAATATCAGCCTCATGGCTGGTAGCGTAGTTAGCACTGGCAGTTTGACTGCTCCCAATGGCTCCGTCGATCTGGGGGCGATCGCTGGGAATAATACCGTAGTTTTGCGATCGCCGGGTTTGGTGACGGGTTTCACTATAGGCTCTGGGACATTGGGACGACAATGGACGGGCAATATTACAGAACTGCCGCAGTTAGCTAGCCTGCTGACAGGCAACTCGAACGTGTCGGAGGCGGGACAGGTGGTATTGAATCCCAATGGTTCGCTGCAGTTAATACCTAATTCTGCCAGTACGGGGCTGGCGACGATTCTTTCTCCCACGGGGCAATTTGAAACTACAGGTAGGGTCAGAGTTAACCCCGGTGATGTCGCGATTAAATCTTTGACAACAGGGAATGCCCAGGCGATCGCGCAGGGTAATATCAATTTGCTCGTGCCAAACGTACAAGTGCAGAATAATTTAACTCTGAAGGCAGGACAAAACGTAAATGTAAGAGATAGCTTGAATGCACCTGCTGTAGTTAGAGCGGGCGGCACTCTCTTGTTGCTGGAGTTTAGACTAAAAAGTGGTAAAAAGCAGCCAGCCATTGCAGACTGACCGCTTGATGATGGAAGCTGAAAAGACTATAAAATCAACAGCTTCATCATGATTAGTTTGGATAAACTTGAGCAATTTCGCAAGTACACGTACGAAATTATAGGGAACGGGAGAGATGCGCTGTTCGACTTGATGGATGCGGTACTGACGAGTCGGAGTGTTTCATCGTTTGTGGAACTTTCGTTAAGCCCATTATTTCGGAGGGAGTGGTCGAGTATCTATGAAGCACTGCAAGATAGTCATCCTCCACGTGAAGACTTGATGAAGCAATACATACAGCAAATGCCGGCAGCAGAGGTGACGATATTGGCGGGCGACCATACAGCCTGGTCGCGTCCCTATGCGGTGACATTACAAGAACGCACCTACGAACATCAACCTCAACCGGGAGTAGGAAGCAAACCTGTTACGGTGGGGCAAGGATACAGCACAATTGCCTGGATTCCAGAGTCAGAAGGGAGTTTTGCCTTACCGTTGCGGCATGAGCGGATCACCAGTTTCGAGAACCCGATTCAGAAAGCCGCTAGTCAGTTACGCTTGGTTTGTGCGGAAATTCCTGGGACTGTGCTTTTCCTGGGGGATGGCGAGTATGGGTGCGCACCATTTTTGCAGCAAACAGCAGACATCCCGTGTATCAAGCTGCTCAGGCTACGCCCCAACCGGGTTCTGTATCATGCCCCAAAGGATTACGAGGGGCATGGGCGACCCCATAAGCATGGAGAGAAATTTAGCCTCAAAGACTCTGACACTTGGTCTATTCCCCAAGCAGACATCACAATTGCAGAGCCTAAACTGGGACGATTGCAAATTCGTCGATGGCCAAACCTGCACTTAAAGCAAGCCGCAGACCATCCCTTTACACTCATTCTGGTCGAACGTCTTGATATGCCTGAATCGAAACCCCTGTGGTTGATTTGGGTCGCTAAAGACGAGCCAATCTTGAGTGAGGTATGGCAAAAATATCTGCGCAGATTTGCCATTGAGCATTGGTATCGCTTGGTGCGTCAACGTCTCCATTGGACAATCCCTCAGCTTTCTACCCCTGCTCAGATGGAGACTTGGTCGGACTTGATGCCTTTACTTACTTGGCAATTGTGGCTCGCTCGTGAACTTGTCCAAGACTCTCCTCTGCCTTGGCAGAAACCGATGACTAAATTGTCTCCTGGTCGAGTTGCAAATGCTTTTGCTTTAGTTTTGGTCAGGATTGGCTCTCCTTCCCCTGACCCTAAACCTCGCGGTAAGTCTCCAGGTTGGCCTCTTGGGAAAAAACGAACCCAACGGATTCGTTATCCTACTGTCAAAAAACGCTATGCCAAGCCCCTCAAAAAAGCTTCCGCTGCAACTGCTTAGCTCAACTTCTTCCCTTTTATCCTCTCTCTCGCTAGTTTCTATCTAGCGAGATGCTTCTTGTTGCCTTTTAGTCTAAACTCCAGTTGTTGGAAGGGGCGCAGGGAATAGATATCCTGGCACTCAACAACCCCCAACAACCAATTCAAAGCGGCGGCGCTACCATTCTCAGAAGTGATGGTAATATCCTGGCGGATGCCTTTTTTGATAATAGCCAGCTATTTGCTCTGAACCTCAACGACAGAGCCAGTAATTTCTTCAGCGCGATCGCCTTTCGAGTAGATCCCAGGCAAGCAGTAAGATTCGATCCGAACCCATCACTGGAAAGCATTCAAGCCAACATTAGAGACCACCGCAATATCCTCGCAGTGGACAGTCGTGCGGCTGATGTTGTTAAAACAGATGTTAAAAGCGGAAATGATAGCGGCGTGTCTCTGAATCCGTCCCCTACTGGTAATGGGAGTGAAACCTCACATCAAAACGGTGGCAATCCTCAGAACCCCAGCCAACCTCAAAACAGTACCACCACAGCAGCAGCGTCGCCCAATCCCGGTGTCGATCTCAAAACAGCTTCAGAAGTAGCAATTCAGGCGGGACTGAGTAACCTTTCCAGTTTGTCTAGCGTTTCCAACCCCAACTCGCTGACGGGGACGGCTTCACTTAGTAGTGCGGTCGATCTGCTTTTACGTGAAGGCAGGATCCTGGAGGCCAGACAAACTCTGGACTTGGCAATTGTCAAAGAACTGGACGGATATTTGGGTAATGTCACGGCACCAAAGGTGGGAACGGAAACAATCGCCAGTTTGACGGCAGAACAGCAGCAGCTTTACGTTAAGTACAACCAGATGGAAGAGCGATCGGCGCAAATTCAGACTGAGTTGAATGCACTGCGTCGCACACCAGAAAGTCAACGCAGTGCCGAGCAGGTAGAGCGAATTAATAAACTGCAAGCGCAACAGATAGAAGATAGCAAGGAATTCAAGCAGTTCATTAACAGTCCCAACGTAGCGAGTTTAGCTAAAGCTGTAAGCGAAGCATCCCTCAAAAAGCTGCAATCTGACCTGCGCGCTCAGGATCGCAATGCCGTGCTATTGTACCCCCTCATTCAGGACGATCGCCTGGAGTTGATTTTAGTTACGTCCGATGCCGAACCAATTCGGCGCACCGCCAGGGTGAGCCGGGCAGAACTGAGTCAAGCGATTAAGGAATTCCGCAATGCCTTAGAGACTGTTTACGATCCCTCAATCGATGCTAAAAGATCGGGGCAAAAACTCTACAACTGGTTAATCCAGCCGATCGCTGACGAGCTGGACAGAGTCAACGCCAAGACCATCTTATATGCCCCCTATGGTCAACTGCGTTATGTGCCACTAGCAGCACTCCATAATGGCAGGGAATGGCTGGTTCAAAAATATCGCATCAATAATATTACGGCAGCGAGCCTGCAAGACTTTAGTTTACAGACTCCCACAAGCCGTAGCATCCTGGCGGGTGCGGCGACGCAACGCTTGAGTTTCAAGATAGGCGATCGCCCCTTTAGTTTCTCTGGACTGCCCTTCGCACGGCGTGAAGTAGAGGCTCTAACCCAAATCATTCCTGATAGCGTGCAGCTACTGGATGCGGATTTCAGTCCAGAATCTACACAACGGCAATTGCGCAATCACTCACTGGTTCACATGGCAACCCACGCCGTATTTATGCCAGGTAAACCCGAGGATTCGTTCATTTTGTTTGGCAATGGCGAGCGCCTCACCCTTGCCGATGTGCGCAACTGGTCGCTCAAGAATGTCGATCTGGTCGTTCTTAGTGCCTGCGATACCGCCCAGGGCGAAACCTTAGGCAACGGAGAAGAAATTTTGGGCTTTGGCTATCTGATGCAGCAAGGAGGAGCAAGAGCAGCGATCGCTTCTCTATGGGCAGTGGATGATGGCGGCACCCAAGCATTAATGGATATTTTTTATACAATACTGAAGCGACCGAATATGACAAAAGCAGAAGCGTTGCGTCAAGCCCAAATCGCTCTAATTACAGGTAACTATGGCGTGCTTGGCACTGAAGGCGAGCGGATTGCTAAAAATATAGCCGACCGATTGCCAGTGACCGTGACTGAATATTTAGATCATCCTTACTACTGGGCACCATTCATTATGATTGGGAATGGACTCTGATGTTTAGGGGATTCGCCTCTTTGCGATCTTTCCTTCTCACAAAAACTGAAAATCTATTGATTTAGAGTTTCTTCGTGATAGAATCTCTGCTATACCGATCGGAGTAAAGTACAAAAAACTGGATTTTTCTCAAACTCTTCGGATCAACTCATGTTACGTGGAAGCCTTCGATCCCCTTTTTTCTGAGCAGTAAGCATCTCTCCTTCAAGCAGAAGGAGACAGAACTATGTTTGGCGCTTTGTCTCTGCGACACTTAGGTATGAAGATGCTTACAGGTCAACAGGGATTATTCCACGTGCTAGCTCGCAAAATTTTTGTTGTTACTTCTATGGATTATGTCTATGAAATCTGGAACTTTACCTAGTCTCTCCTCCAAAGCTGCAAGTTTTGCGCTGGATACATTGCGCGTTCACTATAATAATCTGGCAGCAGAATACGAAAGCTTGGCCTCCAATGCGCGTTCGCAACTGAAGCATATCGATGCCCTGCTCCAAAGCGTTCCCGTAACTCCAAAAAGCTTCGCTTTGGAGACGGTTAGCGTGCCCGCACAGCCAAAAGCAACAGCAGTCAAGGTGCCGGAATCGGTGGAACCAGCGCCAGCTAAGCCTGCAAAAGCTCCGAAACCAGCAAAAGCTGCTCCTCAAGCCTTAACTAAAGCTCCTAAGGCGGCAGCAGCAGCGATTACCAAAGCACCAGCTAAGTCAAAACGGGCTGAGATTATTTCTGTCGCTCCTCCGAAGGGAAAAGCAACCAAGGTAGCAGCAAAAGCTGTGGCAGCAGTGCCAAAGGGGAAAGGTGGTAGAAACGGCAAACTCACTATGAAAGCTCCCTATGGCAGTCTCACCATGCTCGATGCGATCGGCTCAGTCCTGGAGTCTAATAAGGGCAAACCCGTGAGCGCTGACAGCGTGGTCGATACACTATACGGTTCCTTGTCAGGGAATCAACTGAAAATCGCCAAGGATCGCGTGACCAAGAGTTTATCTAAGGGCAAGATTGAAGATCGCTGGGATAGAGTGCCCAATCAGATGGGTGTCTACACGCTGTCGCTCGCTTCGATGAAGTAATTGCAACACTGATAGGATAAGTCCAAAGCGATCGCCCTCCTGACTCTCACCTCTCTCTAGTAACCCAATTAATTTCGCCAGCCAGATTCGGCTTGGGTCAGGACATAGGTAGCCACGTCTTCGATCTCCCGATCGCTCAGGCGTTCTTTGTAGGCTGACATGTTGTTTTTGCCCTTGGCAACGATTTCGGCGATCGCGGCGACAGAATCCATTCCAAATTTTGAGAGCGCTTTAAGTTTGAGTGTCTTATTGCGCCGCACGATATTGCCACCGTTGGCGTGACAGCCAGCGCAATTGGCGTTGAATATCTCAGCACCACGAGCCAAATCTGCCGCGATCGCGGGCGAAGTGCAGGTTAGATTTAGCGCGGCTATGGTGAGGAATAGGATAGAAAGTAGTCTGGCGATCGTCTTTATCATGGATTGGTAACTCGTTGAGCGCGCAGATGCAGTAAGGACAGGAATTCTGATAACTCGACCAGTCCTTCTGCTTCCTGACGTTCTGCTGAGGACAGGACATTGCCCGCATCTTGGTAATCTAGCAAGGATTGAAGTCGTGCTTGAACTGCTTGGGGTAGCTGGAACTGGGTTAGTTCGATGGGGATCTCAATAACTTCAGGCATAAAGCGATAGGATTAATTCTGTAGGCTGATCGTATTGCTAGTGTAGCTAAAAATAACTGGGAATTAGGATCGAACTGGGATGGTAACAAAACTTTGGCAGTTTTTGACAACTGACATACGGGAACTTGTAAAGCCAGCAGAAGTAACAGAAAAGGGCTTAGACACTGGGAAAGAGCTAATTGAGCTTGCGGGGACTGTAGATGAAGAAGGTAAAAAGGTAGAGTGGTTGAAACCTTTCCTAGAGCAAGAAAATACGGCTTCCCTGCTGGAAATATTGACTTCGCCGGAAGCTAAATTGCTAGGTGGATTGGTGCCATTTGCGAATATAGCGATCGCTCTGACGAAATTCTATGCCGAAAAAACAAAAGAAGAACCAACGCTCGCTGATAGTGTTGTAATCGTCAGCATGATAGCTTACTGGAAAAGCTATGCCACCATCATAAAAGCTCCTGAGCAGAAAGAATTATACGAAAGGCTGAGCCAGGTGAAAGTTGGTAAGCAATTGGAGGCGATCGAGCTTAGTGAGGGGGAAGCTCAAAAAGCAATCACCTGCTTTCATGAATCAAAACTGGCAACCAAATTTAACGAGTACCTGACGGAAAATATTCAGAAAGCAGGCATTTATGTCGATAGGGCAAAAAGTCTGGCAGAAAGAGTGGCATGGAATGCGCATTGGTATGTCAATCAGGTTTTGGCAGAGGTAAGTAAAGGCGATGCCATTAAACCGCTGGCCGAGCTATATCGCAATGGCGGTAAGGAAATGCTGGAAAACCAGCAGAGCCTTGAGGATTATCTGACCGAATATATATCGCCCCATCCTACTACCGCCATACTTCAGAACAGGTGGAAGGTCATTGATGGTAAATTTGCGCTCCAGGATATCTACGTGCCGATGAAGGCATTGAAGGTAGATAAGAATGGCAATCTGGTCAGAAGTGTTGAAGATAATAGTGGCAACGAAATCGAGCAAAGCCCCTTCGATCTAGCGAATTGGGCTGAAGAGTTACTTTTGGACGTACAGAGATCGGATCGAGTGATGTTTATTCAGGGAGGGCCAGGGCGAGGGAAAAGTGCGTTTTGCAAAATATTTGCCAATTGGGTGCGAGAAAATTTGCATCCCCTCTGGACTCCTATTTTGATTCGCCTGCGAGATATCCCGAACCTGCAACAGAGCTTTGAAAACACGTTACGAGAAGCTGTGTCAGCAGATTTTGCGAAGAATGATGATGGCTGGCTGACCGATCGCAATACGCGCTTCTTATTTTTGCTGGATGGCTTTGATGAACTATTGATGGAGGGTAGAACCAGTGGTGGCTTAGAGCAATTTCTCAAGCAGGCAGGAGCGTTTCAGCGTGAGTGCGCTCAGAGCAAGGACATGCAGCATCGCTTCCTGGTTACCGGGAGACAACTAGCTTTACACGGTATTGAGCGCTTGCTACCCCAAAACTTCGAGCGAGTAGAGATACAACCAATGGATGCAGACCTTCAACATCGTTGGTTAGGTAAGTGGGCAGTGCTGGAGGGAGAACGCACGGCATCTGCATTTCAGTCTTTCTTAGAAAGTGATAATTGTCCCGAACGAGTCAAAGAATTAGCTAGAGAACCGCTATTAATATACCTGCTTGCAGGTATGCATCGAGATGGCGAGATCGCAACCGAGACATTTGCAGGGATCAGCGCAGTTAATGCCAAAGTCCTCATCTACGAAAAAGCTATTGATTGGATATTAACCAAACAACGCTGCGATCCATCTGGGCAAGATGTCAACAAAGAAATCACTGATATGGAGACTGCAACCCTCAGACGAATTTTGATGGAGGCAGGGTTGTGCGTGGTGCAGGCAGGTGGTGAATCTGCACCAATAGCTACAATTGCAGAGCGACTGAAAGATACAGAGGCAGGAACGAAACTTGAAGATGCTCGCAAAAAGCAAGGAGATGATGCCATCAAGAATGCTTTGGCAACATTTTATTTGCAACCCGCGAGTGGTAAAGAAGGCTCGGTAGAATTCGTTCACAAGAGCTTTGGTGAGTTTTTATGCGCGGAACGATTAAAAGAGAGTATTGAAGAATGGACAGTTCCAGGTAGAAAGGGCAAAGAATTTAACCTGGATACGAAGGATATGGATTCGCAGATTTACGATCTATTGGGTTATGGTGATTTGACTCCAGAGATCGTGGAATATCTGATGGCATTATTAATAAAAAGTGATGATTTTGCTCCTGTTAGCCTTTTCAAGCGACTAGAGGGATTTTATCTGCGCTGGTGCAATGGAGAATTTATAGACGCACCACCCGATGAGAATCTACCGCAAAAGAAAATGCGGTTATTGAAGGAACAACTTAAAGATCGAGATGGATCGTTGGGCTTGCGACAGGTAGATATTTTTACAGGCTTGAATGTCACGATCTTACTTTTGGAGTTGAATCGCTATGCCAAAGATAAAGACGAACTGAAAGATAAAATTGCTTTTTATCCCTGTGGAGAGAACAGTAAAGAGGGGTTTGAGGCAGATCGCTTGTTAAAAATTATCGGCTACAGCTATTGCATTGGGAGGAAAGCATTTGGTGAGACAGTCGGTAAATTCCTCAGTGGCGCAGACCTCAGTGGCGCAGACCTCATTGGCGCAGACCTCATTGGCGCAGACCTCATTGGCGCAGACCTCAGTGGCGCAGACCTCCGTGGCGCAGACCTCCGTGGCGCAGACCTCCGTGGCGCAGACCTCCGTGGCGCAGACCTCAGTGGCGCAGACCTAGAAAATATTAGTTGGGGTAATGATGATATTTCGGAAAGAGAGACAAATTGGGAAGATGCGCGGGGACTTGAGACAGCCAAAAATGTGCCTGAAGAGCTAAAGAGGCAGTTAGGAATATAAGGCTAGAAGCAACTCCCCAGGCAAGATTCGAACTTGCGACCAATCGATTAACAGTCGATCGCTCTACCACTGAGCTACTGAGGATTAATTTCAGACTTTTCTGATGATACACCAATGGGCGGTAATTATTACAAAATATTTTTTGGCAATGCGATGGGAATTGCCAGCTTGTAGGGGCAGCGCCTCGTGCCTCCCCCAAACTCCATCGCGATCCTACCGACTCTTATGCCTGCCACCCAGCGAAACCGTTAGGGAACCCGTCACGACAAATACCGCACCGAGCCAACCCAGGGGGGTGAGCGGATCGACAAGCGGAGAATTGTGCCAGAGTAGCGGCAAAATTGAGGTCGAGCATAAAGTTACCAAAGGTGTCAGGCTCAACACCGCACTCACCCGCGAAGCTTCCCAATGCTCCAGAGACTCCGCAAACGCGCCGTAGGCAAGCAACGTGTTGAGCGCACAAAATGCCAGTAGCCCCATTTGCCAAGGATTGACCGCTACCGCCAGAATTTTAGCGGGGGTTGCCATCGGGCTAAACAACAATACCGAACTGCCATAAATGCACAGCATAATTGCCGCAGAAGACAGGTGTTGCAAAAGCTGCTTCTGGGCGATCGCATAGATTGCCCAGGTAATCGCCGCCACCACCAGCAACGCACTCCCCATTAAATAGGTAGCCGAAGCAGCCGTCAGTAAAATTTTCAACTGCTCGTTAAAAAACATCGACAAACCCGTCACCATCACGCCCACCCCCACCCATTGCAGTTTGGTGTAGCGCTCCCTAAACACCACCAGCGATCCCACGCCAAACATCAGTCCCGCCAGTTGGATCAACACCTGCGAATTATTCGGCGTGGTCAAGTTCAACCCCGAGACAAATAAGATGTAGTTGCTTGCCAGACCGAGCGTAGCGATCGCCAGCAAACCCAATGCCGCCTTTAATTGCTTGAGGTTAGGCAATTGCCGCGTAGCGGTCAAATACGCTCCCAGAAGGATAAAAGAAACCAGAAAGCGAAACCAGGTAAGCGTATAGGCATCCAGGACACCCAGGATTATTTTGAGGGCAACAGCCAGCACTCCCCAGAGAACAACGGTTAAAAGTGCCAGCACCAAACCAAGCTGCCATCGTCCAGAACTACGATGCAATGGCATTATAACTTTCCCTCATAGTTGAATTTGCCTTTTCCCAAAGTCCGCGCAAGCAGACTTTGTTTGTTGAGCCGCGACTTCCAGCCGCCAGATAAAATTTACGATAAGCCGCGATCGCAAATATAAGGTTAACGTCCTACCAGCACATTAAACAAATACCAATGCTAATCTAATCTTGTACTGAAACTAATTTGGGTGAGTTTAATGGGCTTATATCTCTATGCCATCCTGCATGAAAAGGATCTACCTCCAGCGATCGCCACAAAGGGGATAGATAGTCAGCCCATAGAGTCTAAAGTGCTATCACCTTTTGTCGTGTTCTACAGCGAAGCCCAACAGGAACGCTACCTCGCCAGCCGCGCTAACCTGCTCGCCCATGAAAAAGCGATCGAAGCAGTGATGGAAGCCGTAGGTGTCAAGAAAGCCGTCCCCCTGCCCTTACAGTTTGGCCTGGTAGTAGAAGACTGGGAACAGGTCGATCGCGATCTAATTGCCGGACATCAAGATAAGTTGCAAGCTTTGCTCCAGAAGCTAATTGGCAAGCGCGAAGTCGGCATCAAATTATTCTGGGACGAACTTAAGGAATTAAATCTCGTTTTGGAAGCCAATGCCGATCTCAAGGAAAAGCGCGAAGCAATGGCAGGAAAGATGCTCAGTATGGACGAGGCGATCTCCATTGGTAGAGAACTAGAAGAAGCCCTGGAAGACCATAAGCAAGAAACGATCGACTCCTTTCTCAGCGTCCTGCAACCCCTCAGCCACGAATACGTAGAGGGAGAGCTACTAACCGCCAACATGCTCTACAATGCCGCCTTCCTAATAGACTGGGAGCGCGAACCGGAATTTGCCAAAGCGATCGACGCTCTCGATGCCAAGTTCGACAACCGCCTGCGCATCCGTTACAACAACTTTACCGCCCCATTTAATTTCGTCAAGATGGATGAGTAGCTCTTGAACTTTAGTTGTTGCTCATGCAACTGGATGGAAGTAAAAAGCTAAACCCAAAATAACGTAGGTGGCGAGCAGTAACATACCCTCCAGCCAGTTCGATCGCCCATCAGAACTAATCGAGTTGGCAATCAATACCGCCACTGCCACCGCCACCAGTTCAAATGGATTGAAATTCAGATCCATCGGCTGTCCCATCAGCCATCCCGCTAAGACTAAGACTGGCCCCACAAATAGAGCGATTTGCATGCTGGAGCCGACGGCGACGGATACGGATAACTCCATCTTGTTTTTCATCGCTACGGTCACAGCAGTGGTATGTTCGGCAGCATTACCGATAATCGGCAAGAGAATTACGCCCGTAAATAACGCGGTTAGCCCCAAGCGCGAAGTTGCTTCCTCAAGCGTATCTACTAATAGTTCGGACTCGATCGCCACCAGAACCGTCACCACCAGGAGCACCCCTACCCATAACCATAGATTGACCTTCTGTTCGGGATGTTCGCACGTGCCTTCAGCCTCAGAAATTTCCGCTACGCCCACGTCATAGAGATAGCTGTGCGTCTTCATAGAAAAGAACAAAGTCGAGACATATACCAGAATTAACACGACTGCAACGGCTACAGACAAGCTTTGCAAAGTCGATTCAGGAATCCCGCTTGACGTAAAATTCACAGCCGTCGGCAGCAAAATCGACACCACTGCCAGGTTCATAATCGAGGCGTTCACTCTGGCAAATAGCGGTTGAAATTCTTGCTCCTTATAGTACAGACCGCCCAGGAACATCGACAACCCCATCACCAGCAGCAAGTTGCCAATAATCGACCCCGTAATGCTGGCTTTCACCACGCTGACCAGTCCGGCATTTAGCGCGACTATAGCAATAATTAGTTCTGTGGCATTACCAAACGTGGCGTTCAGCAAACCGCCCCAGGACGGCCCCAGTACTACAGCTATTTCCTCCGTTGCCGTGCTGAGCCAACTCGCTAAGGGCACAATTGCCAATGCCGAAGTCATGAATACTATTAAAGAACCCCAGCCCAGGAAGTGAGCGGCGATCGAGATGGGGACGAAAACAAGCAAACCGTAGGAAATAAGATTTTTGATATTCATAAACTCTAAAATTGATGCCTCGATCTGACAGCTATTCTTCGCAATAAAACACCAGCCATACAGCGGGCATCAGTATGTTTTGCAGGACTTCACATTTGCGTGCTGAGAGTAAGATCGATCCCCCTTAGCCCCCTTCAAAAGGCGGGAATTCTAAATAAAGCCCCCTTTAAAGGGGGAGGGAGGATCTGAGTTGCATAAGTTCTGATTTTCAAACAACTGAAAGCTGAACGCTAAAAAAACATACCTACGGCGATTGCCTGGTTGGCGCGCGCTTTGTCGAAAGCTCGCTCTGGTTCAAAGAATCCTTGAGGGCTGGATTCTGAAACATGCTTCGGGTATCGGCCATCAGTTTATCTTGCCAGAGATTTTCCTTGAGAAAATCTTCTTTGCCATAGCGAGGATCGATCTTGAGTGCCTCTATGGCTGCTTTTATACCTTTGTCGCGATCGCCTTTGGTGTAAAAAGCGACCGCAAGAGCGAGTTTGGGTTCGGCGGCTTTATCTTCAGCAACAGCAGCCTGTTCGATCGCCTTTTCCCATTGTTTAACAGCTTTATCGGGATTGCCGCGTTCGTATTCCACCAGACCAATATTGTTGGTGGCTGCCCAGAATTTTTTCTCTATTTCGTAAACGCGCGCAAACTCGACCACTGCTTCATCGTAGCGTTTAGACATGTAATAGGCATTTCCTAGATCGAAGATTGCAGTTGGTTCTTTGGGGGCAATTACCAAACCTTGCTTGATCTTTTCAATAGCCTTAGGATAGTCACCCTTGCGGAGATGGGCAGAGCCGAGGCTAAACAAAATTGCGGGGTTATCTTTCTTGAGGTTATGCGCCGTACTTAGAGAAGCGATCGCTTTGGCATAGTCCTCTTTACGCAGATACAGACTGCCCAGGACAGCTTGGGTTTGATAGGCTTGGGGCGCTAGTTGTACGGCCAAGCGAGCGCGGGGGAGTGCGAGATCGTATTGCTCGAATTGCGCCAGTTGCGCGGCATCTCTAGCCAGAGCTATACCCTGTTCCTCTAAATTGCCAAAATTCAATTTTATGGCATGGGGTACTAGAGCTTGGGCATTGACTGCCGCAACACCCACAGGTGCCACGCCACAGCCTAGGGCAACTAAAATAGCAGCGAAGTAAGAGCGATGTCGCACAATATTAATCCCCACAACTTTGGTTAATTTATCTAAAATCATAGTCCTGCTTGGGCAATAGTCCAGAATCAAATACAGTCTAAAGCAAGTAGCCAAGGATAGTGCTTTTTGGGAGCGATCGTTACCGACCCCTAATATTAGGATAGCGTGCCCCAAATAATAGCTTAATGAAATTAGACAAACAACCAAATTTGGGTCTGGCGATATGCATTTTCCTAGAATTCTTAATGCTACCCTAGATCTGCAAGGTTAAAAATTTAATGGAATATTCTAGCAATGACAGGGAAATCTTCGCTGAGGCGATCTACTTTGATTTGCCTAGCTGTATCTGCAGCACTCTGTTCCACACAACTTCCCAGTAGCGCTAACACAGGGGCAAAAACACCGTCGAGTAGCGTCGCTTTATTACCAGAGCCATCTACTTTTAAACCAGAATTGCCCCCACTCGATGCTAGCGCCATGCTAGCAGCAGCGGATACTCGGTTGGTAGTCCGCTTGGGCGAGCGACGGGTCTACGTCTACCAAGGTGATGAGGTGAAGGTAAGCTATCCAGTAGCGGTGGGTAGAGCAGGTTGGGAAACCCCCAGGGGCAAGTTTAAAATCCTGCGCATGGAAAAAAATCCTGCCTGGAAAAATCCTTGGACGGGGGATGTGATTCCACCAGGTCGTAATAATCCGATGGGGGAACGGGCGATCGACTTTTATACCGATGGGCGCAACTACGCCGCATTTCACGGTACGCCCAATGAGTCGGTAATCGGGCAAGCTGTGTCTCACGGCTGCATCAGGATGCGCAATGCCGATATCCGCGCCATGTACGACATGGTCGCAGAAGGTACTGAGGTACTGGTCGAGCATTGATTGCAAATATCCCCAAGGAAACTTTTAACTAGCTTCCCTGGGGATATCTTTAGAGATTGAATTAATGCGATTAGCCAAACGCAGCCTGCAATTACCAGGTACGAGGTACGGGTGCGGGCGCGGGCGCGGCGGGTGCGGGAGGAATGACAGGTGGCTCCGATTTCTCAACTACAATTTCCTTCTTCACATAGAAGGACATCGCACCGACTACAGGAATCGTAGACAGGCAGCACTCGGGCTTGTACCAAACCCGCGAACCGGACTTAAGGCCGACGCTGGCAGGGCTTTCTATGGACGTGCACCACTTGCGGGTATCGTGAACGGCAAAAACATCTGGTGTTTCGGGTACGCCAGGTTTAGTCACCTCAACAGCGCCCCCGCTATAGATACCTTGGATGACATTTTTGTTGTAAAGAGTGGCAGAGGTACCAACTTTAAGATCGTATTTACTAAACATCCAGGTGGGTACATAATAATCTCTGGATGTCCCCTGGCTATCTTTGAAGGTAACAATGTTACCGTCAATTTTTTCGATTACCTGCATTGAGCTGCTGTCGATATACTCGGGTTCGGGGGCAGCGAAAGCTGGCGCGGCTGCTAGAGCAGCGATGCTAGCTAAAATTGATAGTGTAAATCTTTTAATCATCTTGCTTAACTCCTCAATATCTACTTACACCAGTTGTGTTGGTATTTAAGCACTTACTATAAAGATTACCATAATCCCGCTCCGAAGCGATAATTAGCAGCAATTGGGCAATATTAATGCAGTTTGCGCCGCTCTACCCCTTGATATACCGCGTTTTACAGCCGTTATTTCCTAATTGCCTTTGGTCGGGCGATCGCAATAGTAAGGCGATCGCTCTGACCTTCGACGATGGCCCACATCCCAGTCATACGCCTGCTTTGCTTCAGGTATTAGAAAAATATGGTATAGTGGGTAACTTTTTTTGGTTAGGTGCATGCGTCGATCGCGCCCCAGAAGTAGCTAGATCCGTTTCCCAGCAAGGGCATTGGCTGGGATTGCACGGATACGATCACAGCAATTTCCCGCTATTACAACCCGAAATATTGCAACAAAACTTAACAAAAACTCGGATAGCGATCGCCAGAGCCTGCGATCTTGACTCCACACAAATACGAGATGTCAGACCCCCCAACGGTGTATTTACACCAAAAACGCTGAAACTATTACATCAGTGGCAATATCGCCCCGTAATGTGGAGCGTAGTACCCGAGGACTGGACGAGACCAGGGGTCAGGACTGTGGTGCAACGAGTCATGCGGCAGGTGCAAAATGGCTCGATTATTGTTTTACACGATGGCATGCATGGCGGTCAGGATGTGGCAGAGACCACTGCACAACTCGTGCCGCGATTGCTGGAACGCGATTACAAATTTGTCACTATAAAAACACTATGGGGATGTCATGCATCCCCATAGTGTCAATAATTTAGGCGATACTAAACCTCGATCTGTTACCCCTTTGCTCGCAGTCTGCCTACGCAGACTTTATTTGTATAGCCGCGACTTCTAGTCGCCAGGCAATATAGAGGGACAATTCGTGCGGATTTGGTATTACATCATGCCCATGCCGCCCATGCCACCCATACCGCCCATGCCACCCATGCCGCCCATGCCAGGATCGCCAGCGGCAGACTTCTTCTCAGGCTTATCAACTACCAAAGCTTCGGTAGTCAGCACCATACCTGCTACAGAAGCAGCGTTTTGAATGGCCGAGCGGACGACCTTAGCAGGGTCGATGATGCCGCTGGCAATCATATCAACGTATTCAGACTTGAGCGCGTCAAAGCCGATGTTAAAGTCTCTTTCCTTAACATTCTCTACAATGACGGTGCCTTCTAAACCGGCGTTGTCAGCAATCTGACGCAGGGGAGCTTCTAAAGCCGATGCAATAATGTCTGCCCCCACTGCTTCCTCATCAGTAAGACTGGCTTTTAGCTCCCGGACGTATTTAACTAAATGAACCAGGGTAGCCCCACCACCGGGTACGATGCCTTCTTCAACCGCTGCACGGGTAGCATTGAGCGCGTCTTCAATGCGGAGCTTGCGATCTTTGAGTTCGGTTTCGGTCGCGGCACCAACTTTAATCACGGCTACGCCACCGGCTAGGCGAGCTAAACGCTCTTGCAGTTTTTCGGTGTCGTACTCAGAATCGGTTTCCTCTAGTTCGCGACGAATCTGAGCGATGCGCTTGTCAATATCGCTCTTGTTACCAGAGTCAGCCACAATTGTGGTCTTGTCTTTAGTAATCGTGACCTTACGCGCTGTCCCTAACATATCCAGAGTCGCAGTTTCTAGATTCAGCCCCATTTCCTCGGAGATCATTTGGCCGCCAGTGAGGACGGCAATATCCTGTAGCATGGCTTTGCGGCGATCGCCAAATCCAGGAGCCTTAATTGCAGCAATGTTCAGCGAACCTCTGAGCTTATTGACTACCAGGGTTGCCAGGGCTTCCCCTTCGACATCCTCGGCAATTACAACCAGGGGCGAACCGCTGCGCGCTACCTTTTCCAAAACAGGAATGAGTTCCTGGATCACGTTAATTTTCTTGTCAGTGATCAGCAATTTGGCATTTTCGAACTCGGTCACCATGCGCTCTGAATCGGTGACGAAGTAGGGCGAAATGTAGCCGCGATCGAATTGCATGCCTTCTACAACTTCAAGTTCTGTAGCTAGGGATTTAGACTCTTCAACCGTGATCACGCCATCTTTGCTCACCTTATCCATGGCATGGGCAACCATGTCCCCCACTTCAGTGTCGTTACCAGCAGAGATGGTTGCTACTTGAGCGATCGCATCACCTTCAACGGGTTTAGCATGGCTGGCAATTTTCTCTACCAAGCTAGCTACCACTTTCTCCATGCCACGGCGAATATTTATAGGGTTAGTACCAGCCGCAACGTTGCGCAAACCTTCGCGAATTATTGCCTGGGCTAAAACTGTAGCGCTTGTAGTACCGTCACCTGCAACATCGTTGGTCTTGGCGGCTACTTCGCGGATTAGTTGAGCGCCAGTATTTTCCAGAGGATCTTCTAACTCAATTTCCTTGGCGATCGTGACGCCGTCGTTGACAATTTGGGGAGCGCCGTACTTTTTCTCAAGCACGACATTACGACCCTTAGGCCCGAGCGTGACTCGCACAGCATCAGCCAGGGAGTTAACGCCTCGTTCGAGGGCGCGTCTGGACTCTTCATCAAATACAACTTTTTTAGCCATGATATTTCTTTGAATTTGGTTATTAGTTCTTTAGTTTGCTGTCATTGATTGCTAGCTCCTGAGGTTAGTTATAGCTATAGCCAGTAGGCTTAGGACGGGGTGCAGGAGTTTCACCCCTGCGTGGGGGCTGCGCCCCCACACCCCCTGTCATAACAGATCTGTCGGCTATAACTAGGAGTAGCTAACTAAACGAGTCTCTATTCCACAATCGCCAGGATATCTTTTTCACTGAGGAGCAGGTAATCGACATTGTCAACCTTGAGTTCGGTACCCGCATACTTGGAGTACATCACCCGATCGCCTACTTTTACTTCCAAGGCCACGCGATCGCCCTTATCGCTGAGCGCTCCGGGGCCAACAGCCGCAACCTCACCCACCTGTGATTTTTCCTTTGCAGTATCTGGCAAGAAAATGCCACCAGCAGTTTTCTCTTCTTTGGCAACTACTTTAACCAGCAGGCGATCGCCCAATGGTTGCAGCTTACTTCCTTGCAGCGTTAACGATGCCACAGTATAGACCTCCCTGAAATTTTGAGACTTTGTAATGGCTTTGCGCGCGTGCAACTACTGCGTTACGCGACTTAGCACTCTACCTGTATCGAGTGCTAATATACTGCAAATTTTGCACCCAAGCGATTCGGGTTCCCGTACCTGCGATCGAGGAAAAACTAAAAAGAGGGCACATCTTACGATGTGCCCTCTAAACATACAGCCCCAAGCCACCTGGTTTTAGAGGAAGGTGTGAGAGCTGCGCAAGAGCGTGGGAACCGCTTCACCTCTCCCTAACAGGACTTCGTAGCGCTATAGCGCTTTGCAATTGAGAAAGGGGTTAGTTTATGGGGTGAAGGGGTTCCACCCCTTCTTGGGGGCAACGCCCCCAAACCCCCTTCTCGTTTTCATCTGAAAACCGCTATAGCGATGCTAAATCACTTTAGGACTTAGGAACCGTGCTGTTCTAATCAACGCTGATGCTACCAATATAGGTGCCCACCGCTTTAGATCTTACTGGTTTAAAGCTAGGCACGACGAGCGACTTGTCTTGCTTGGTAAGGCGGTTGTACAGTTCCATGGTATTGGGGTAGTTGGCTGCCGGGAAGGCTTCATAGCGGTTGTACGGCACCACATCCTCACCAAAAGCATCAAGGTATTCGCGACTATTGACCAGCTCGGAGACAAAGGCTTTAACACCTTTGTTTGCCAAGGTTATGTTGTATTTGCGAATCTCGGCTTGATCTAGGGGAGCACGTCCGAGGAAGTGCTTGGTGCCAAGCTCGATCACCTTAGTGTTGGGGAATGGCGTATAGAACTCCTTGATGTACAGATCGGAGGTACCTAAAGCCAGGATAAATTCCTTGACGGAAATATCACCATTAGCCAGCTTAGTCACAAAGACACTAAACTGGTCGTCTGCAACGTAGGCATCCATGTCGCGCTCGAATACCTGACGATAGGCGGCACGTGCCAAATTCTGCACTGTTACAGGATCGAGATTGGTTAGCTTGAAGACCTTGGTTTGTACCCGCTTGTCACTGACACCTTGCTTGATCCGGCTTTGGATAGCAACTTCAGAGCGTATTTCTGACACTTGACCCAACTCAATAAACCGAGGTGTGCCTTTAGCTGGTTGACTGGAGGAACCCTTGCCCTTATAAGCGATCGAAGCCGCACGGGTGCGCAGCGCTACCCCAGATGGAGTGAGATAGCGTTCGTAGGGCACTGTATCTTCACCAAAGGCTTGTTCGTATTCTTTGGTATCGAGAATGGCATCAACCAGAGCGTAGAAGCCCTTCTTGGCAGAGATGTCAAAGTAGGCATTCATTTCATCGCGACCGTAGGTGGGGCGACCCAGGAGGCGGCGGTGAATGTACTCGATTGCCTTACAGACGTATAGTTTCGTCCAGTAGCGATCGCGGAACGTACTCGACTTCGCCAACCGACGCACGAATTCGCGTACGGTGATATCGCCGTTTTCCAGCCTGATCTCTTCCACAGTTAGCCGCTGTCCGGCATAGGGAACGAACCCGATCGCCTGGAGATAAATTGCCTTAATTACAGCTTGAGTAGAGGTTTCCGCAAACTTGATACTGACATTCTTGTCATATTTTCTGCCTTTAAAGGCTGGTAATTGATCGAGCTTGAATACCTTGGGACCTAACGTACCAGGAGCCTCGCCAGATGCCTTCGGATTGCCCAGTTCATTTTGAATGCCAGGACCATTGCGAATCAAAATACGGTGTGTATCCTTGCCAAATGGAGCGGGGGTGGCAGTGGGGTTTCTAGTTTCTTTGGGGAAAATGGCACCAAATTGAATTTCCAACGGATCGTTGCCCGAACCATAGACGTGTTGATCCGGCAATGGGTGTTCGTAGGAAGCAAATAGGGTAATGAATTGAGGTGTTTTGCGGAATGGGGCAGAATATCTATAGAGATCGAACTGCGCGCCCCAGTTACGGCAAGTTTGCGCTTCTTGACCCAAGCCGCGCTGATAGGGGACGGTTTCTTCGCCAAAGTAGTCGCTGTACTCGGTGGAGTTAACCAGAGCATCAACTAAAGCTGATAAGCCACCCTCAGAAACGATCGCAAAGTATTTTCGCACTTCTTCGCGGCTTTCTGGCGATCGCCCGAGAAAATGCTTAAACGCCAGCTCTAAAGCGCGGGAGTTGACAAACGGCAGGAAGAACTGATCGCGATACAGGGGCGAGTTACCCAAGCGCCGCACGAACTCGCGCATGGAGATTTCGTTATTTTTCACCTTGGACTCTAGCTCAGAGATGCCAAGGCTGTAAGCACGGGTAATATCGCGCTCGAAGATTTGGCGGTAAGCCGCCTTGACTGCCTCATTCTTCTCAAGGGCTGATAGACCGGGCTTCATCACAAATTTCTGGCGGCGCTCGGCGGTATTGAAATAGATTTGAGGCAGTGACATACCTTGCAAATCGGTGGAACTGCGCTGACGTACTTTGGGTGATGGGGTGGCTGCTTTGAATTCAGCGATCGCCACATCCAGGTACTGCGAAACGATCGCTACTGCTTCTGCATCGTTCCTGACGTAGCCGATCGCGACCTGCTTCATTTCCTGCAGCGCTACTACAACGGCATCAGCAGAACAAGCTGCTTCGATCACTTCGCGCAAACCCCTGGTATTCATGGCGAGGATGTTGGGATCGCCTGCCACAATTGCGTAGGTGGTATAGCGTAAGAACCAGCTTATGTCCCGCATGGACTTCTTCATGCGCTCCGGTCCGTAGCGAGCAATATTGATGGGGCGGAAATTGGGGGGAGTATCGACCGAAGCCACAGTACTGAAGAAAGACTTGATCGAACCCAAGAAGCCTCCGCCTGCTTCCGCATAGGTTACCGTGCCGAGCGACATACCGCGCTTGGTATCGACTGGCAGGCCATCTTGACCTAATTGCACGGGTTCGGCCTGCTTGGGCTTTTCTAGGAAAGACATGGCCGAGCCGCCTGTAAAGATCCTGCCAGCAGCGCGAGAAACAATAGTGTCAGAGTTTTGTGTCAGGATCGCAGCAATCTCAAGACGCTTTATGCCGGACTGGAAGTAGGCATTCAGGTCTTCCAGCTCAGAACGCCCAGGGAACCGATCCTGTTGCTCTACCTGCGAGATTGCGGACGTTACGGCTGTTTGATATAACTTAGGACGGGCGTTTACGGCTCCGCTTGATGCTGTAACACTCATTTATTTACCTTTTCGTTTATATATAAAAAACATGAATTTATGAGGCGCGGCATTCGCTTGAATTATGACAATTTCACAAACAACCAGACAAGTTGCTGGGCAAGCCGTCAATAATTCAACCTATATCGCACAAGTATAAAAGGCTGCTTAATCTATCAGACCAGAAAATCGACCCTTTTCAGCCAAGAAAAACTTAATTATGAAGATAAGTTTTGTAAAGTGTAGTCTATGAACAATTAAAAGACTACTGCGTCTTCTCTCAGAATTTGCCATAGCAAGCGATCCGAACGAGCGTACAAGCAGGTTGAGGTGCAAGTTTCATCAATCTTGACCGCTACGAGTCCAGGCAAGCCCCGTTGTTCTAGTTGCTCGAAAATCCATCGTGCTATTTCCTCGCTGGTTGGACTTTCGAGTCCAGTGGTCTTATTAAGGAAATGATGGTCTAAATATTCGTCTAGCAGTGGTTGCAGGAATTGCTTAATGTCGCCGTAGTCCATTACCATGCCGGATTTTGCGCCATCATTAAGAATGGTACCGCTGACATAAACTACGCCGCGCCAGCTATGCCCGTGCAAGCGGGCGCATTTGCCGTCATGGTGGGGCAGTTCGTGGGCGGCTTCAAATCGAAATTCTTTACCAATTATCCAGCGATCGCTCATGCCACACCTATATACTTATGGGTCTGAAGTGAAAGTCGGTAGGAGTGTTTTTGGCGCAGCATGTTCGCGATTATAGGAATGGTGCGATCGCGCTCGTGCCATTCCGGTTGGAGAAAGATGGGGCGATCGGACGCAATATTTAAGTAATCCTGGTAATAGTCTAATTCCTTGCCCGTACTAATCACCAACTTGATTTCATTGGCTCGCTCCCAAAATGCTACCTGCACGGGGAAATTGGCATTGACATGTTGTTTGGGTGAAAGTGTAATCCAGGTTTCCGGTGCCACGTCTTGCCAAAATGCACCAGAGGTTTCGATGCTAACTTGCTTGCCCAGATCTAAGATTGCCCTTACCAGATCCGGCAGATGCCTGTGGATAAATGGTTCGCCGCCGCTAATTACAACTCGGGGGGATTCGATCTCTTTGAGTAATTCCGAGAGCGATCGCATTTCTCTCGGTGTATGTTTGCCACCATCACTGTACCCGGTGTCGCACCAGGGGCAGCCAACCGGACAGCCAGCTAGACGAATGAAATCAACTAACGAGCCCACCCAGAAACCTTCACCTTGAACGGTACTTTGAAAGGTTTCGTGGATGGGAAATTCTAATTCTGCAAATGGCATAGCCGATTGGTGCGGGACGGGATAAGAGCGATCGACCTCCTGGGGCTAGATCCTAGCACAATTAAATTTTTTCACTTACCGTGCTAAATACTCAACCCTATACATCCCGCCCCTATCCAGGTTAGCTAGCTACATTGACCTTCACGACTTTTGTCTTTTCCGGTTCAGCTTTTGGTAAGCTGAGGTTGAGAATACCATCTTTGTATTCTGCTTCTACCTTATCGTTCTGAACGTGTGCGGTCAGAGGAATGACCCGACGGAATTGACCGTAGCGAAACTCAGTACGCTTGTATCCTTTTTCTTCTGTTTCTGTTTCGGATTTGCGTTCGCCGCTAATGGATATGCTATCCGCTGTTACCTCAATGTCTAGATCCTTGGCTTCGATGCCAGGTACCTCTAGCTTGAGTTGGAAAGCTTCAGGAGTTTCTTTTAATTCCACCGGCGGGATAAAAGTTCCCAGTTCTCTACCTGTAGTCGGAAGCATGGTATCGAACAAGCGGTTCATTTCCCTCTGAAGGCTATCAATTTCCCTAAACGGTTCCCAACGAATGAGCGACATACTTGACCTCCTGATTAAGGAAGATTTGGTTTACTTAACTTGAAGATTTCTCTTCATTTGTAAGCTATCACAGATATCTCATGTACTTGGTTCGGTTCTGTGTACCTTGGCTTTTGGGGTTACCGCACTTCCAACTAGGAATCGCCACTTATAGCTGCCAACAGGCTTAGGATGGGGTGCGCGTGGGGGCTGCACCCCCACACCCCCTTTCCTAACAGATCTGTCTATGGCTATATGTTCGTAATTGGCGGTATGCCCGCTAGATCGAGAATTTGCGGAATTAAATGTTCTGCCTTCACCGCCATCAGATGCACGCCCTGGCATATTTCTTTGGCTGCCTTTACCTGCTCGGCAGCGATCGCAATTCCTTCTTGTAAAGGTACTTTGGCTTTGGCAAGGCGATCGATGATGGAGTCGGGGATATTGACACCAGGCACGTATTTATTAATAAACATGGCATTTTTCGCAGATTTCAGCAGGAAAACACCTGCCAAGATCGGTTTATTCCCCTGATTCCCGATCGAGTCCATAAATTTAGCCAGGCGATCGAAATCCGTAATCAGTTGACTCTGAAAGAACTGCGCCCCCGCCGCCAGTTTGCGTTCAAACCGCCGCTGCAAGCCCGACCAGCTTGGCGATTGCGGATCGACAGCGGCTCCAGCAAATAAATTCGTCCCCCCCTGTGGCAGGGGCTTATCGTTAGCGTCCAAACCCTGGTTGAGTTTAGCGATCGATTGCAATAAACGCACAGCCTCTAGATCGAATACCGCCCTGGCATTGGGATGATCTCCCGCTTTGACCGGATCGCCCGTCAGAGCCAGAATATTTCTAATCCCCAGCGCCTCCGCCCCCAACAAATCTCCCTGTATGGCAATACGATTGCGATCGCGACAAGCCATCTGACAAATCGTCTCTACTCCCACCCGTTGCTGCAAAATTACCGTCGCTGCCAACGGACTCATGCCCAGAACTGCCCGACTAGAATCCGTGATATTAATCGCATGGACGCGACCCTTAAGTAACTGTGCCTTCTCTACCATATTCTGCACGTCCGCACCCTTAGGTGGCGAAATTTCCGCAGTCAGCAAGAATTCATGGCGAGCGATCGCGTGGCTAAACATAGCAAAATCAGATTGAGGCATTCGTTTATTTTGCCCTATTATGTGCGGGCAAGTAACTGCCCCATCACCCATCATCCATCACCCATCACCCATCCCTCGGTAAGGGTTTAGCATTTGTTCGATAATCTTCGCATCAAATACAAGCATCCTTCACAAATGCTAAACCCCAGCCCCAAATCCCAATCTCCGCCCAATCTCGCGACAAAAGCGATCGAACCTCTGCCGTCGCAACTGCCAATACAAGTAACTGCGATTGTCTCTAGCAGTTTTGTAGTTCGGGGCGATCGCTAAGGCTTTGTTGTAACTAACGATGGCTTCGCGATCTCGTCCCAGCGTATCCAGGGCATGTCCGCGATTATTCCAGGCTTGGTAAAGATCTGGCTGCAACTCTAAGGCGCGGTCGTAGGCAGCGATCGCTTCTTCAAATTGCTCGGTGCTATATAAAGCGATGCCGCGATTGTTCCAGATTTCCGGATCGCTATCGTTCAGTGCAATTGCCAGGTCATAAGCTGCGATTGCTTCTGCATGTTTACCTAAGCGTGCCAGGACGGTACCGCGATTATAGTGAGCTTCGTATAGGCTGGGATTCGCGATCGAGGCCAGATCGTAGGCGGCGATCGCTTCGGGATATCGTCCGAGATGCGCGCACGCACTCCCTTGATGGTACAAAGCTTCAGCATCGTTGGGGTTGCACTGTAACCCGCGTTTGTAATTGGCGATCGCCTCCTCGTATTTCCCCAAACTGGCCAGGGTTTTGCCGCGAGCGCACCAGGATTTGCTATCATCTAACTTTGTCGTCACGGCGCGATCGAAGCTAGCTAAGGCTTCTGCATATTTGCCCATATTGCCTAAAGTGCAGCCCATGCTGTACCAGGCATCGTGAAACATCGGTTCCATTGCCACTGCTTTGGCATAGCTATCCACTGCCTTGTTGTAGTAACCCAGAGATGAAAGTGCTACGCCGCGATAGTGCCATGCCTCGTAAAAATCTGGATCTAGCGTCAAGACTTGCTCAAATATGGCGATCGCTTCCCCATATTTGCCCGTTTCCATAATTGCCAAGCCTTTATTCTGGAATGCAACCGCATAGGCAGGCAAAATCTTCAGGGCGGTATCGTAGTCCGAGATGGCAGCGGAAATTTGACCTAAATCGAAATAGGCAACACCTCGGTTATTAAAAGCTTCGTGATAGTCGGGCTTGAGGGCGATCGCCCGATCGAAATTCACAATCGCTTTTTCTAACTGCCCCAAGCCGCATAAAGCCAGTCCCAGATTGTTATGGGCTTCGTAGAATTTGGGATTGAGAGCGATCGCTTTAGCGTAACAAGTAACGGACTCGTGATATTTTTCCAAACGATCGAGAGCCATTCCCTTCGCGTTATAAGCTGGCGCAAAACCTGGCTCCAGAGCAATTGCCCGCTCCAAGTTGGTAATGGCACTCTCGTATTGACCTAAGCGATCGAGGGTCGTGCCATAACGATACCAAGCTTGATAATGCGCGGGCTGAATTGCTAGAGTCTTACACCAACTGGCGATCGCCTCATCATAACGGCCTAATTCAAATAATGCCGTGCCGCGCGTATACCAAGCTTCATAGGCTTCGGCATCGACTTCGATCGCCCGATTGCAACGGGCAATTAGCAAGTCTGGATCGTCGGAAGACATAAATGTATTTGGTACGCGCGCAGCAAATATAACAGGCTTTTAGGAAGGTTTCTCGTAAATAGCTCTACCCCCACCCCCCGTACCGAGCCTGTTAGCTATAGCGGTTTTCAGATCGTAAGAGGTAGGGGGTTTGGGGGCGTTGCCCCCAAGAAGGGGTTCCACCCCTTCACCCCAAAAATAAAACCCGTTCTCAATTGCAAAGCGCTATATAGCTATACCAGATCGTCAATCGGACAATCGGGAAAAGTGTTTTTAAATTCTTGCAGCAGATCGTCAATTTCTTCAAGGGCTTGAGTTACGTCTATGCGTAGGTTGCCAAGATCGCTGCGTAGGGAGAGTTGTACTAAAGAGCTACGCTTTGATGCGATCGCTGCAACTTTGTCTTTGATAGATGTAGGTGTCATGGCTCCAATTAGTGTAAACAAATGTGCCAACCGCACGATGTGTTAGACGTTAGCCGTAACACATCGTGGGGATCTTATTTTCACGCAATTCCCTAAGTAGAAAGCGTACGACGCTTGGTAACAAGACGGAAAGCTTCGATCCGATCGCCCTCTTGCCAATCGTTGAACTTTGGCAAGGAAACACCGCACTCAAACCCGGCTGCTACTTCCTTAACATCATCTTTCATGCGTTTGAGCGAGTCAAGTGGTGCCTCGTGGATCGGGTTACCGTTGCGGTTCACCCTGACCTTACAGTTGCGAATGAGCTTGCCGGACTGGACGTAGCAACCAGCCACCACACCTTTGCCAATTGGGAAAATGGCGCGGACTTCGGCTATACCGAGGTGCTCTTCAACCAACTCCGGCTCTAACAAACCTTCCATCGCTCCCTGAATATCTTCCAAGAGCTTGTAGATAATGTTGTAGTCGCGGACATCAACGCCTAATTCATCGGCTGCTTGTCGCGCGCCAGTTGCCATGGTTGTATTAAATCCAATAATCACGGCAGAACTAGCTGCTGCTAAGTCCACATCATTTTCGGTGATCTCACCCGCACCCGCGAGTAGCACGCGAAGCTGTACTTCCTGTTGGGGTAATTGTTCGAGCGCGTTGAGAATAGCCTCCACCGAACCTTGAACGTCGGCTTTGAGGATGAGGTTTAATTCCTTCAGCTCCCCTTCCTGGGCTTGAGCGGAAACGGTGCCCAGGGTTACCCGCCGCGATGCCATCGACTGTTGCAAGCGAGACTGACGCTGCTGTGAGGCGCGATCGCTAGCGGTTGCCCTTGCCAGCTTCTCGTCGGTAAATACCTCAAACTCATCTCCAGCCGCAGGGACATCGCTTAGACCAAGTACCTCAACGGCAAATGATGGCGATGCCTCTTCAACGCGCTTACCCTGGTCGTCGATCATGGCGCGCACCTTGCCAAAGGATGCCCCTGCCAGCAGCACGTCGCCAATTCGCAGCGTACCGTTCTGGACTAGTAGCGTTGCCACTGGTCCGCGCGCTTTATCCAAATTAGCTTCGATTACCGTACCGCGAGCCGTGCGGTTGGGATTAGCTCGCAGATCCTCAACTTCTGCTACCAATAAAATCATTTCCAGCAAAGTATCGAGGTTTTCACCCTTGATCGCGCTCACTGGTACCATAATGGTCTCGCCGCCCCATTCTTCATCTACCAGGCCATGTTCGGTTAGCTCTTGACGAATGCGATCGGGCTGAGCTTCTAGTTTATCAACTTTGTTGATGGCAACGATGATTGGCACCTTGGCCGCACGGGCGTGACTGATTGCTTCAATGGTTTGCGGCTGTACGCCATCGTCCGCCGCCACTACAAGTACCGCTACATCAGTAACCCGCGCGCCGCGCGCCCGCATAGCGGTAAATGCCTCGTGACCTGGTGTATCGAGAAAGACTATTTGCTCTTTAGTGCCATTATGCTCTACATCAACATGATAGGCACCGATGTGTTGGGTAATACCGCCCGCTTCACCTTGAGCCACTTTACTCTTGCGAATGGAATCCAGCAACGTGGTCTTGCCGTGATCGACATGTCCCATAATCGTGACGACGGGCGGACGTTTTTGCAGGCTTTCTAGATCCTGCACCTCAATCATCTCAGTTACCTTACGCGCTGGGGCATCGGCCTCGGATTCTTCGACTTCAAAACCTAACTCGATCGCTACCATACTCGCAGTGGGAATGTCGAGGGTTTGGTTGATATTTACCATCACTCCCTTTATAAAGAGCGTGCGAATAATATCAGTCTCGGGCAGCATGAGCTGGTTAGCTAACTCCTGGACGGTAATGCTGCTTTGCAGGATTAACTTAGTTGGTTTCTCTACCACAACTTCTTGTAGGGAGCGACGATCGCGCGACTTGCGAGTTGACTTGTCGGCTCCAGGCTTGGCAATACTTGTAGCTGCGGCTGGCTTTGCCATCCTTTGCTTAGGACGCGCTGTTGGTCTGGCTAGCGACAGGCTAATCTGAGGCACGTCTTCTTCGAGTTCCTCAATAATATCGTCGTCCTCGATCGCTTGCAGATAGCGCTTGGGCTTATTCAGGCGAGCTGCCTTTTCTCTAAGCTCCAGCATTTCTTGATCGTCATCGTCTTTTTTAGACTTGTTACGCTTACCAGGACGACTGAGCCCGCGATCGCTACCGGGCTCGCCGATCGCGAGCGCTGGAGCACCGATGCCGGGTTTATCCCCACGCACGGGAGAAACAAGGGTTGGCCTTTCCGGGCGGTCTGACTTTTCCGGACGCTCGGGGCGCTCGGGGCGCTGTGGGGCGATCGGGGCTCGGAGCTGCCTGGGGGGATCGTTGGGTGCGGTTATGCCACGTTCGATCAGTACTGCATCCTTCACCGGGGTTGGACGGTTAACCTGAGGTCGTCTGGGTGTCTGTATGTCTTTGGGAGGAGCGCCATGGCTGCGCACAACTGGCTTTGGTCTTTCCGATATCGGCTTAGCTACACCTTTAGCAGGTGGTTTATCTGAGGATTTTTCCTCAAACCTAGCTTCAGAGTTGGCCTCGGACTTGACCTCAGACCTGGTGGATGCTGCTTCGGCAAGTATCTCTTGGGGTTTGTGCTGTCTTGTGGGAGCCTTAGTAAGCATGGGCTTGCTGGCGCTTGCACTTGCCTGCGGAGACTTAGGGGCGCGCTTAGAGTCGCTAGAAGCAATTGGCTTAAGTGGTTCTGGTGGCAAGGCGGCCTCTCGTGCAGGCGCAGGTTTCTGTACCAAAGGAGTTTTAGGGGGAGCATCGACCTTTGCAACTACATCTTCTACCACTACATCAGTGTTTTCAGAAGCTCCGGCGGCTGTTTCGGAAACTAATTCGACCCCAGCTTTAACATCCTCAGGCGAACTGACGTTGGCAGCGCCAGCATGTCGAGCTGGTGGCTGTGCGATCTGTAGAGTAGCAGCATCTTCGAGATCGGTGGTTTTATCAGCAGGCACTGAGACAAACTCGGGCTGCTCTTCTGCGGTTACTTGCAGCTCGATTGGTGCTGATGGCTTATGGGGACGTACCGGCATCGCAACAGGAGGGGCAGCAAGATTGGCAGCAGGCTTGCTTACAGTTACGATTTGCTGTTTGGCAGGGCGAAGATCTTTATCTACTGGTTCTTTTGCAGTCTCCCTGGCTGCTTCCCGATGTTTGGGCGCAGGGGTGGAGGCAACCGATCTCCGTTCGGGAGCGGCGGCGCGAATGAGATTTGCTTCAGACTCTGTTATCGTACTGCTGTGGCTTTTAACGGCAATATTTAACTGTTCGCAAATTGCCAAAATATCTTTTGTCTCCAAATTTAGTTCCCGTGTTAACTCGTAAACTCTGACTTTACCGCCGATGCTCATTTAACTCTTCTGCCCTGTTTAACGATTGATTTACATAAAAACTGCTGCCTGTATTGCTAGATTTAACGTTTAAGGAGCGGTATTACCGATTAGATAGATTAAAGTTATGTAGGCTAGATGGACAATCCTATAACTGTTAACCATTATGACCTATGAAACCATCAAAATAATAAGGGATCTGTGTCGATCGCCCTTACATTATCCTTACACTTAGTTCCTAACTGCTTAATTGCTAACCCTTAAATTACATATAAACTGTGAGTTATTTACATATAGTTACATTAGGTGGGTTAGGATCTAAACAAATATTTTTGTAGTTTATGACTGACGTACCCGTCTCTAGAATCCGCAACTTCTCCATCATCGCACATATCGATCATGGCAAGTCTACCTTAGCAGATAGACTATTGCAGTTTACGGGCACTGTGGCCGATCGAGAAATGAAAGAACAGTTTCTCGACAATATGGAGTTGGAGCGCGAGCGGGGGATCACGATCAAGCTGCAAGCAGCGCGGATGAATTACCAAGCGCAAGACGGGCAAAATTACGTCCTCAATTTAATTGACACGCCGGGACATGTGGATTTTTCCTATGAGGTATCGCGATCGCTAGCTGCCTGCGAAGGGGCGCTGCTGGTGGTGGACGCTTCGCAGGGCGTTGAGGCGCAAACCCTGGCTAATGTTTATTTAGCGCTGGAAAATAACCTGGAAATTATTCCGGTATTAAATAAAATCGATCTACCTGGGGCAGAGCCAGAGAGAATCGCCACCGAGATCGAGCAGCTCATCGGGCTAGATTGCTCGGCAGCAGTGAGAGCCTCTGCGAAAGAAGGCATCGGTATTCCTGAGATTTTAGAGTCGGTGGTGCAGCTCGTGCCACCGCCATGCGACACGACGAGCGATCCCTTACGCGCTCTAATTTTTGACAGCTATTACGATGCTTACAGGGGGGTAATTGTTTATTTTCGCGTCATGGATGGCAATGTCCGTAAAGGCGATCGCATTAAATTTATGGCATCAGGCCAGGAGTATGAGATCGACGAGTTGGGGGTACTGGCACCCAATCAGGTACAGGTAAACGAACTGCATGCTGGTGAAGTGGGCTACCTGGCCGCTGCGATCAAGACGGTCGAACATGCCCGCGTCGGCGATACGATTACACTGGCGCTGACCCCTGCCGCCGCCCCTCTACCCGGCTATGAGGAAGCAAAGCCAATGGTATTTTGCGGATTGTTTCCCACCGATGCCGACCAGTTTGAGGACTTGCGGGAAGCATTAGTCAAGCTCAAGTTAAACGATGCAGCGCTGAGCTACGAACCAGAGACTTCTAACGCGATGGGTTTTGGCTTTCGATGCGGTTTTTTGGGGTTGCTGCACATGGAAATCGTGCAGGAACGGCTGGAGCGGGAATATAACCTGGATTTAATTATTACTGCCCCTTCCGTGATCTACCGAGTTACCAAAGTCAAGGGTGAGGTGGTTTATATAGATAACCCTGGCGAACTGCCCCCTCCACAAGAACGGGAGCAGATCGAGGAGCCGTACATCAAGCTAGAGATCATGACACCCCAAACCTATATTGGGACGTTGATGGAGCTGTGCGAGGCGCGACGCGGCATTTACAAGGACATGAAATATATCACCAAGGAGCGCACCACTCTAATTTATGAAGTACCGCTGGCGGAAATCGTGACCGATTTCTTCGATCAGATGAAATCTCGCACCAAAGGCTACGCCAGCATGGAATACCATCTCATTGGCTATCGTGTTAACGATCTGGTGAAGTTAGATATTCTCGTCAATGACGATCCGGTAGATTCGCTGGCCTGCATAGTCCATCGAGATAAAGCCTACAATGTCGGTCGGGCTTTGGTGTCTAAGCTGAAAGAACTGATCCCCCGACATCAGTTCCAAATTCCGATCCAAGCAGCAATCGGCTCTAAAATTTTATCGAGGGAGAACATTCCCGCTATGCGCAAGAACGTGCTGAGCAAATGCTATGGCGGCGACATTTCGCGCAAACGCAAGCTTTTGGAGAAACAAAAGGAAGGGAAAAAACGCATGAAAGCGATCGGCACCGTTGATGTGCCACAGGAAGCCTTTATGGCTATTTTGCAACTCAACCAGAACAGTTAAGTCCGGTTATGTGCACGTAAAATCCCCGTAAGGTTTTGTCAAAATCCAATGGTTCTGGTTGTAGATTGACGGTAAAATCTGCCCCTACAGCATGGCTATGGTTTCTTTGAGAAATCTCCCAAGAGGGATTTGGAAGGTAGCGGTATTACTTAGTAGCGATCGCATTAAGGCTGATGAGATTTCCCAATACGCGCATACTGCTACAGTCCTGAAACAAATTGAATTCCTCTACGCGCTGACAATCTCGAAATCCAACTTGAGTTAGGTAACTTGTTAGAATTGTGAAGTCAAATCCCACCCTATGGATATCATGTGGATTGCTCTGACCGCCAAACATGATTCTCATTAAATAAAATCGCGTACTGGGATCGACGGCTGGGTAAAGAAAGAGCTTGCATAAAACCTCAAGATCGGGAACGCTAATCATCAGCTTACCGCCGGGTTGAAGCACGCGATGCCATTCCTGTAGGGTTTTTACCAGTTCATCATTCAACCCGTAGTGAAAATGTTCGAGTATGTGGCTGGCATAAATTGAATCTACGGATTCATCCGCAAATAAACTCAGGTTTGAGGCATCGCAGACATAGTCAACCTCTGGACGTGCTTCGATATCGAGGATTTTCCATTCCGGGTGCGATCGCTTACCGCCAATATGCAGCTTTAATGGTGCCATTTGCTCCCTCTAATCCTGGTTGGCGAGAAGTCTATTTATTCTTCTGGGCGATCGCCCAATAAATCTTTTTCTTTTGGGGCATCACTTCTGAGTATAGAACTAGTGTGTCAGCTTGCATTGCAAATGTTAGCGTCGGACAAGATTTGATACACAGGCTATCAGTTCGTCTATATCGACTGGCTTGCTCAGGTGAGTTTGAAAGCCTGCCTCCAGCGCCGCGATCGCAGTTTGCCGATCGGCATAGCCTGAGAGGGCGATCGCTGGCAGTTGTCCGCCTTGCTCGGGTGGCAAGGCTCTGATTTGTCGCATCAGGTCATAACCATTGACATCGGGTAAGCCAATGTCACTGACGATCAAGTCCGGTAGTATTTGGGTGAGCCTTTCCAATGCCTCTGGAGCAGAACGTGCGGCGGTCACGGTTGCGCCAAATCGTTCCAGGGTAAAGGAAATTGCGATCGAGGTCATTTCATCGTCATCGATCAGCAAAATGCTGATGCCATTCAGGTCGATCTCCGTTGCTGGCGGTGGCGGAGAGGATGGTACCGCTTGAGCGATCGCCTTGGGTAGGTTAAGGGTGAAGGTTGCACCCTGTCCTTCCCCGGAACTGTTGGCGACAATCGTTCCCCCGTGGGCTTCGATAAACGATCGCGCCAGGAAAAGTCCCAGCCCCAAGCCGCCTTCCCGCCGAGTGTTAGAGGAATCCGCTTGACGAAACCGCTCAAAAATGTGGGGTAACAGATCGGGAGCAATGCCCCGTCCGGTGTCGCTTACCCGCACCTGCACCTGAGCGATCGCGTCGATCGACCGCACGGCGATGCTGCCGCCACTAGGCGTAAATTTAATGGCGTTTGACAGTAAATTCGAGAAAGCCTGACTGATGCGGCTTGGATCGAGATTCAGCCGTTCTGGACAAGGCTGGAGGTCAACCTCCAGGTGTAATCCCTTTTCCTCTATCTGGGGCTGTACCTGGGCGATCGCCTGCTGCAAGAGTTGCATCAGGTCGCAGGGTTGGGGGGTAATCTGAAAGCGCTGCTGCACAATGCGGGAAACATCCAGCAGGTCTTCGATCAGGTTGGTTTGGGTCAAGGCACTGTCGCGAATCGCAGCGATCGCCTGCTGCTGCTGGTCTGCGTTCAATAGCCCCCGCGCCATCATCTGAACCCAACTCATGATGCTGGTTAAGGGGGTGCGTAGCTCGTGGGAAAGCATGGCGAGAAACTCATCCTTACTGGCATTCGCCGCCTGAGCGACCTGGACTTGTTCGCTCAAGGATCTTTGCTCTCGCTCCACCAGGGCTTGTTTCTCTTGCTCGATCTGAATCAGGGAGATCGCGGTCGCGACCATCCGCCCGTAAAGATCCAGCATCCGCAACTCCCGCTCTGCGGGACGGTGGGGCTGCCGGAAATGGGTCGAAAGCACCCCCAGTAATTCCCCCTGGCGACCGATTAGCGGCGTTGACTGTACGGCTCGATAGCCAGCCGCCGCTGCAATCTGAAGGTGGGGCGCATACTCAGTGTCAGTCTGTACGTCCTCAACAATCGCCCGTTGACCGGACTTCAATGCTCGACTGCAAGCCGTGCCATCATCAGCCCCCACTTCGCGGAAATAGTCGAGAAACTCAGAACCAAAGCCTTGATGGGAGACAATCTCCAGTACGCCCCGCTGGCGGTCGAGGAGTTGGATATTGCCCATATCAGCATGGAGCAAGCCCATGGCGGCATCCAGGACTTGATTCAGGATGAGATCGAGATCCAGGGAAGAGAATAATTGCAAACTCAGCTCCTGCACCTGATTGATGGCATCGAGTTCGGTTTCCAATTGTGCCTGAGTCAGGCGCAGGCTTTGTTCCGTTTGCTTGAGATTGTCAATGTCCACCAGGGCAACAATCGCCCCCAGAATTTGATTCTCAACGGTGCGGTAAGGGCGAATCCGCAACACGTACCAATGTCCTTGCCGATCCTGCACCTCGCGTTCGATCGGATTCAGAATGGCGATCGTATTGGACACTAGCACTTCCAAGTCGGGGGCGATAATATCAAACCGCAGATCGCCGATTGGTCGTCCGACATCCGTTGGAATCAGGTTAAATATGGCCTGGGCGGATGGAGTAAAGCGGCGGATGCGAAGATCGTCCGACAACATCAAGATAGGGATATTGACATTATCGATCAGGTTCATTAAGTCATCGTTCGCCCGACGGGCTTCGATGTTGCGATTTTGCAGTTCCTCATTGGTGGTTTTCAGTTCTTCGTTGGCAGATTGAATTTCTTCCTTCGCAGTTTGCAGTTCTTCGTTGGTGCTTTTCAGTTCTTCGTTGCTGGACAGGATTTCTTCATTGGCTGCGAGCAGTTGTTGATTGGTGGCTTCTTTCTCTTCAATGGTGAGATGCAACAGCGTTTGGGCATCGAGCAACTCCTGACGGCTGGCAGCCAGTTCCTGGCGCAGTCGCAGGATCTCAGGGTTGGTCTCAAACAGTTCCGCTTCCGTTTCTGCTGCCAGGTCGGAGACGATTGCAGTGGGTTCGGGCGACTCGCGCTCGAACACGATCAGATAACAGCGATCGGGGGCGGTCGAGGTGTGGAAGGGAATTACCTCCACAGACAGATCGGTTTCGGTTAAGTCCTGGAGCTTTAACCCCCGCCGTCGGGTCGCCGTTCCCTGCTGCTTGGCTTCTTCAATGGCCATCCGCACGTCGATCGATAAACTGGGACGCAGCATCTTCAACAGGTTATAGCTGGGTTCGCCTGCCGGGATTCTGAGATAGGGGCTGGTGTCGCCGCGAAATTGCAGAATTTCTAGCTGCTCGTTCACGATCGCACCCGCCGGACCGAAGCGGCTGAGGACGATCTGGTCGGCCCATTGCTGGAGATTGGTGCGATTCCGGGTGGCGGAAAAGCCCTGCCGCGCTTCCATATCTGTTTCTCTGGGATAGTAGCTGGCGATGAAATCGAAGTTGAGATGAGAGGGCACCGCACGGCGAGTATAGATCTTCGCTGGCGCATCAAACACATCAAACATATCGATCGTGTCTCCCAGACTCTCGGAATTGCCCAAAATTAAAAAACCTGTGGGTTTGAGACTGTAGTGGAAGAACGATAGAACTCGCTTTTGCAGCGACTGCTTAAAGTAAATTAAGACATTGCGGCAACTCAGCAGGTCAATATCGGAAAAGGGGGGATCGCTGCTAAGATCCTGGGCAAAGACAATGCCTCCCTCTTCCCGGATCGCCTGAATTCCCAAGGCTCCGTCGTTATTGCTACCCGATAGGACGATCGCGATCGCTTTATTTTTTCGATCCGCCGCTAACGACTGGAAAAACAGATCGATGGTCTTGACCCGCCCCTGAGCCTGGTCGCAAACCGCCAACTGTAACTGCCCCTGGGCGATCGTCATCTGGACATTGGGGGGAATCACATATACGTGATTGGGCTGTACCACCATGCCCTGTTCTGCGGTTGCAACTGGCATTCGAGTCGTACGCCCCAATAACTCGCTTAACAGGCTTTCCTGTCCGGGCGAGAGATGCTGCACCAGGACAAACACCATGCCTGTATCCGTTGGCAGATGGCTGAGCAGTTCCGAAAAGGCATCTAGCCCACCCGCAGACGCACCAATCCCAACAACTAGCGCAACATCATCTTCTGTAGGCATTGAAGTAGCCATCACAGGAGCCTCGAACTATTCAAAACGGGAAGCGAGCTATGCTCTGACGCTGGTAAGCAGCTATATTACTGCTGATTCCATCTTTATGCTACCAATAGCCATACTAATTGCTGCAAGATTCAAGATTTCTTCAAATAACTATTTTCTTAGATAACTTCGCATTGGCTATTGGCTAAAGTCTGAGATACATAAACGTAAGATGATACATAAGTATGCTTAATTCGACCAGTGCGATCGAGAGGCTATATGCTTAACGTAGGTTGAGGTCGATCGCTGCCTAACCAATTGCCGCAGCTTAGTAGGATAGCAAAGACATATGAATTTCGGTCGGGTTATCGCCATTGCCAGTAACGTGTTTCGCGAAACCGTGCGCGAACAGGTACTTTATCTAGTCGTGCTGTTTACGATTGTCTTAGTGGCAGCAGTTACTCTGCTACCGCATTTAGCAGCGGGAGGTGAAGACAAATTCACGGCTGATTTTGGCATGGCGGCGATCGAGCTATTTGGGCTAATCGTCGCAGCATTTGTGGGTAGCAATTTAGTTAATCGCGAAATCGATAAACGCACGGTTTTTATCCTGGTAGCGAAGCCGATCAGGCGTTCTGAGTTTATCTTGGGCAAACATCTGGGCATATCAGCGGTGATCGCTGTATTAGTAGCGATCATGTCAGCCATTTTTCTAGGGTTTACCGCGATTAGAAATATTCCAGTTGCACCCCATGCGATCGCCGTGTCCAGCTTTTTCGCCTTTTGGCAACTGATGCTATTGAGCGCCTTTGCCATTTTATTTGGCACGTTCACCAGCTCTTTGCTAGCATCGATGATGACGCTCGCCACCTATTTGGTGGGCAATTTCAGCCGAGATCTATTAGCGCTGGGCGAAATTTCCAAAAGCGAGGGTTTCCAAGCGTTTACCCGCGCTATGTATTTAGTGCTACCGGATCTGTCGCGCTCCAATCTGAAAAATGAAGCTGTCTATGGTATTTTGCCAGCCGTTGGTGACTTGTTTAACAATGGCATTTACACTTTGAGCTATGCTTTGCTGGTACTGGCGATCGCCATTCTGGTGTTCTCCAATCGGCAGTTTTAAGCTCCTGAGGCGCAATGAATATCCTGACGCACCGATCTCACTATCCTGCTCTCCAAAATCGTACCTACTTCAACTACGGCGGACAGGGGCCGATGTGCCAAGCGGCGATCGAGCGAATTGCCCAAAATTATCAGAAGATTGAAACTCTGGGCGCATTTTCCATCGCTGCTAATAACTGGGATATGGAGGAGGCAAAGTTACTGCGGGAGGCGATCGCCGCTGAGTTGCAAGTTGATGCCAAAACCATCTCGCTGACCGAAGATACCACTGTCGGCTGTAACATCGCTCTTTGGAGCGTAGATTGGCAGGAGGGCGATCGCCTATTGCTATCCGATTGCGAACATCCCGGCATCATCGCGATCGCCACGCAATTAAGATCGAGATTTGGCATCGAGTTGAGCTACTTCCCACTGCGACAAACCCTGAACCGCAGCGATGCCGATGCTGTAGAAGCACTCGTACAACATCTCCACCCGCGCACCCGCATGGTGGTAGTAAGTCATATTTGCTGGAATACGGGTCAGGTCGTCCCGCTCAAACAAATCTGTCAAGCCTGTCATACTCATGGAATTTTAGTCGCTGTCGATGCCGCTCAGTCCGTTGGGGTTTTACCTCTAGACCTAGCAGATCTAGAAGCGGATTTTTATGCATTCACGGGACATAAGTGGTGGTGCGGCCCCTTGGGCGTAGGCGGTTTGTACGTGCGTCCAGAAGTATTCCAGCAGTCTCTACCAACATTCATTGGCTGGCGCAGCACGGTCAGCGGCACGCCAAACGTGCAATGGCAGCCTGACGGGCAGAAATTTGAGGTGGCGAGTTCGGCCTATCCCCTGTACGGGGCTTTAAGGGTAGCAATCGCCCATGCCAACGCCTGGGGCGATCGCAGCGAACGTTATGCGCGCATCTGCCAACTCAGCCGCTTGCTATGGCAAGAGTTGATGGCTATTCCGCAAGTCAGGTGTTTGCGAGATACACCTCCAGTAGCAGGCCTGGTAGCATTCACAGTTGAGGATCGCTCTCCTGCACGGGTTATGCACAAATTGGAATTCGAGCAACGAATTCTGATTCGTTCCATACCAGATCCAGAATGTCTGAGAGCCTCAGTTCACTATCTCACTACCGAAGATGACATAGATCGGTTAGTATCAGTGCTAAAAAATGAGCTTTAAATATTCAGTTAAAGGCACAGCCGGACATGGACAACATGGATAACTCACCAGAAACACCAACAATGACGCGATCGCAAATTCTATTTGCTATGGCGGTAACGGCAATCGTCCTTTTGATAATTGCCAAAATTTGGATGTACGCGCTATCTGTATCAATTGTGCCTCTGAACCTTTCGTTCCCAAATTTGCTATTAGGAGTTGGAATAGGTGCTGCGATTACGCTCACGAGCAGTTTGATTTATGAATTCTGGGCGGAATATCGCAAGTCAGCAGATGTCTATCTAGAAATGGTACTCAAACCTTTAGAGATGCCCGATCTGATCTGGTTGGGCTTGTTACCTGGGATTAGCGAGGAATTATTATTTCGAGGTGTTGCTCTGCCAGGTCTGGGTATGAATGCGATCGCCGTGGCGATTAGCAGTATTGTCTTCGGCAGCCTGCACATGTTTAACCTGCAACAATGGCGTTATGCGCTCTGGGCAATGGCGATCGGAGTTTGTCTGGGTACTATGACTTTACTTACTGGGAGTCTTTTCCCCGCAATTGTTGCCCATGTCCTGACTAATTCCGTGTCTGGCTTGATTTGGAAATTAAAACTGAAAAAGGGAAATATCAAAGTTGATTAGTTGGATGCATTGGAAGTGCGAGTTATGGCGGCGGTAGGGGTGCTTTGAAACATAGAGCGGCGATCGCCGTAACGCAGTAAAGCAGCGATCGCAGAGAGACGATTTGACCAGGCAGCAATGCGATAGGGGCGCTCGGTTTTCTCATCCCGCATCCAGGTAGGTAAACCAGAAGACATTTTTGTCAGCGCCGACATTGCCGTTTTGAGATTCGCTTGACTGGGTTGTTGGTTCAAGGTTGACAGTGCCTGCGATAAAGTCTCGGACTGGGCTTGCCATATTTGTAGATTCTCTCCTTTTACCAGGATGCTATCCATTTTGACTAAAGCATCCCACTCCTGTT
The DNA here is from genome assembly GCF_000332175.1 of Pseudanabaena sp. PCC 6802. Classification (NCBI taxonomy): domain Bacteria; kingdom Bacillati; phylum Cyanobacteriota; class Cyanophyceae; order Pseudanabaenales; family Pseudanabaenaceae; genus Portococcus; species Portococcus stanieri. The sequence continues at coordinate 1,188,538 of NZ_KB235914.1, read as the reverse complement.
TGAGCATGGCATAGCGCGACATGGCAGCAGCGAATGGCTTCCGGTGTGGCAGAATCTGCGAATCTTGCCCCGTCTTAGTGTATTTAAACAAACGCTCAAAACTGGGGTGCAAATGCTCGGCAGCAAACAGAGAATAGCCGCCCGATGGGAGATCTCGCACTGCCTGGATTCGATCTAACAACTCGGTGTCCTGGATATCTCTTAGCAGTACTCCTGGCAAAAAGAGCACGGGTGACTGAGTAATGCTAGCTAGAGTAGGTTGCACCTGCTGGCGGAGGAAACTGCTGGTATCGGATGCATAGGTCATCGGCACGATCAGATCCACATCCCCTTTCGCTATCCATACTTCCCAATCTTGCTGGATTGTATTCATTCTTTCCGCATTGCGCCAGGGAAATACGGCTGCGGAGATCGTCAGATCGGGTTTGAGTTGTTTCATCTCTTTCGATACGCGCGCTACAAATTGATTGACTTGTTGGGCGCGGAACTCCGTCCACATCCGCCACAATGAGGGATGATTTACGGTAATGCTGACTGGATCGACACCAGTCAAAGCTTGAAACTGGCTGCGACTGGCAACGCTAAACCCAAAATCCGCTCCGAACTCTTGACGGGGATAGCGAATATAGTCAAGATGGATACCATCGACTTTATAGCGAGTGACAATCTCTCGATAGAGTCTCAATAAATAGTCTTGCACCTGGGGATTCGCCGGATCGAGGAATGGTTTCCCTTCCGGTGTAAATATCTCACCATTTTGACTGCGATTTGCCCAGTCGGGATGAACTTCTAAAACTGGGCCAATATAGTCGGATGGTTTGCCAATCAACAGGTTATGACGGCGATTGCCAGCGCTAAATACCCATACCCAAGCATGTAGTTCCATCTTGCGCTCGTGGGCTAACTTTACAGCAGTGGCAAGAGGATCCCAGCCGCGTATAAGGGGGTTTTGTTGGGGAGCGACACTACTGGGATAAATGGGATAGCCAGCATTGACAGTTTCCAGAAAAACCGTATTAACGCCAGCCGCTGCCATGCGATCGAACACTAATGCCAGTTGACGCTCCGATCGCGCTGACACAATCGTACCGCGATCTAGCCAGATGGCTCTCACCTCTGGTAAGGCGGTTAGCGGATTCATCGGATAATCTTTGGCAAGGTTTTGTCTGATTTGTTGCCACTGCATTCTAACTTCGCCATATTTACCATCGCGGATCGAGTCTGGCATATCATTAATAAACTGTTTGGCAGCGACGATCGATGGCAGCGAACCAGGCTTACTGAAGGATGCAACCGTAGATCTACTCTGCGAATTGAGATTTGCGATTTGGGCGCTGGCAATTCCACTTTCAATCCGACCGATCGCCTCCTGTAAATCCTGACGCATGTAGGTTGCTTCGTTTGTACTAATGCGAGGTTCTGGCGTCGCGATCGCAGGTATATCGGGATTGGACTGAGTAGAGTTAACTGCGGTGAAACGGTTAACGGCAGCAGCTAACCAACTGCGATCGTAAACCTGGCGTTCCTTTGCCGTGCCCCACTGCCACCCGAGAAATAAGATGTTCTGATTAGCTAAAACTGCCGCTGAATTACCGCTCCAGGAAGCAACAGCTACGCTATTGCGGTCTGTTGCCACCAGCGTGCCCCCACTATCAACAATGGTCGTACTGACCTTGGGGATTGAGAGCGCCCATCTGTTGTCTGCTTGCGATCGCACCACCAGATTCGTCGGTTCGCCCAAATGGCTGCTCCAATATCCCCCCAAGAGACTGCGCAGTTTAGCCTGAACGTCAGGTGTAGATTTACGTCCGAGCGAGCCAGTAACGATTAACTTGCCGCCACTGGCAACCCATTCTTTTAAGACCTCCACTTGAGCGCTGGAAATAGTTTCCAGGTTGGGTAGCAGTAGAAATCCCACATCGCTAAGTGCTTGCTTGTTGAGATTCTCTAGAGATAGGACTTTGTAATTAGTTCCCTGTAGGGTTGTAGCGATATTAGTCCACTCCACCGTACTATCTCGCACTACGGTCACAATTTGAGACTGGACTGGGAGTGGCGATCGCCTAGTGAAATTGGTAGTTGAATTGGTAAGCGGCTTGGTAATTGGATTAATTGCAGGAAGAGATGTTTGGGCTACTTCTAGTTGCGGGGATGCGACTTCTATTTGCCGATCGTTAATTTCTGTTGGTTGAATCTCAGCAGTTGCAGGTAGGGAATACATACCGGATGCCAGTACCGTACTTAGAAATGCAAGTTGGCAAAAAAAACTTTGTCGCATTGAAGACCTCGCTTTGATTGGATTATGGGGGTTGGGGGTATAAACTAGACTCGCTAAATTATCTCATTAACAGGGAAGCGATCGATCAACTGAATGGCGCGTTTGGCATTTTGAATCAGTTGATTTGACAAATGCGGAACATAGGGAATTTGACAGAGTATATCCAATGTCCGTCGCAATATTCTCACGAGATCGCCCTCATCTAGATTAGTACGACTGCATAGATCTACCCACTCCATCCCCAGCGCCCACTGCTCGACAACTCCAACCAGTTCGTATTCCAACCACACGGGAATCAGTAAGGAGTGGCGGCGTTGTCTTTGAATTAACTGTCGCTTAATATCGTGCAGATTTCCCAAAACTTCTTCAACTACAGGCGAGATGCCCAAGTTTGTCCAGGTATCGGGGCGGCTGTTTTCCGTCACGATCGCAGCGCAAACCGTTGCCAAATGATGCGGGGCTAATTCATCTAGTTCGCCGGATAACAAAGATAGAGCCAGCCATAGTTCGTTATCCCCTCTGAGCGATGCGGCAACCTTACCGGACTCAGTAGGTTCCACACCATTCAGGTAGCCAAAGCTCTGCAACACCTGCACCAAGCTCATAAACTCCTGCCAGTACTTTTGTCGCCTCTGATCGAGCACGTTACGTTTGAACTCGATCTCGCGCTTGAGTTGCTCTAGCCTGCGGATCTTTTTGATCGTATGGCTGCGATTTTCCCATGTTTCTACAGGATGGCTCGCTAGCCTTGTTTCTAGAACCAGTACTCGATCGCTCTGGCGCTGCACCTCGGGTGCGTCCGGCGGCATCTCCAGCGCAGGCATGCGTGCGGCAATTTCGGCGCTGAATTCGTCCCCACTGCTAACTTGACCGGGTTTGACGACCAGGTCAGGCGGGAACGTAATTTCCGTGTCGAGCCATGCACCTCCTATAAGGACGACTTCTTTGTAAGTAATCGCATACCAGCGATTATCTTGCCCGAGGCAAACCAGCCAGGGAAATTTACCCGAACCGGGCAACTTGGCAGCTAAGACTGCTGGAACTAGAGTACCCTTGGGAGACCTGATTGTTACAGTGGTGCCCGTAAGCATAAACGGTACGTGCGTTGCTAGTTCGTGGAGCCTTACCTCTTCTGCTTGATGAGCAAGGGTTTTGAGCAATCGTCGCTCTTCTCGCAGGTGTTCGCGCAGTTTTTCATAGTCATCCAAGAGGCCGATCTCTATACCAGCTAGTTCCTGTTCTAACCGCTCTATTTCCAGTCTCACAGCATCCAGGTTTTGCTGTTGCGGCAGCAATACGATATCGGCAAGGTATTGCCCAAAGCTGCGCTCGATTAATTCCCTCGCCTGTTCGATGGTATGGGTTTGCAGCAAGTTCAGCACCATGCCATAGCTGGGAGTAAATTGACTCACGAGCGGATCGGGGGTGGCAGTGGAGAGATAGGCAGCTTCTTTTGCTCCCTCAAATGGGGTTTGCATCGTCACCACATAACCAATTTCATCCATGCCGCGCCGACCGGCACGTCCGGCCATTTGCAGAAATTCCGAGGCGGTAAGCAGGCGATGCCCGCGATCGGTACGCTTGGAGAGACTGGCGATCGCGGTGGTGCGAGCTGGCATATTAATCCCAGCCGCCAGGGTTTCCGTTGCAAATACAACCTTAATTAACCCCTGTTGAAACAATTCTTCTACCAAACCTTTCCAAGCTGGCAAAATACCAGCATGGTGGGCGGCAACTCCTCGGTAAAGTGCTTCCACTTGACCAGTGCGCCCTGCTTCTGGATTTGCCTCTAAAAAAGCATCGATCTGTTGTTTGAGCTGGCGCGCTTCCTGCTCGTTTACTAAAGAGAGATCGCCTAAATCGGCAACGGCGCGATCGCACCCGCGCCGACTAAAAATAAAGTAAATAGCAGGCAGCATATCTCTTTGTTGGAGTTGCGAGAGCACGAAGAGCAAGCCAGGCGCTTCCTGCCGCATGGATCTGCGCTTACCATCTGTCTGAGTATTCGCCATTTTCTTGAAACGCAGATTTTGCTGCCTTAGCTTGGGGTGCAGCTTTTTTTGAGTTTCATCTAGTAGGGGAAACAGTCCTTTAGGATTGCAGAAGTAGAACTGTAGGGGTACGGGACGAAAATCGGAGTAGATCAACTGCGTCGCACCATGGACGCGCTCGATCCAGTCAGTGAGCTGAGCGCTATTTTCGACCGTGGCAGATAGTGCCACTAGTTGAATCTCTGGAGGACAGTAGATAATTGACTCCTCCCATACCGTGCCCCGCTGGTAGTCGTTCATATAGTGGCATTCGTCTAAAACCACTGTTTCTACGCCTTGCAAGGATGTGCCTACTTCACCAATCAGCGTGCCGTAGAGCATGTTGCGAAAGATCTCCGTTGTCATCACCAAAATTGGGGCATCGCGATCGATCGAGATATCACCCGTCAGGAGTCCGACTTGTTGAGTGCCAAAGCGATCGCGAAAATCTCGAAATTTTTGGTTGGAGAGAGCTTTGAGCGGCGTGGTATAAAATACGCGACGATTGCGAGCTAAAGCACGATAGATGGCATATTCCCCCACCAGAGTTTTACCAGAACCAGTAGGAGCGCAGACCACTACAGACTTACCCGCTTCCAGTGCTGCGATCGCATCTTCTTGAAATGGATCTAACGGGAAAGGGAATAGCTGGTTGAGGGGTAAAGAATTCACGTGAATGCGTCGCAATGAAGGTTTCGGCTTATCTATGATAACCTTAAGCATGAAAAGCTCAGCGGATCGACATTTTTATAGTGCTGCATATCGGTACTGGCTTGCCTTTCGGTCTTTTTTCCAGTTTGTGTCTCGGTCTATGCCTCCAACTGAGTGGGGTATTGATGCCTGTAGCCAGAGCCGAAACATCGGAACGCCAACCAACCTATATAAATAAGCGGGTTTGCCCAGCTACATTTCCCGAGCTATCGACCGCGATCGCCAAAGATTTGCAAGGCTACCTGACCCGCACCTATACGCGGCTTGGGTTTAAGTCACAGGTAGTGGCAGTAGGTTTGCCTGAAATCGAGCCATTGCCAACAGTCGAGAGCGATCGCCCGAGCGCCTCAAGCAAAAGCGCAAACGATCCTGCTGCCACAGAGGCCGATCCGAAGCAAATGTTTATATCGCTACTAGAACGACCCGCTGGCAAATTAGAAACTACTAAAAAAGCCTACTGGTTGTTTTTGACGAATACGCGGCGAGGCTGGAGTCTGGCTATGGTATTTACGCGCATTGGCAATGCCCCGCCCCAAGATGTGAGCGATGGCGCGATCGCCAATGCCGTCCGCACCTGGTTGCGCGACTATTGCGATCGACATTGATCGCCCCCCAAACCCCTGCGGCATCGCCCAACCCCCAACACCCAACCATCACCCCTCGGTACGGGTTTGGCATTTGTTCGATAATCTTTGCATCAAACCAAAGAATTCATGACAAATGCTAAACCCCTGCGGCATCGCCCAACCCCCATTACCCATTACCCAAACCCCATCACCCAAAAACTCTTTTATGTAATCCCTAGGAAGTATTACAATACGTTAACGACAAAATTTTTTCCCGTTGAGCAATTTTTAGGTTCCAAAATTCATGAGCAAAGTTTACGAATGGTTTGATGAGCGCCTGGAGATCGGTGCGATCGCAGAGGATGTAACCAGCAAATACGTACCTCCCCACGTCAACATCTTTTATTGCTTGGGCGGGATCACCCTCACCTGCTTTTTAATCCAGTTTGCTACTGGATTTGCCATGACTTTCTACTACAAACCCACTGTAGCTGAGGCATTTGATTCTATCCGCTACCTCATGACCGAAGTTAACTTTGGTTGGCTGATTCGTTCGATTCACCGCTGGTCGGCCAGCATGATGGTACTGATGATGATCCTGCACGTATTTCGCGTTTACCTTACGGGTGGATTCAAGAAGCCTCGCGAACTAACCTGGGTCACAGGCGTAATTCTAGCCGTCATTACTGTTTCCTTTGGCGTGACTGGCTACTCTCTACCTTGGGATCAAGTTGGCTATTGGGCGGTAAAAATTGTATCCGGCGTACCAGAAGCAATCCCCATTGTTGGCGGTACGATCACTGAATTACTACGCGGGGGCGTTAGCGTCGGTCAAGGTACGCTCACTCGTTATTACAGCCTGCATACCTTTGTATTGCCCTGGTTAATTGCCGTATTCATGTTGGCTCACTTCCTAATGATTCGCAAGCAAGGTATTTCTGGCCCCTTGTAAGTTCTAGCTGTGAGTCCGCGCCGCAGATTCGCGCGCTGTCAAACTGTTAGAGTTTTGGCAGGCTGTTAGAATTTTGGAGTTGCTGGTTCTACACTGGCAATTCTTAGTACGATAAATAGCTCGATAACTAGCCATTTAAACTAGCAACTTTAAGAGAAGGAGATCGCTACCCCATATGTCCAAAATTGAAAAGTTACCAGATCTTAACGATCCAGTTCTCCGCGCCAAGCTAGAGAAAAATATGGGTCACAACTACTACGGCGAGCCAGCTTGGCCAAATGACTTACTATACATTTTTCCCGTAGTAATCTTGGGTTCGATCGCTTTATGTGTAGGTCTTGCGGTACTCGATCCCGCCATGATTGGCGAGCCTGCTAACCCGTTTGCTACGCCGCTAGAAATTTTGCCTGAGTGGTATTTGTATCCAGTATTCCAGATTTTGCGTGTCGTCCCCAATAAACTGTTGGGCGTTGTGCTGATGGCTTCCGTGCCTTTAGGTGTCATTCTCGTACCGTTCATTGAGAATGTGAATAAGTTCCAGAATCCTTTCCGCCGTCCGGTGGCAACTGCAATTTTCCTATTCGGTACCTTCTTCACCATCTACCTAGGTATTGGCGCAACATTACCCATCGCCAAATCCTTAACCTTAGGTCTGTAATTGAGTAGACATTTCAATTTTTTCTTTAAAGCCATCGGCTATGCCGATGGCTTTAAGTTTGGGCGTATGATTGGGATCGATCGACAGGATCGTGACTTTTAGAATGAACATAAGCGATCGCATCCGCCAGGGACACGCCCAAAATCGGATACGGGCACTACCACCACCGGGTAACGCGCCGTTTGGTTACAAACGCGGCAAGGATCGGTATGTCATCGATCGCACCAATGCCCCAATCGTGCGCGATTTCTTCGAACATTTCCTGTTGTATGGTTCCCTGCGCGGTGCGGTTAGGCATATCGCTCAAAGGTTTAATAAAGTAATTGCCGTTTCCACCGGCAAAGCCTGGCTCACCAATCCGGTCTATCGCGGTGACCTGGCCTACCAGGCAGTCGATCCGCCCCAGGTCATCCGCAATACGCATAAGTCTTTACTCTCGCGAGACGAGGCCGCACAAATAGATCGCTTACTGAGGCGAAATCGGTCGTTGCCAAGCCGTACTGCCAGTGCGAAGCGATCGCTAGCTGGTTTAGCGATCTGCGATCGCTGTAATGGCAAAATGACAGTTACTTCCACGACCTCGCGGGCTTTGGGCAAGAGCAAAGCTAAACAAAAGTCATATCTTTATTTGCGCTGTCACGACTGTCCTGAAGTACCAAAATGCAAAGCACTCGACTACGAACGGGTCTTAGAACGAGCGATTGACAAAATTTGCCAGGATTTACCTAGCGCCGTTAGCGGCGTGGGGATGTCAGGGTTGGGTACGCTTAAAGAGCAACTCGAAGCAGCGATCGCCAAAAAGACCAGCGTAATCGACCAGATCCCCGCGCTCGTGCTTTCTGGCATTCTCGATCGAGAAACCGCCGATCTGCGTATATATAATTTACGCACGGAAATCGCGACGATCGAAGATCGACTGGCACAACTACCGCCCACAAACCTAGCAGCGATCGCGCAAACAATTTCTATCCCGCAGTTCTGGTGGGATCTCTCGGAGTCAGAGCGGCGTTTTTATTTTCGCGAATTCATTCGGGCGATCGCCCTCGATCCTAAAAGCCCAGATTGGAACCTGCACTTAGTTTTTGTATTTTGAAGGAAGTCTGGAACCTAATAATCTCTATAATGATTTTTAAAAGCTATTTTTGACAGAAGTTTTAGGAGAGCCAAATATTTATGGAAGTTAATTCATTAGGGCTGATTGCTACCGCACTAGCAGTATTTGTACCCACCGTATTTTTACTCATTCTTTATATTCAAACCGCAAGCCGTCAAGAAGCTGGTGGCAAGTAATTAGAAATAGAAATTCATTCCGCGATCGAGAAGTTCCCTAAGCATAGCTCAAGGGAACTTCTCTGTTTGTAAAACGATGCTCTGTAACTCTCATGCGATCGCTGCGCTCGGGCTACAATAACCAGTAATCCTCAGCATTTACCTCCTATGCTCGCGATCGACCTAGCTGCCAGTCCTAAGATCGCCTGGGAAAAACTTCCCGACGATTTTGTCTTGCCCGACAACCCCGTGGATAACATTAACCAACCGCTCTTGGCCAGCGCTCTCACCGACAGCTTAGCTATAGCTGGCAGGCTATCTGAAACGACCCTAACACCAACCAACTACGCCATCTGTGCCACACTGGACGGTCAGTATGTTGCCAAAGCACCTGACTGGGCGTTTATCCCAGAAATTCGCGTCTCGCGGCAGGAAATAGATCGCAGTTATACGCCTAATTTACAAGGCGATATGCCAGCCATTGTGATGGAATTTCTGTCAGATGCAGATGGCAGCGAGTATTCCACCAAACCCACCTACCCCCCTGGTAAGTGGTTTTTCTACGAAGAGATCTTGCAAGTTCCCTACTATGTCATTTTCAATCCCAGCAATGGAATATTAGAGGTGTATCGCCTGGACGAGTCAGGTCGCTACCGCCTGCAAACCGCTGCTGAAAACGGACGATTCCAGATCGAATCTCTAAAACTGTTTCTGGGAGTTTGGCAAGGAACGCGAGATAGCCGCACGGGTTACTGGTTGCGCTGGTGGGACGAAGAAAGCAACCTGTTGCTGTGGCGATCGGAGTTGGTCGAAGAGGAGCGCCAACGTGCCGAACAGGAATACCAACGCGCCGAAAGGGAATACCAACGTGCCGAGCAAGAGCGCCAACGCGCCGAACAAGCTGAAGCCGAGGTAGCAGAACTTCGCCAGCGCTTGCGCGAGGCTGGCATCGAGTGAATAGACCTCTTGCAAATTAGCCAACTGAGGAGCCTTGAGAGCGTTCAAAATTGTAGAGACCAGCAATTAGATTGCAACGCAAACCAAAGCGGTGACGACGATTGCGATAGCGTCCAGATAAGATGCGGAAGATCTTCAAGCGGCGATTAACATGCTCAATGCCAACCCGTTGGCGCGCAAGTTGGCGGTTGAACGCTTTCTGCTCAGGCGTAAGCTGACCACCTTTCGGTTTCTTGTGGGGTAAGCGGCAGTAGAGATGCAGTTTCTGGATGCCTTGATAACCCTTGTCCTGCAAACTCTCGGTTTGAGGATGGAAATGGATGCCAGAAGCTTTGAACAGCTTGAAATCATGCCGTCGCCCCTTGCCGAAAAACGTACAGATAATCTGCCCAGTAAGAGCGTCAATTATGAGTTGACATTTGAGCGTGTGCCCTTTCTGTTTGCCGCTATAAAAGGCACGTTGGTGCCGCTTAGGACGCTCAATGCGAGTTTCAGTCACATCAACGATCGCGACTGTAGGTATCCCAAAGCCCCGCACCAACTGGCGCTTCCCAGGTAGTCGAAAGCGACGTGAGCGGATTAAAGTCTCCTCTACCCAATGCACTATTCGACAAACTGTAGACTCGCTGATGCCCCAACTAGTGGCGATGTGAAAGTAGGTGCGATATTCCCGCCAATACTCGAAGGCAACCAATATGCGGTCTTCTAGTCCGAGTTTAGGCTTGGCTCCAGGTGTTGGCGTTGCTCGCCACTCTGGTTTAAGCACTTTCACAATTGCTTTGAACGTATTAGTCTCGATACCAAATCGACGCTTAAAGTGTGCAGCAGGTAGGGTTTGCGCTATTATATAGTTCATCATCAGGACGCTTTTTCGTTATTGCTATGTCCTGATATTTTCCTATCTTGGGGTTCTTTGGCAACTCAACCTCAACCTAATCTGCAAGAGGTCTAATGTAAAAAATCGGTCATCGTTTTAAGGCGATGACCGAGGCTAACAATCTTCACGTAACAAATTTTGGTATTGCTTCAGCAGCCCTAAGGTGCGAGAGCATTACCACGGAGTAGACTACCGATCGTTTTAGCGGTAATCTTCAACTGCACAAAAGGATTCGCCGGTACAACTGTCTTATAGAGATAGCTGTCAAAGGTCATCTTCTGTACATCTTTATCGGCACACATCTCCACAAAGGCTTCCCGCGTCGCGTCAGAGCTATAGAAAACCTTTTGCAGAATATCCAGGACCTTGTAGGTCATGCCATATTTCTTGTCCCAGCGCTTGAGATATACCTTGAGATCTGCCTCGGTGGGAATGCGCGTGTTGTTTTGTGAAAACTCCACGATCGCTTCGGCACACATGCGACCCGACTTCGCAGCAAAGTAAATGCCTTCACCGCTGGACTTGGTGACGTAGCCCGCCGCATCGCCAACGAGGGCAACTCTACCCACAACCCGCCGAGGTCTGGGATGCTCGGGGATTGGATGCGCTTCAATTTTGATCACTTCACCACCCTCAATGCGGTTGTGGGCGCGGTTGCGAATACCTTCTTGCAGTTTCTTAATATCGCGCTGATGCACCTTCATGGTGCCAGTGCCAACGGCAACGTGATCGTATTTGGGAAATACCCAGGCATAGAAGTCAGTGGAAACGTCGTTACCGACGTACATCTCAGCCAGATCCTCGTAATATTTCATCTTGTCAGGCGGGATCCTGATGCGTTCCTGGAAGGCGATCGCATAGTTATAGTCGCCTGCGTCGATCGCTTTGGCTACGACCGAGTTAAACCCATCGGCACCAACGATCAGATCTACTTCTTGCGATCGCATGACACCTTCTGGCCCACCTCCGGACATATCGGCGTAGGTAATTACATAGGGTTGGTTGCCATTATTGTTAATTTTGATATCCAGCACGCGACCGTTGATTAGCTTTGCGCCCAGAGCTGCTGCGCGATTGCGTAGAAAGCTATCTAAAATTTCGCGGCGACACATGCCGATATATTCATTCGGGTTCTCAATGGCAATATCTACCTCTACATTGCTAGGCGATATCATTTTCATCCTACGGACGCGGCGATCGATAATTTCAGCAGGTAATTGGAACTCATCTACCATGCATAAAGGAATAGCTCCACCGCAGGGCTTGGCATTATCTAACTTGCGCTCGAATAAGTAAGTTTCAATACCAGCCTTAACTAAGGTTTCAGCCGCACAAGAACCAGCAGGTCCACCACCTACAACAGCAACACGTAATGTCAAAAGATTTGCTCCTAAACCTAATTAAGTATCGTTAAAGTTGTTTTAGAAATGTTATCACTGCCCATGCGCAGGACTCACGATCTAGTGATGAATGTTAACAAACTGCCCCACAAGCAGCTAATAGTAGCTAAGTTATATTAGGGATAGAGTTTAGAGCGATAGAAAAACTGTGACATTAGCGGTTAAGGTTGCCCCCGAGCAAGTATTAGAAGAAGTATTAGCTAAAACTAAATCGCATACTGAGTCTGCCGAAGCCTATTACATCAGTAGCGACGATACGCCAATTGAGTTTGAAAACAATCGCCTCAAAAGCGTACAGGCTAAATCGCAGCAAGGTGTCGCTTTGCGCGTAATCGCCAACGGCAAAATTGGTTTTGCTAGCTCCACCGATCTATCGCGCCTGGACGAGTTAGTTGCCGCAGCGGTGCAAACTGCTGCAATTGGCGAAGTTGCCGATTTTGAATTTGCCTCGGATCTGCGAGTGCAGGAAGGCGATACTGCCAAAAACATGCCGAGTACGGATCGCCTTGTCGATGTGGGGAATCGCTTAATTTCCCAGGTACTGGCCTATAATTCCGATATTCTCGTGAGCGTAGAGTTTCACTTGCGATCGCGTCGGATCGCGATCGCCACCAGTAGCGGGGTGCTGGCAACCAGTCGCAAGCAAACGAGCAGCGCCACCCTGGGCGGTAATTTAGTTAAGGGCGAGGACTTTCTCCAGGCCTATAGCTACGATGTCGTCTCCGGTGGCGAACCAGATTACGATCGCATCTTGGCGCAGGTATTACAGAAATATCGCCATGCGGAGCGATCGGCAGAGATTAGCAGCGGTAACTTACCAGTTTTATTTACGCCCCGCGCCGTCACCAGCACCATCGGCGGTCTGTTTGACACTGTCCTGTCCGGTCAAGCAGTAACCCAGAAAGCCTCTCCCCTTGCAGACCGCGTCGGTGAAACCCTATTCGATCCGCGTCTGAGCATTCTAGAAGATCCAACCATAGGCGTTTCGGCTTGCAGTTTTGATGATGAGGGTACGCCGACGCAAACTAAAACGTTTATCGATCGCGGTCGAGTGGAAGGATTCTACTGGGATCGGCGCTGGGCGGCGCGATCTGGGCGACAATCCACTGGCAACGGCTTTAGAGGAGGCATATCGCGCCCATCTCCCAATACAATTAACCTGTGCTTTGCCCCCGGTCAGACCAGCTATGCCGATCTGATTGCTGGTATAGAGGAGGGCATAATTGTCGATCAGGTTTTGGGTGCCGGACAATCAAATCAATTGGCAGGGGAATTTTCTGTTAATCTCGACTTAGGGTTTAAAGTCGAAAAAGGTGAAATTGTCGGGCGCGTCAAAAATACTATGGTAGCTGGCAGTATTTTCGAGGCTTTCCAAAATATGGTGGATCTCAGTAGCGAGACCGAGTGGGTAGGTGGTAGCGCCCTCATGCCAGCCATTCTCTTCGCTCGACTTGGTGTAGCAGCTAGGGGTTAGGTTTTAGGAGGTGAGAAACTCCCCATGGAGCAGATTTTAGATCGTATTGCCTGTGGCATTATTCAAATCGCCGTAGAGGGAGAGAAACTCAACTTGCTGAAAGTTAATTCCGCCTTCAGTCAGATGCTTGCCATGCCGTCGCAGGATCTAGAGGGACGAGATCTAGATAAACTACCACCGCAATTGGAGCAATCGGAATTTGGGCGATCGCTGCTTACCCATACCCAACAATGTCAATCGCGCAACCAACCAGTTAGCTATACAGAATTCTTGGAACGGGACGGCACATTTTATACAATCGCCACAACGCTTTCACCCGTACTTGATGCCGAGGGGCACGTCTATCAAATCATCGGCATTTGTCAGGATTTACATCAGCATGTAAATAAACAAGACGTGCAGGACTGGCACAGACAGATCCAGGCAGAGCGGTTTGCCCACCTGATCGAGAAAACCAGCGACGCGGTTATTGTGGTGGATCGCGAAGGTAAGGTGCAGTATGTCAATCAGGCGGCGGAAACCCTCTTTAACCGTCCCGTCTCCGAATTGGTCGGCGAAATATTTGGTCTCCCCGTGATTTCTGGCGAACGCACCGATGTTGACATTATTCGTAAGGGAGGGGAGCCAGCCGCAGCGGAAATGCGAGTAGTCGAGACAAAGGGGGAGGGGGAAATTGCCTATATCGTTGCTTCATTGCGAGATATTACCGAACGCAAACAAGCTGAAGAGTCGCTCAAATTACGCGAAAGGGCGATCGCTGCCAGTAGTAACGGCATTATCATCACCGATACCAGACAGAGCGACAACCCAATTATCTATGCTAACCCTGGTTTCGAGCGCATTACTGGTTATAGTGCGGCTGAAGTACTCGGTCGCAATTGTCGATTTTTGCAAGGACAGGAACACAACCAACTGGGCTTAACGGAACTGCGCAATTGCATTCGCGAGCAACGGGAATGTCATGTAGTTCTTTCCAACTATCGCAAGGATGGCTCGCAATTCTGGAACGATCTGTACATATCACCTGTATTCAACGAGTACGGGGAATTGACTAACTATGTTGGCGTGCAAAATGATATTACCGAGAGAGTAAAAACGGAGTTGGAGCTATACGAGAGCGCGGCTCGCCTCAGCACGATTCTGACAACGGTCAAAGAAGGGATCACCTTTAGCAATGAATGGGGACATTTTGAGGTGTTCAATCCTGAGATGGAAAACATCACCGGCTACACCATGCAAGAAGCCAATACCTGCGGTGATTTTACCAGCCTGCTATATCCCGACCCCCACGATCGCCATGTAGCCCTGGAACGCCTTGCCCTCTTCGATCGCCCAGGTGCTACCAGTGAAGTGGAAACCACTATTTGCACCAAGAGCGGCGAGCGCAAAAACGTCTTAGTTTCCACTTCAGTCGTATCCTACAAAGGTCAGAAGATGTTTTTGAGCGCGTATCACGATATTACCGAGCGCAAGCGCAACGAAGAGAAACTCCGTCACCAAAGAGAGCGCGAACATTTGCTTAACGCCATTACCCTGGAAATTCGGCGCGAGTTAAACCTGGAAAAAATTCTCACGACTACAGTGGCGGAAGTACGAAAACTACTGCATTCAGATCGGGTGGTGATCTATCAATTTCGACCGGATTGGGGTGGTGGGGTGGTGGTAGAATCAGTGCTCTCCATTGCCGATTCCATCTTAGGTGTCTCCATTAGCGAACCCGTTTTCAATCAGGAATACATCGAAAACTATCGACAGGGACGCACCAGCACCATAGACGACGCTCTGACTGCCAATATCAGCGATTGCTATCGCCAAATGTTAGAGCAATTTAAAATCAGAGCTAATCTCGTAGTTCCGATTGTTTTTGGTGAAAGGCTATGGGGATTATTAGTAGCGCACCAATGCCACGAGCCGCGATCGTGGCAGAAGTTTGAGGTGGAGTTGCTCAAGCAAATTGCCAACCACGTTGCGATCGCCATTCAACAGGCAGAACTCTATCAAGAAAGACAAGTTCTCAATACGGAGCTACAGGTACTCAATGCGGATTTAGAAAGGCAGGTGGCGGAACGAACGGCACAATTGGAAATGCAGCAACAAGAACTACGACAATCTTTAGAGAAAGAAAAGGAATTGGGCGAGTTAAAATCGCGCTTTGTCTCGATCGCCTCCCATGAGTTTCGCACGCCGTTAGCTACAATTCAAGCGGCTAGCGACTTGCTCAAACATTACAGTCATAAAATGACAGAACAAAAGCGCATAGAGCGACTTGATAAAATTCAGGCAGAAGTGAAGAATATGACATCTTTGTTAGAGGAGGTCTTAATTATTGGTAAGGCCGAGGCTGGGAAGCTAGAGCTACATCCCACATCCGTCGATTTGAGGGAATTTTGCCACAATATTATCGACGATGCCTATCATTCGCTCGGCACCAAGCACCAGATCGATTTCTCTAGTGAAGGGGAATGTTATAACGCCGTGGTGGATGCTAAATTGCTCCGCCAGATTATTGATAACTTAATTTCTAATGCGATTAAATATTCGCCCCAGGGAGGTGAGGTCGGTTTGCATCTGGTTTGTCGGCCCGAGCAAACTATTATTAAAATTAGCGATCGCGGGATCGGCATACCTCCAGAAGACATTAACCAAATCTTTGATTCTTTTTATAGATCGGGAAACGTTGGTAATATTTCGGGAACGGGTCTGGGGCTAACCATTGCCAAAGCCTCCGTAGAGCTACACGGTGGCAGTCTAACTGTTGAAAGTGAAGTTAATGTCGGCACTACTTTTACAGTCAGGATCCCGAATAAAATAGCTAATATGCAGATTTCCTAGCGCCATCATTACACAATCGATATGACTAAGATTCTAGTTATTGAAGATATGGAATCGCTCCGCGAGGAGATGATCGAGGCACTCTCCTATGAAGGTTTTGATGTCATTGGGGCGGAAAATGGAGTTGTGGGGGTGAGATTAGCGCTAGAGCATCTACCTAATTTGATTGTCTGCGACGTGATGATGCCAGAGCTAGATGGCTACGAGACGCTCGCCACTCTCCGCCGAGAACCCTCAACAGCTACTATCCCATTTATTTTCCTTACTGCTAAAGCTGATAAAGCGGATATGAGACAAGGGATGGAATTGGGGGCAGATGATTATTTAACCAAACCATTCACGATCGAGGAACTGCTGAGCGCGATCGCGGCTCGCTTAAAGAAACAGGCAACCCTACAAGAACGAGTCGAGCGGGAGCTCAAACAAACTGAGTCCAGGATGACATATCTGGCTCAACATGATGACCTCACTAACCTGCCAAATCGCTTGCTGTTCCACGACCTGCTGCAACAGGCAGTTGCCCAGGCTGCGACACAAAGGCAGAACCTTGTGTTGGGGTTCCTGGATATCGATCAGTTCCATATCATTAACAACACCTTGGGTCACGATATTGGCGATCTGCTGCTGCAAGCCCTAGCTCGGCGCTTGCAAGACAAGCTGCCTCCTCCTCATCTAGTGGCACGCTTGAGGGGTGACGTGTTTGCCATCATCTTGGTTAACTTAGTTAATCCTGAAGAAGCGGAACTTAAAAATATGGCACAGAATATCCTTGATTTTGTGTCACTTCCCTATAAAATCTACGGCCACGAAATATTTACTACTGCTAGCTTAGGTCTTACTGTATATCCCAACGATAGCTTGGAAGTAGATGGCCTGATTAAAAATGCTGATACGGCGATGTACTATGCTAAGGAGGCGGGCAGAAATAGCTACAAGTTCTACACGTCAGAGTTGAACGCCAAGACAGCCGAGGTGATGGCTCTGGAAAATAGTTTGCGCCGCGCACTCGATCGCCAAGAATTTCGTCTATTTTATCAACCCCAGTTCTCTCTAGCTACAGGTAAGATAGTTGGTGCCGAGGCATTATTGCGCTGGCAACACCCAGAATTAGGCATAATCGCACCTAGTAAGTTTATCCATTTAGCTGAAAACTCGGGCTTAATTCTGCGGCTGAGCGAATGGGTAGTGCATACTGCTTGCGCTCAGTATGCGGCATGGGAGGCATCTGGGGTAAAGCTCAACCGCCTTGCCATCAATATTTCAGGCCAGCATTACCGCCAGGGAAATCTCATCGATCTGTTGAAAGAAATGCTCGGCAAGTACAACTTTCAGCCTCAAAGCTTGGAATTAGAGATTACAGAGCGGGTAATCACTAAAGATGCAGATGTGACGCTGCCAGTGCTTTCAGAATTGAGACACATGGGTTTGCGCATCGCGATCGATGACTTTGGCACGGGCTTCTCATCGCTCAGCTATCTCAGAAATTTTCCCGTAGATACAATCAAAATCGATCGCTGCTTTGTACGAGACATTACCACAGATAAACATGATGCCGCGATCGCGATGGCGATTATCGATTTAGCCCACACTCTCTCGCTTACCACGGTCGCAGAAGGTGTAGAAACTCAAGGTCAACTTGATTTCCTCAAGCAAAATCAGTGCGATCGAATTCAGGGAGTTCTATTTAGTCATGCTGTCCCTGCCGAACAACTGGAGCGGATGCTACTAGAGGATAAATGTTTCTTCGAAGGGGTTTAGGTGGTTTGGTTGCGATCGCTAGGTATTGTGTCCAGAAGATTCTCGAACAGCGCAAGAATCGATAAAAAGTAGCAGTAATCTAAAAGATATATTAAGCAAAGCTTCCTATACTACAAAAAAATTGGGTAGTATCTCACCTTTGAAATTTTATGTCATGAAAAAGAGAGTCTTCAGTCTAATTTCGATTGCATTAATCGCTTTAGCGATCGCGATCGCACCTACCGTTATCGCACAACCAAAGCCTAATGCTCCAGGCTCTCCTCTACTGTTACAGGAAGCAGAGCGACAACTGTCATTGATGCGTACTTCGCACTATCAACATCGCACTGATATAGATGATACAACTGGGCGATTTAACTACGATTGTTCCGGCTTCTTAGATTACACGCTACAGAGAGTATTGCCAGCAGCCTATGCCGAGTTACCCATTTCTAAAAGAAGTTCTAAGCGCCCACTTGCTCAGGATTTTCATGCAATGTTCGCGCGCTTTGCTAAAAGGTCTACCAATTGGGAGCGCGTTCGCAAAGTAGATCTCATCCAGGCGGGTGATATTGTGGCGTGGTTGCGCCCACCTGAGAGCGATAGTACCAATACCGGTCACGTGATGGTAGTGAAAGCTCAGCCAATCGTCAATCCCAAACAGTCAGATGAATTCCTCGTATCGGTAATAGATTCCACCACTTCTCCTCATGCACGGGACAGCCGCCGTAAGGGTCAAACTGGTTTGGGTTCAGGTGTAATCGGATTGATCGTTAACAGCAAGGGCGAGCCTATTGCTTACCACTGGAGGGGAGGCGAATCTAAGCGTGAAGAAAAAACTCCCATCGCTTTTGGGAGAATTCTCGGGCATCATAATTAAGTAGGTGATGAGAGTTACTCGTTCTATAGCGTTTTGCAATTGAGAAAGGGGTTAGTTTATGGGGTGAAGGGGTAGAACCCCTTCTTGGGGGTGTTGCCCCTTCACCCCCTTCTCGTTTTCATCTGAAAACCGCTATAGCAGGCAGTCTATAATTGGAATAGACATGAATGGTAAAAGTGACAATGCAGTCTGACAAATCTCCAAGGGTTTACACGCCTCAAGAGTTGGTGGATCTATTTCCACATTCACCGCTTTTAACGAGCTACTCAACGCCCTGGCAAAACATTAAAATGGCTTATATGCGTCAGCCGGCATATGAAATGCCGGAAGTTTGCACTACGATACATAACATTCTTATCTATACGAATCCTCATTCAGCAGAGCGCACTATAGATGGCATCACTATGAAGGAATCAGTCGCTCCTGGAAACATCGCCATTATTCCTGCGAATCTATCTCATAGACGTTGTTGGAAAGATAATTTGGAAATAATTGCAATCGGACTAGAGCCTTCTCTATTTGCCCATTTGCTTGATGATGCAACAGTTAGTACTGCAACAGAACTAGTGCCTCAGTTTGCAACGCCAGATCCTTTAACATATCAAGTTGGTTTATCACTTAAAACTGTTTTCGAACAAACCCCGATTGGCAGTCGATTATATGCAGAAACAACTGCGACAATGCTGGCAGTGCATTTACTTCAATACTACGGACGACGAAAGCCAGAATTCAAAGACTATACAGATGGATTACCTCAATTCGCTTTGCGTCAAGTGGCTGACTATATCCAAGCGAATCTCGATCGCGACTTGGGTTTAGCAGAACTGGCAGCGATCGCACACCTGAGTCCCCACTACTTCGCGCGATTGTTCAAGCGATCGATGGGATTAACCCCACATCAGTTCGTATTGCGCTGTCGAATAGAACGGGCGAAAACCTTGCTATTAAATGGAAAAGATACGATTGCCGATATTGCCCAACAAGTGGGATTTGCCAATCAAGCACATCTTAGCGTTCATGTCAAGCGTTTGCTCGGCGTAACACCCAAAACGATCCGCTCGCAAGGTAAGAATTGGTAAAAGGTGCGATAACTTAAAAGATTCAGGCCGAGGCTATACCTCTAGTCATTTTATTCCAAAATGTTTTCGATTTTCTACAGTTGAGCTTCAAGCCCATGTCAACCTGGAACCCCGATCTTTACCTACAATTTGCCACCGAAAGAACGCAACCATCAATCGATTTGGTCGGACGCATTCAAGTGGCGAACCCAACTCGGATCGTTGACTTGGGGTGTGGGCCGGGTAACAGTACTGCCATTCTGCGGCAGCGTTGGCCGAATGCGGAAGCGATTGGTCTCGATCGCTCTGCAGAAATGATCGCTGCTGCGTCCAAAACTTATCCATCTGCACGTTGGCTCCTGGCAGATATTTCCACCTGGACTGCGGATACCCCATTTGACATTGCATTCTCCAATGCAACGTTGCATTGGTTGCCAGACCACGCGTGGTTGTTTCCGCATTTACTCGCACAAGTTGCGCCCGATGGGGCGTTTGCGGTTCAAATCCCCGCCAGAGATCTGTCTCCCTTGCGTCAAGTGATATTGGAAGTGGCAAGCGATCCGCAGTGGGATCGGAGGATGGATAAAGCGCGACAAGCGCAGACGAGAGAAAAGCCCTCATTTTATTACGACGTGCTGCAACCGATCGCGTCGCGGATCGATATTTGGGAGACGGAGTACTATCACGTTATGGACAGCCCGAAAGCTATCGTCAATTGGTGTCGCGGCAGTGGCTTGCGTCCTTTTTTAGCAGCGTTAGAGAGCGAAGCGGAAAAGCTGCGTTTCGAGCAACTTATCCTGGAAGGATATACAAAAGCATATCCATGCCAGAAAGACGGACGCATTTTATTCCCCTTTCGCAGGTTGTTCGTTATTGCTTACCGTTGAGCGATCGCAAAAATAGCTCAGAAGGTAAGTTTTGCCAATCGGGTGCATTTGAACGTTTATATCAAACGGTTGCTCGGCGTTACACCCAAAATGATTCGCGAACAGAGCAAGAATCGATAAAAAATTGCGAGAATCGGAAAGATGAATACTACACGCTCTCCTATGCTGATAGTAACTCAGGGAAGGAGGTGAAAATGACAACCCTGCGCATCTTCTTTTACACCCGCACTCGCTATCGAGAGGAGATATAGCCGTAGACAGATCTGTTAGGACAGGGGGTGTGGGGGCTGCGCCCCCACGCAGGGGTTCCACCCCTGCACCCCGTCCTAAGCCTATTGGCTATAGCTATACAACCCGAGACCTCGGTTTTCAATACAAACATGCAGGAGTTTTTTCAGCGTGTGGGCAACATTTGAGGTCTTCAGACCAAAGGCAGGCTCAACCCAAACGAATCATTTCAACAGATTCGCTTGCCGTACTACCAACTCGATCGAAGTTGCCAGCAGTCAGGCATTGATTCGCTATCTGGAAGTTCCAATTCCAATATTTTAAATCGATAATCTAAAGGAGAAATACTATGCCTATACAAGGTAAAACAATGGAATCCAACCTGCAAACTCAAGTTACTCCCGAGCACATTATGCAGTTTGTTTTTGGCTATGCGCCTTCCCTCATTCTCGAAGTTGCCCTCCATCATCGTGTCTTTGACGTGCTAAATAATACTTCTAAGACTATCGAACTGGTAAGTGAAGAAACCGGAGCATCCGCGCGCGGACTGCGTGCTATCATGAATGCCCTGGTCGGACTGGCTCTGCTATCTAAAGATGAGGAGCAACGCTACAGCCTGACCCCAGAGAGCAGCGCTTTTCTCGTCAGTACACAACCCAGCTTTCTCGGCGGGCTACTGCATCACACAGTTAGGGGACTTTTGCCCCAATGGATGCAGTTATCCGAAGTCGTGCAGACGGGTAAACCTACTATTGCTGTGAATCGAGAGACAATCGGCGCGCCTTACTTTGAAGCATTCGTCCCCGCACTTTTCCCCGCAGCATATCCGTCTGCGAAAGTGCTGGCAAACACGTTGGGCTTGGGTCATGTCGAACAGCCGATATCAGTATTAGATTTAGCGGCAGGCTCTGGTGTTTGGGGTATTGCTCTGGCACAAGCCTCTCCTCAAGTGAGAGTGACAGCAGTTGACTGGGCAGACGTGATTCCTGTCACGCAGAGAATTGCCGAGCAGCATGGGGTCGGCGATCGCTTTCAATATCTTGCAGGCGATCTATTGGAAGTGGACTTCGGCTTCGGCTACCAGGTTGTTATCTTGGGACAAATCCTGCATAGCGAAGGGGAAGTGCGAAGCCGCCTTTTGCTGGAGAAGGTTTTTGCCGCACTTGCGCCAAGCGGTACGATCGCGATCTCCGAATGGCTGACGAATAGCGATCGCACGGGGCCGTTAAATGCCCTGATTTTCGCCGTGAATATGCTCGTCCATACCGATCGGGGCGATACCTTCTCTACAGAAGAGATTAGCGGTTGGTTGAGCGACAAAGGATTTATCGACATCCGAACTGTAGAAATTCCGGGACCTTCGCCACTGATATTAGCGACTAAGCCGCATTAATAATCGCGAGTGCAAATCTATAGCAGTTTTCACTTGAGAACGGGTTTTATTTTTGGGGTGAAGGGGTTCCACACGGCAGTGGCTCTAGCGGGGAACCCCCAAGACCGCCCTGCCTCCCCTTCTTGGGGGCAACGCCCCCAAACCCCCTACTCTTTCCGATCTGAAAACCGCTATATCTCATTCAACTAATTCACTCAAGGATTGGAGATTAATACCATGAATTTCTTAGATTTAACTAATGGCAATGACTCTTTCGTTCTCGAGCCAGGCCAAGCGAATGGGGCGGTCGTGCGCGGTCTCGCCGGTAATGACACCATCTTTGGCTCGGAGGATGCAGAGAATATTCAAGGTAATGACGGCAACGACGACATTATTGGCGGTGGAGGTATGGATACGCTCAGCGGTGGTGCTGGCGATGACACTTTGACAAGCCTTAACGATAGCATCACTCTTTTTGGCGGGTCGGGCAACGATTTTCTCTTTGGCGGTACTGGAGACGATATTCTTCATGGTGGTAGAGGAACGGATAATGTTGATGGTGGAGGTGGTAACGACACTCTTGACGGTGGTTTGGGAGTTCGCGATTTATTAATAGGTGGGGCCAGTCACGGCAACGATGTATTTATTCTAAGAGGCAATAATACTTTTGCCGACCCATCATCCGCCGCTGAGATCTTTGACTTTAACCCAGACACTGACGAGATCGGACTTACTGGTGGTGTAAGTGAAGGAGATTTGTCATTAGTGGCTGACGGAGACAATACTCTAATCAGATTAGGTGTCTCGGGAGAATATCTGGGTGTAGTTGATGGCGTATCTCCAGAGAAAATTGCGGGACATTTTATCAGCGCGTAACAGTAATAAATCACTCTTGTTAAAGTAATTTATCCCGCATAATGGGCAGATTCCAAAGCCTGCCCTGTCCCATTCTAAAGCGATCGCATCAGGGCAAGTGAATCTCCAACACTGTGGTAGTACACTGAATCTGTGGTTACTGTTGTTTTGCAAGCTCTGCCTTCATTAATTTCGTCATGTCTGGCCACAAAGCTGAGACATACATTACCGAATTATTCAGGTTAAGGCAAATTCGGGTATTGGCGGAAATTGGGCTTGCGCTTCTCTAGGAAAGCTTGCTTGCCCTCCTGGGCTTCAGCAGTCATGTAAAAAAGTAACGTGGCATTGCCTGCCAATTCTTGAATGCCTGCCTGACCGTCGCAGTCAGCATTCATAGCAGCCTTGAGGCAGCGAATGGCAAGGGGGCTTTTCTCTAATATTTCCTGTGCCCAAGCAATTCCTTCGGTTTCAAGCTGCTCGACGGGTACGACTTTATTGACTAAGCCCATTTCTAAGGCCTCTTGGGCATTATATTGACGGCACAAATACCAAATTTCCCGCGCCTTTTTCTGCCCTACAATGCGGGCAAGATAGGAAGCACCGAACCCGCCATCGAAGCTGCCCACCATCGGGCCAGTTTGCCCAAAAATAGCATTATCGGCAGCGATCGTTAAATCGCATACTACATGAAGAACGTGCCCCCCACCAATCGCGTAGCCAGCCACTAAAGCAATCACGGGCTGGGGCATCGTCCGAATTAGTCTTTGCAAATCTAAAACGTTGAGGCGCGGTACGCCATTTTCCGAGATGTAGCCACTTTCTCCTCGCACTTTCTGATCGCCACCAGCGCAAAAAGCATACTTACCGTCAGAGGCAGGCCCGGCTCCAGTGAGTAAAACCACACCAATGTCGGTATCCTCGCGGGCATCTGTAAAAGCCCGAATCATTTCTGAGATTGTTTGTGGGCGAAAGGCGTTGCGCACATGGGGACGATTAATCGTCACCTTAGCCATGCCATCGGCCTTGTGATAGAGAATATCCTCAAACCCGGCAACTAGCTGCCAATCAGTCATTTTTCAGCCAATAGTTAATTATTTGTTGTTATATTATTCCCGATCGTAAGATTTTCTAGCTAAAATCTGACTGCTAACTGCTGACTGCTAACGCTACACCGACTAGTTATCAAAACCTGGCGAGGATTCGTACAGTTCATCAAGACGGGAACGGGCATCTTCGACTCCCATCGCTCGAATTACTAGCAACGGCTCGTCGATCAAGTTGCCATTGTTGTCTAGCATCTCCGGGTGAATCAGGCGATCGCCCCTGGTTTTATTTAATTTGCGGCCATTGGAATAGCGGTACTGGCTTCTGCCCTCATTTTGAGCCAAGGAGATCATGCTCCGAATCAGGTTGACTACGGCAAATAGCGAAAGGGCAGTGAATGCAACGATATATAGAATCTCCAACATGGCTTATATTTTGCTTTACCTTACAAGTTTTGTGGAAATAGTTGAAATATTTGAATTTAAATCTCTAGCTTAAAACAATTATCTTATGGCTCGTGAAATAAAAAATTAATCGTTAAAATAAGCTCTACTTCTAGGTTGTTTTACTTTGATGGTAACGTATTCCGACTGATTGGCATTCCATCAAAAGACCGTGCCAGGGTTTCATTGCAGCTATGTCTATGCCTACCTGCTTGCCAGTTGCGTTGAAAAGGACAGTAGCTGTTTCTACTTCTTTTAATGCGTCTTTTACTCTAGAAAGTAAGCTAGACTGTTCGGCATCGGAAAGAAAACTTAACTTTTGCAACTCCAACAGATCACGCGATCGCCCAAACCAGTAACGAAAGTCTTCTAGCAATGGGTCTAGAAGTTCTTGTAATAACTCGGACTCTGGAGATGGAGGGTTGCTCATGCGCATTCAATACTTGGCTAATGTCAAAAATTAAGTAAAAGTTAATCTGACGCAAATCGTATCGATAAAGATCTGCAAGCAAAGCGTGGGAACCTAAATATAAGTAGAACTTTGCTCTGTAAACAGTGTATCCAAAAATGACAGGGCTTTGTTACCTTTCTTAATATTTAACAAAAATTTTAGATTTGGCAAAGCAAAATCCGCACTAACGACGCTGCTGGTTAAGCTGACCTTAAGGAACATAATACGCTTGCATTGCTAAAATCCTGTTGTAGCCTTAGTGAAACCTATGCAGCAGATATATCTCGACCACGGTGCGACTACACCAACCAGGCCAGAGGCGATCGCTAAAATGCAGGAGGTGATGTCAGCACAGTGGGGTAACCCATCCAGCCTCCATGCCTGGGGAGAGCGTGCCGCTATGGTAATGGAAAGAGCGCGCCAGATGGTTGCCGATTTAATTAATGCTGAGGCCGAGCATATTATCTTTACCTCCGGCGGTACGGAAGCGGATAACCTGGCTTTATTCGGGATTGCCAGGCAATATTGCCAACCGCAGCACCTGATTATCTCGTCGGTAGAACACTCAGCGATCGCCCGCCCTGCGGAGTGGCTCGAACAAATCGGCTGGCAGGTTACCAGACTACCTGTCGATAATACTGGTAGAGTTGACCCGCGATCGCTAGTTGCGGCTTTGCAGCCCAATACGGTTTTGGTATCGGTAATCTACGGTCAAAACGAAGTGGGTGCGATTCAGCCCATTGAAAAGTTGGCGCAGATTTGTCGCGATGCTGCCGTATGGTTTCACACTGACGCGGTGCAAGCAGCGGGGCATATGCCCATCAATGTCCAGACTTTACCAGTTGATTTACTGTCAATTTCCAGCCACAAAATTTACGGCCCGCAGGGAGTGGGGGCTCTCTACGTGCGTCCCGAGGTGCGTTTGCGACCGTTATTGAGCGGTGGCGGCCAAGAAGGGGGCTTGCGCTCCGGCACCCAACCCGTGGCAGCGATCGCCGGATTTGGTGTAGCCGCACAATTAGCTCAACAGGAATTAGCGACGGAATCGTTGCGATTGGCAGGGTTGCGCGATCGCCTGTTCGAGCAACTGTCAGATATTCCCGATCTAATCCCAACTGGCTCCAAACAGAGCGATAGATTGCCGCACCATGCCAGCTTTTGTCATAGCGGTATAAACGGGCGGCAGATAGTCAGAGCTATGAACGCGGCTGGAATCGCCATTAGTTCTGGCTCCGCCTGTAGCAGTGGTAGTTTGGTTCCGAGCGCAACCCTCCTGGCAATGGGTTACAGTCAAGCCCAAGCCTTAGGTGCAATTCGCTTAACTCTGGGTCGAGCTACAACTGAGTCTGACATAGATCGCACTGCGCAAGCATTACGTCAAGCGATCTTACAAGCAAGATCGAGAGATAGCTATAGCCAACAGGCTTAGGACGGGGTGCAGGGGTTCCACCCCTGCGTGGGGGCGCAGCCCCCACACCCCCTGTCCTAACAGATCTGTCTATGGCTATAATTCTGTAATTGCGAGTTCGACAGACCTCTAAAAGTTCATTTGTATGAATCGTTGCGTTCTTCCTGGTAACTGGCCGCTTGCAGGCGAAACATGCGCTCGTATATCCCTTGCTTAGCAATTAGTTCGGTATGACTGCCTACTTCGACAATCTCTCCCTTATCTAAAACTACGATCCGATCTGCCATGCGGACGGTGGAGAAGCGGTGACTGACAAGGAAGGTCATTTTGCCCTGAGTCAATTGACGGAAGCGCTGGAAGAGATCGTGCTCGGCGATCGCATCGACGGCTGCTGTCGGTTCATCCAAAATCAGAATCTGGGCTGATGTCATAAATGCTCTGGATAAACCAATCTTTTGCCATTGACCGCCGGATAACTCCGTCCCACCCGTAAAGATTTTGCCCAGGGTGGTGGCATAACCATTCGCTAAATCCCGCACTATCTCGATTGCCCCTGCATCCGTAACTGCTTGGCGAATGCGCTCCTGGTTGTGATGCTCTTTGAGATTGCCAAACCCCACGTTATCGGTGACTGTAAGGGCGTAACGGGCGAAATCCTGAAATAACACGCCCACGTTTGCGCGTAAGTCTTCTAACGCAAATTCCGATAAGGGAATCCCATCGATCGCGATCTTGCCAGCATCGATATCGTAAAACCGCGCTAATAACTTCAATAACGTAGTCTTCCCAGAACCGTTTGCTCCTACCAGGGCAATACACTCGTTGGGTTTGACCGTCAAATTGATATGCCTGAGTGTCGGTTCGCTCGCCCCTGGATAAGTGAAGCTGACATCCTCGATCGCTAAGCCACGACGGATAGGTGTGGGAAAAGCTTGAGGAGAAGGGCATTCCACTACCTGCGGTTGCAAGTTGAGAAATTCAAAATACTGAGATACATAGAGATTGTATTCGTAGATGAGAGCGATGTTGGTTAAAATGCCCTGCAAAGTTGTCTGGGCTTGCTGAAACGCGCCAGCATACATGGTTAAATCTCCCACCGTGATCGCACCGCGTACTGCTTGATAGATTACCAGGCCATAGGCACCGTAAAACCCAGAGCTAGCCAGAACACCAATCGCCAATTTGGCTTGCCCTTGCTTACCTGCCAGCGATCGCGACTCCTGGTTAAAGCGATCGCGAATTTCCTCGTACTGTTTGACCAAATAATCGCCTAAGTTAAATTGTCGCACTTCCTTGGCATATTCCTGCTCCGTTAGCACGTCTCCAAAGTAATCGGCCAGTCGCTTGCTTGGTGTTTGGTGACGCAGCATCCAAAAGCGCCGACTGGAAAAATCTACTCCCACCCAAAATGTTGGAATCGCACTCAGAAATAGCAGCAGCATCACGAGGGGACTAAATCGCAGCAATAGCGCAAGCAACCCTATAAATCCCGCACATTGTCCGATCAGATTGGTCAATGTATTGAGAACTCGCAAGGGATAATTACTGCCGCTTTGTTGAGCGCGGCTGAGAATGTCGTAGAACTCCGGCAATTCATAATGAGCTAGATCTAAGCGCATCGCCTGTCGCAGTAGAACGCCGTTCGCATAGAGTGCAAAGCGATCGCTTAAGACCTGAGTGGCATAGCTATTTACCTGCTGAAGGGTATCTTGCCATAATCTCAGTATAAAGGCGAGTCCCACCAAACTCACCAGTGAAGACCAATCCAAGCTACTTGTAGCATTCGATCCGGTATTTAATCCAATATAAATTACTACGCGATCGACAATTAATTTAGTTACATAGAGCTGGACGGCAGGCATAACCGCATCCACTAGTGTCAGCGTCAAGCTAAGCACTAACCATCGTGGCGATGCCGCCCAAACTAACTGGAGCAGGCGCGGCAGATTAGCGATTACTGCTCTAATACCCACCCTGCCACTAGATCGCGAGCGGGTCATCGTTTATTTACCACTCGCAAACCTTGGTGGAGTTGGAAAGATTTACAAATACGGATAATGTCGCTCTGCCAGAACGATCCAAAAGCTACTGCCACTGCATTTGCGTCAAAAATACAGCACATGCGATCCCACCAATCAAAAAGGCTAGCAAGATACTCTCTACCTTTTGGAAAAACAGACTGGCTTCTGCAGCTACCACCTCTGGAGTATGGCTGCGATCGGCCCAAACCAGGTAGCTCAGCACAAAAGAGATACTAACTATAGCCAGTACAGATAGGACAAAGGCAATTAATGAGGCGATCATAGTGTTGCTCCTGCACAAACTCGTGTCTAGTAATTTATATCTATAGTAGCTAAATCGCTAAATTTGTAACTTTCAGTACATTTCTTAAGGTTATGGGCTTCGCGATCTTGACAACTGCACCAACATTGCCAAACAAAGCGCCTCAAATTAGCGTGTCTGCAAAGGTATATTCGCAATATTAAGAAATATATAGGCATATATATCTATATGTAGACATATATAGCAATCCTAAGTGATACCAAATCCGGATCTGTATATACCAATTCTGGAAAGTGGCGCTACAAATCAAGATCCCTCTAAATCCTCCTTAAAAAGCGGGACTATGAGTTGATTCCCCTTTTTAAGGGGGGCTAGGGGGGATCGAATGTGTAGCTAAGACAAGTAGATTTGGTATTAACCCCTTTTTCTACAGTCTGCGACGGCAGACTTTGTTTGTATAGCCGCGACTTCTGGTCGCCAGGCAATAAGGAATAATTCGTGCGGATTATGGCAGCTTGGTCAGAACCAGGCTCCCTTGGGCAGGAAATCCCAGCACGCCGCGATCGCCAAATTCCCAATATTGCTGGTAGCGATTTAAAAAACTTTGTCCGACAATGCCTTCTACTCCAAGTAAATCTAATAGATCGTTGTTGAGGATAATGACATCAATCTGTCCGACTTTCTGTCCGCCCATCTCAAAACTTTGAAAGCGAGATTTTTTGCCTTTTTCACGACCGCAAAAGCCCTGAACATCAATCTCTTCAGCATTATCTAGACCTAGCCCTAGTTTCCGTGCCGTGCGTTGGGATACTACCATGACATCTGCACCTGTATCGAGTGCAAAAGTGAATGGCCCCCGCTCGTCGATCCGCACTTGGGCAGTCATGACCCCCATTTTGCCCGTCAAAGGAATAACATTACTATTACCTGGCGATCGCGATGCTGATGAGGGCAATAGCTTCAATGTTTTCTGTTTCGGATCGAGTTCCAGGTCGAACCCGCTGAGGAAGTCCATCCCCAATACACCCGCCAAATTACCTGGGATAGCTGTCCGGGATAGTCCCATGCCAGATAGACCAGCGACCGTTGCCCGATCTACAGATAGCGTTGGCAGGATATGCATAGATGCGTTGACATTGGAACAGTCATCCCCAACTACAAAATACTTCATGAGTTCGTTGGGAAATTTTGTCCCCTTAATCCCCAGTTGCTTTGCCGTTTCAGTGTCCACGATCGAGGAAGAAGCCCCCGTATCTAAAAGAAAGGTCTGAGATTTTCCCGCGATCGCAACTGGCACTGTAAATACAGAACTACCGGGTAACTGTTGCAATGGCACTGACGCTTGCCCATTGCTTTTTGGTGGCTCGACCTTTATGCCGGATGCCTTCACGACCGCATTGAGGCGCTCTTCTGCGTCGGCGCGCACTTTGCCCTTGGGATCTAGAACGACTACAGTCATAAAGCAATGCATGGAGGCAGCTTGAATAGCTTCAGGAGGCTGTTTGTAGGCTTGGGGGACTTTGCCACTAACGCACTTCAGCATGGACTGAAATAGCGATCGCCCTAATTTTTCCCGTTCGAGGTGGGCGGAACGCTCGACTTTCCCCGCAACCTGTGGATTGCTTGTGGCAATATCTTTATCTTTAGAGAAATCTGTCGATAAGGGTTGGGGATTGTCGGTTGGCGATGGGGAAAACGGTCGTGCCAGAACCAGGTAAGCGATCGCGCCACAGACAATGGTTGCACTAGTGACGGCTATACTCCAAGCTTTGATATCCATTGTTAACCGCAGGTATAAATAGAATAAATCGTGCTTGATATTCTAGCTGGGATATCTCCTGACTGGGGAAATTAAAAATAATGAGAGGTAATGTAAATTTTGATACAGACTAATTTGATATATCCACGATCAAATTAGTTCCGACAAATCTTTTAGCTCGAAATATTGGTGAAACTTATCGGTTACGTTCAGCCAATAGGAGCGACCGTCGGACTGCCTGCGCTTGCGCACAAATCCTTGAGCCACTAATTCCTGGATGTGCTGATAAGCACTAGAACCGCGCAAGTCTACTAGATCTACTTGAGCGATCGGACTTTTAAGCGCGATCGCTGCGAGCGTCTTCAGTTCGCCGCGTCCGAGATCGGCGGGAACGATCTTTTGCACTAGATCGGTAAACTCTGGCTTGAGCCGGAGGGCAAATCCCGCATTGGTTTCCACAATTTCGAGGGCACTGTCGCGGTGAGTGTAGTCAGCCAGCAGATCGAGCAAACCTTCCTCTACTGTGGGGCGATCGCAGCCAGCATACTCAGCAATTTTGTCCAGGCTCATAGCCTGCCCTTTCAAATATAAAATCGCCTCGATCTTTTGTTTAAGCGGATTTACACCTGGCTCATTGGGTTTTTCATTAGTTGGTCGATTCACTAGTTCGCTAACTGGTTCGCTAACTGGTTCGCTAACTGGTTCGTTAACTGGTTCGCTAGCGACTTTATTGGTAAGTTTGTCAGGATCGTCGTTAAACGGATCGCTAAGTTCCTTGATTGGTTCGCTAGCAAGTTCATTGGTAACTGTGCTTAGTCGATCGTTGAGTTCGTTGCTAAGTTCATTAATCATGGCAAGATGTTAACAACAGGGTATTTCAGGAGTCACAGAATATGCCAGATTCTATGATGTATTACGAAGATAATTACGTCGTGCTTGCACCTGGCATGACCGAACAGTTTGCGAACCTGCCTGAGCTGGAGAGTATTCTCGCCAACTTACTAGCAAAAATGCAAGATAATTTACCGTACGATTTACAAAATATTCCTACTATTGAAGAACAGGTGCAGCGACTGGTCAAAACCGCCTGCGATCTTGACTGTGGTGATGATGGCGTGTGGCAATGGTACGCCGTGCGCCTGGAGAAATAAAATCTACAAAAGTTTCCTGTTTCTTTACTATTGCTGTAGTAAAATACTGCGTTTGCAATGTATGTGGAGGAATTCGGCAATATTAGGGCAGATTAGGAGAAAAAAGCGATCGCAGTCCCAAGAAAATATTCCAGGTAGGAATGATAGGGTCGGTTTTTTTTTGGGTATATTATTTTTGTAAGATTTTTGTAAAGTCATCAACATCACAATTAACTGAAGCTATGTCTAAGCTACATTTAGTGAATTTAGCGAATTATGGGGGACATCAAAACAAATCTCTCTTTAAATATACCTTAACCCCCGATCGTCAAAACTAACCGACAGCAGGGATTTAAAGTCACGTAACAGCATTCTAAGTACCTTAATTGTTAACCGCACTCAGGCTGTGAGGGATATTAAGTTTTCTCCACCAACCTAGTTACACTACATCCCATAGGAGTGCTTGCTAAATTAAATATTCTCTTAACTACCGAACAACGAACGATGAACAATTCCACTGAATAACAAGCATAAATAGTTCTTATTTGTC
This sequence comes from Pseudanabaena sp. PCC 6802, assembly GCF_000332175.1. Taxonomy (NCBI): domain Bacteria; kingdom Bacillati; phylum Cyanobacteriota; class Cyanophyceae; order Pseudanabaenales; family Pseudanabaenaceae; genus Portococcus; species Portococcus stanieri. The sequence continues at coordinate 1,156,449 of NZ_KB235914.1, read as the reverse complement.
TATTTCGTATTTATACATGCTGACTGTTGATCGACCAGCCTATCAACGGTCGGTCTATTGTTAAACTTCTCTTTTGGCATTCAGGTGACTTATGGTATCACAACACGGAGGAATTAAATGTTACAAGATTCTTTAAGCTTCTCTTTTGAGGCTTCAGAGCTTGCGGAGCAGCTTCGTAAGTCTTGTAATGAGACACTCACAGGATACTGGCGCATTCAGTTAGACAGTAATAATAACGACACAACGCCAACTCTGTTCCTGGCAATCGTGAGAGGTTGGGTCGTGTTCTCAGGTACGCTGCCTTTATCTTGGAAAGCTTTAAGCTCTACTTTGCAACGATTTATATTCCAGTTGCGCAGCCCAGCTTCCAAACAAGCTTTTGAGGAAATGGAAGTAGAGCTATTTATGGATGGGGCTTTACCAACTGGTAAGTGCATGACACGCCTCATGAATATGAAGCTGGTTACTCAAGATGATGTACTCAAAGCTCTAAAACTCAAGACCTTAGCGGATTTTGACACTTATTTATATGACAGAGCCGGAAAAGCTAATTTTATCCCCGACGAATCCTTACTGATTAACGCTCCTATTCGCGGGTTTGATATAGAAAGCTTATTAATGGAATCGGCAAAGCGGCACGAGCAGTGGGCTCAGTTGTTCAGGTACATACCTTCACCAGATCGAGCTTTGACAATCGACCTCAAAAAAGTAGATGCGTCAAAGCTAACGGATAGTCAAAAACAACAGTTGAAAAACCTAGTTGTGGACGATCGCTCCATGAACGATATCGCTCTATATATGAGCAAAGACACATTGGATGTAGCCAAAATGCTGGCTCCAATATTCAAGCTAGGTTTAATATCAGCTAAAAAGGGAGAGGGAGAAGATGATGCTACAGGTTCTCAGCCGGAAATATTTATTGTGGACGACTCGCCAATTTTAGTTCAGCAGTTTCGCCAATTGGTGACAAAATGGGGATATCGGGTTAGTCATTCTCATAACTCACTCACCGCCGTGCAGGAAATGTGTAACTCAAATCCGTCGGTAATATTCCTAGACATTAATATGCCTGGGGCTACTGGGTTTGACTTGATCAAACTAATTCGCCGCCAACCTAAATTAGCTGCGATACCGCTAGTCCTGCTCACAGCGGAGAAAACCCTTTCTAACCAGTGGCGCGCTCAGTGGGCTAATTGCAAGTTTCTTTCCAAACCGCAAAGCACTCATGAAATTCCGACTTTTCGTAGCGATTTGTATGGAATGTTACAGGAAATGGCTCCCGTTGAGTCGAATGAGGCATTATTACTTTAAGTCGATCGCAGCAAAAGCTGTTAGTTGCTGCAATTGAGATGTGTAGAGTTTACTACTGAATTCTTTTAGAGTTCGTATGTAAAGGTCAAGAAGGCGATCGCTATCATTTCCCGATCTTCGATTGCCCGCTTTCAAAATCTGAAAACTTCGATTGCAAATAAACAAGTAAATTAGGGAGTAAACATGAAATTCTTAGTTGTTGACGATAGTGCGGTTGATAGACACCTTTTGACCTCGATTTTGGAAGGCTTAGGCCATCAGGTTGATGCCTGTGAGAGTGCCGTTGGTACTTTAGAGCGAATTTTATCAGGCAACTATCAAGCTGTTTTCCTCGATATCGTGATGCCAGAACAAGACGGATACAAGTTTTTGCGAGAACTGCGTTCTAACGATCGCACCGCTAAACAACACGTAATCATTTGCTCTAGCAAGAAAACTCCCGTAGAGGTCAACTACGGTGTCAATCGCGCCGGGGCAAACGATTATATCACAAAGCCTGCTACTGCGGAAAGCGTATCTCAAGCTTTACAGAAAGTCGCTTAATCGCACGATCTAGAATAATGCCTCAATAAAGCACCTAGGTGCTGGGTAGCAATTGGGATGGCGCTTGTTTAATCCGAACCTTGGAAGTTCCGAGTTAGTTCGCTCTTAATAACTGACCTTAAGTGGAAGAGCCTGGAACCCTAACCCCTCTCCCTCGGGGAGAGGGAACCAGAACCAGAACGGAGGCTATACCCCCCCTACAACCATTTACTATTGGTTTACATGCGGATTGAGAGAGATTATATTTCCACACAAAATCAGTTAATAAATAGATAAATTGAGAACTTAACAGATGGAAGTGGATGAAATTTAATAGTTTAATCCTTGAAAACGATGTAAATTTAAAATTAACTTCAATGAGCAATATACTATGAACATCTTAGAAGCGATCGCGGGGAATAGGTCATACTCTTTGAGTAGTTTGGTAAAATGTTCCTGCGGGGGATCTCATGTAGAGGACGAGCATTGGAAGTTTGTCTCTGAGATGCCTCAAGATCCCATCGATCTGATTGATGACTTTGTCGAGATGGGGTTGTATAGCGATCCCTCGCTTTCCTTTGGTGAATCTCTGAGTCATGCAGAGATGAAAGCAGATTTGATCGCGCTCGCACTGGGGGGAACTCCAGAGCAAAAGCAGATATGCGGCGATCTCATTGGGTTGGCAGGGGGAGTAGAGGAAGCCCTGGCTGCCGCCTTCGGCCCCTACGCTACTGAATTTATGAGCGATGCCATTAGGGCAAGTCATTTTCGGCGACGAGATTTCTTGATCAAAGTAGCAGCGGCGGCGGCAGTTGTGACCCTTACTGGCTGCCCGAGTCAGGAAACGACTCAAGCTCCACAGCCAGCAACTGGCAAGTTAGAGAAATCTGGACCTCTCAGTGTTGGATTTATCTCGATTAGCTGTGCGTCTCCTTTGATTATGGCGCAGGCGAAGGACTTCTACAAGAAGCACGGGCTAGAGGTCAATCTAGTCAAAATGAAAGGTTGGCCAGCCGTTCGCGATTCCATTATCGCTGGTGAATTGGATGCCTACCACATGCTCTCACCCATGCCGATCGCTATGACTGTAGGTTTAGGTTCGGTGCCCACATCGGTGAAACTGGCCTGCGTGCAAAATAATAACGGGGATACACTAGTGCTGGCCAATAAGCACAAAGGAAAAGTCAAAGGTCCGGCTGACTTCAAGGGGTTGGAAATTGGCGTTCCCTTTGTTTTTTCTATCCACAACCTGCTGCTGCGCTATTACGTTGCCACTGGCGGTTTGAACCCAGACAAGGATCTCAAGATTATTCCTATGCCTCCTCCGGAAGCTATTTCTAAGATGACCGTAGGACAAATTGATGGGTTTTTACTGCCAAATAGCGTGGCGCAAGTGGCGATTACTGCCAGGAAGATCGGCTTCCTCCACCTACTGTCTAAAGACTTGTGGTCTGGGCACCCTTGCTGTGCGTTTGGTGCGAGCCAAAAATGGATTGACGCACACCCCAATACTTTCCGCGCTCTCACGACTGCTGTTGTGGAAGGATCGGCCTACGCTAACGACTTCAACAATCGGGAAGAAGTGGCGCAAGTACTGGCTAAGCCTGAGTTTTTAGGTATACCCGAACCTGCACTTAAAGCAGCGCTGACAGGCCAGTTTGATGACGGACTGGGTAATAAGGTCAACGCACCCGATAGCGTTCTGTTCGAACCTTTTCCGTGGCAGAGCTTTGCCAAATGGATTATGTCGCAGATGGTGCGCTGGCGGCAGATGCCAAAAGAGCAAGCCGACTACGATAAACTTGCCCAACAAATTTACCTGACAGATTTAGTTAGAGATGTGTCTAAAGGGCTAGGCTTAAATCCACCTGCAGAGGGGACGCGCGTGGAGAAGCTAAAATTTGACACGTTCGACCCTGCTAATCCTGAAGCATACATCCAGGCGCAGATCGCTAAATTCAAAGTTTGAGATTTCTCCATAGTCTCCCTTTTCAGAAGATCTCTATTTACATGAGTTCTGCGATCGCACAATCTATTGACTGGTGACTGAAAGGCACGCGAACAAATTCCGCGAAGGCAGACTTCAAGTAAAAGGGGGTATTAACTAAACAGGATTTGGGATCGGATATAGTACGACTAATGCAACTATTTAGCTATATCGATTACTCTACTATTCCGCTCCCTTTCTAAGAACATCTGCTTAAAGTTTAAATCCAGGATACATGAGTCGATCTCATAAATTCTTGGGAATAATCGATCGAGAGTGTTAAGTACAACAAGGAGTAAAGAGTTAATGGAAGTTTTGGTTGTTGATGATAGTACAGTAGACAGGCATCTGTTGACCTCTCTTCTGGGAGGTTTAGGACATTTAGTCGATGCTTGTACTAGTTCGGCTGAGGCTAGCGAATTAATTGCTAAAAAGGACTACAAAGCAATATTCCTCGACATCATCATGCCCGAGCGCGATGGTTACAAATTCTTGAGAGAATTGCGCTCTAACGCAAAAACGGCACAACAGTACGTCATTTTTTGCTCCAGTAAAAAAACTCCCGTGGAGGTCAATTATGGCATTACGCGAGCGGGCGCAAATGATTATTTAGTCAAGCCTGTAACACCAGAAAGCTTAGCGCAAGTTTTAGCGAAGGTTAAATGATGAATACTTCAGAGTCGATCGCCAATGCGGATGCTTGGGTAACTGGAGAAAATTCTGCAAATACAGATGACTTTAGCGATCGCGACTACGCTCAGACCTATATGCTGGCACGTCTCGATCGATTCACTTTTGTATTCCCATCTTCAATAATTGCAGATATTACTATCTTTTCCCAGTCTCAGGTTTTGACCGTCCCCTTCTACCATCCAGCTTGTTTGGGCGCGATCCATTACGATGGAAAAATTGTCGCTCTCGTCTCGCTCCGCCAGGTTTTTGGCATACCGATGACCGGGATCGCCAGAAGCAGTTTAACAGTTGTGAGGCTCAGCAGCGCTGCTGGGGATCTAGCCGATCTAGGTCTGGTTGTAGATGCAGTCTTAGGCAGTCGCTCTCTTTCCCAACTTCCATCCAATTTGTTCGCGCCTAATCAGGCTATCAAATCATCTGAAGGCGATCTCGACATGCGCCTATTTCGACCAGAAATCCTGGATGAGCAACTGTGGCAACCGCAGAGATGGATAAAAGCTAAGTCTAATTAGGCTTGGCTTTTGTTTATTTGAGCTTATTTTACATCTGGTTGAATCTCCACTAGTACTTCCCGCTGGCATTATCCTCAATATCGCTAATCTCCTGGATTTCCCAAACTACCCTCTTTCTATTTATTAGTCACCTCGCCCAGGTAACCCCTATGACTTCAACTTCTTCTTCAGAATCTATCACTACTTCAGCGCTCGATCGAGATTCTTCTCTAGAATCCAATCCACAGATCGACGATCGGATCGAGCGATCGCTTTCATCCGATCGACCCGATCGGCGCTCTAAGAGATCTATATGGTCGAGCCTTCGCGTTAAAGCTACTCTCCTGGCAATGGCGATCGGGACTTTGCCTGTAATCGCGATCGGGGGCGTTGCCTATTACTTTGCTAACCAATCCATCTCTCAACAAATTACTGCTGACCAAAAAAAGAAGGCGGATTTACTATCAGAAAAAGTTAACCGCTTTATGGCTGACCGTTATAGCAATATTCAAACCATTGCCAGTCTGCCAATTCTCAAAGATCCTAAACTCCAGGCCATAGCAACGACTACAGGTCAGCAAGAAGCCCTGGATAAACTAGCAGAAATTTATGAAGTCTATGACAGCATTGCCATCTACGGATTAAACGGCAAATTAATTGTTAACTCTACAAATGGTCTTCCGACTCCAGACATTTCCTCCTTTGAGGTTTTCAAGTCATTACTCGACAATCAGATTCCCTATATTAGTAAGCCCGAAGAATCGGAAATTACTCAGAATAAAGTCATAACCATCGTCGCTCCCGTAAAAGAGAAAGGTTCTGACAAACCGATCGCAGTGGCACTCGCTCGCTTACCCATTACATTCATCGATGATGTCACCAAAACCTTTGCTGAAGCTGGTAACGACTATTATATTGCTGATGCCTCAGGAAAAATCTTTATTTCCAGCAAACCAGATATTTTAGGCAAAGATCTGACAACCAGTTTCTCTAAATTAGATGCATTGACTAGCAAGGGACAAACAGGTAGCCTTGTCACCGTTCGCCAGCTAGACAATACGCAACAACTGCTTGGCTATACTCCCATGCCTAAATTTGGCAGCCTGCCACTGCTAAATTGGAGTGCCTTGCAGTCAGTTTCGACAGATGTTGCTTTCAAGCCCCAAAAAGACTTATTGCGCACTTTAGGGATTGGTACTGGAGTTGCGGCGATCTTAGTAGGAGCATTGGCGGTTTTGCTCGCTAACCGATTCACCCAACCAATTGTCCGCGCATCATCGGCGGTGGAAAAATTGGGTCAAGGCGATCTGGATACTCGCCTTCAAGTTCAAGGTAACGACGAACTAGCGATTTTGGGTAGTAACATTAACCAGATGGCTAGTCAGATTCAAACTTTGCTTGAAACTCAGCGCCAGAACGCAGAAAAACTGACACAGCAAAACGATACTTTGAGAGAACTAGCTAAAAACGATGGTTTGCTGATTGGGGATGTGAGCGTTGCCGCTAAAGCCTTTACAGAGGCAACTGCAAAGACGCTTAACATTGCGCGGGTTAGCGTCTGGTTTTATAACAACGACCGCAACATTCTCTCTAGTTTCGATCTGTTCGACAGCCAAACCGAACAACATACAAAGGGAATAGAATTAAAAACTGCTGACTTCCCAACCTACTTCCAAACGCTGGAACGCGAGCCTAGTATCGTTGCCGATGATGCATATACTCATCCCGCTACCAGTAAACTTGCAGAAGTCTACCTGAAGCCTCTAGATATTGTATCGATGCTGGATATTCCCATCCAAAGTGCAGGTCGGACAATTGGGACGGTTCGCTGCGAACAGGTAGGAACGCCAAGACAATGGAAAGCAGAAGAGCAAAGCTTTGTCACGTCGATCGCGAACCTCCTCTCCCTAGCAGTAGAAAGTCAATTACTACAAGGTGAAGTAGGCGATTTACTCGACGTTGTATCGGCGGTAGAAGATGGGGATTTGACTACCCGCGCCCGAGTGAGCGACAGAACTACTGGACTGGTAGCGGATACGTTTAACCGCTTGCTAGAGCAGTTGGGTGAGGTGTTGGGGCAGGTACAAACCACTTCCCAACAGGTTTCTGCCGGGGCAATTAACCTGGAGGATTTAGCTCAAATTGTGGCAACTAACGCCGATCGCCAGGCCCAAGAGGTAGCACAGGTATTAAGTTTAACCGAGCAAGTAGAGCAGTCATCGCAAAATGCAGGGGAGCAAGTCGATCTGACCAACCGCGCTTTGCAGGAGGCTCGTTCTGAGGTGGAACAAGGCCGAACCTCGATCGTCGAGCTAAACGAAGGAATTGAAGTGCTGCGCCAAGGTACGGATCGGATCGTGCAGGGGATGAAGACTCTAGGGGAATTCGTCGGTCTGGCGGAACAGTTCGTACAAGAGCAAAGTCAGATTGCATCGCTGACTCAAGTACTGGCTCTCAACGCCACGCTAGTAGCTGCCCGCGCTTCCGAACAAAAAGATCCCAGAAAGTTTGGGGTGGTGGCACGGGAATTTGAAGCGATCGCCGGTCAGGTCGGTAATCTGGCTCAACAGACCAATACTGGCTTGGAATCGCTACAGCAACGCACCTCGCAAATTAACGCCGTAGTATCTAGCATCGATACTGTAGTCCAGGGTTTGGGCGGCCTGGTAAATGGTTTTACCAAGGGTGTAGAACAGTCAAACCAGGTGTTCCGCAACATTGAGACGACTACTGGTGAGGTCGTACAGGCAGGTGAAGCGGTAACGCTATCCAACCAGGAGGTGCTTAAAGCTGCCCAAGCAACCGCTAAAGCAATGCAGGATATTGCCAACCTCGCCAACACGACCGCCTTACTAACGCAATCGACGCGATCGCAGTCCGAGCAAATGGAGAATCTATCCCAACAACTACTCCAGCGGATTCAGTTCTTCCAGCTACCCACTGAGATGGCTCAGGATAATGATACCGCTGGCCAGCCAGCCGACTGGGCGCAATTGCCATCAGAGAACGCAGAGGAGAACTCATCAGAATCTCATAAAATTCCCAGTTTCGCCGAAGTAGCAGCATCGCTATAACTTCATTTCCCCAAGTCCCTTTGTTCCTAAGCTAAATCATCCTTTGAGAATCATTATGACGACAACTTCTCCAAAGCCTACCGCACTAACTCCAACCGATCTAGAGCCATCTCTAGCAGGAATCGAACAGTCTCAAATAGAAAAGCAATCTCAAGCAGATAATCGCGATCGCTCCGCTCGATCGAGTAAACGCTCTTTCTGGTCGAGCATTCGGATCAAAGCTACACTGGCGGCGATCGCCATTGGCACTCTACCTGTAGTTGCGACTGGAGCGATCGCCTACTACTTTGCCAACCAATCGGTTTCCACCCAAATTAGCCGCGCTGAAACAGAACGCGCTCAAGAATTATCTACCAGGTTGAGCAGCTTCATGTTCGAGCGCTATGGGGATATTCAGATTATGTCTAGCCTCCCGATCTTGAGAGACCCCAAAGTCAGAGAGATTATATCTCAAAAAAACAAACAGGAAGCGCTGGATCGCTTTGTGGAAGCCTATCGAGTTTATGACAGCATTGCCGTGTTCGACCTCGAAGGCAATCTCATTGTCCAATCTCAAGGCACGCCGCTGGACAATCACAAAGACCGCGATTACTTTCAGGCTGCCCTCAAGAGTTCTGCTCCTGTTATCAGTCAGCCCTCGATCTCAAAATCTTCTGGTAAGTTGGTCATCCACTTTGCTACTGTAGTCAAGGAGCAGGGCACAGATAAAGTCATCGCTGTAGTTCGTTCTCGTATGCCAGTGAGCGCTTTAGATGAAATTGTCAAAGGATTTGAAAGTGAATCTGAAGAGTTTCACGTCTTTGATGCTAGTGGCAAGTTTTTCATCGCCAAGGAACAAGAACAACTTCGTAGAAGCGCAATCGATGACTTTCGTGGTTTGAGTGTGTTGAAGACGCAAAAGCAGGCGGGTAGCTTCGTCACAGTTGATAAGATCGATAATGCCGAACAACTGGTTTCCTATGCACCCATTGCCCAGATTCCCAACTTTCCCGATTTGCAATGGGGTACGGTGCTTGCAATTGATACAAATGTTGCCTATGCACCGCAACGGCAATTACTGACTACGCTACTAATCGGTACTGGTATAACGGTCTTGCTGGTGGCAGCGATCGCCGCTTATCTAGCTCGCCGAGTCACGCGACCGATTCTCGATACCACGCAAGCCATGCAGAAGGTGGGTATGGGAGATCTCGATACCCGAGTCGAGGTGCAGGGCGAAGATGAAATCGCGCTGTTGGGAGATAACCTCAACCAGATGACCAACCGGATTAAAGCCCTGCTGGAGGAAGCCCAGGCCAGCAACCAGACCATCGAACTGCAAACTCAAATGTTGCAAGAGAGCGAGGCTGTGCAATCTGACGTTGGACATATCCTGGATGTGGTATCGGCGCTAGAAGGGGGAGACCTGACCGTACAGGCTGAAGTCAGCGATCGCGCCACGGGTCTTGTATCTGACACGCTCAACCGCCTGATCGAAGAATTAGCCCAAACCCTAGGGCAGGTACTGCAAACCGCCCGGCAGGTGACCGCAGGTGCCAAGAACCTGGAAGATATGAACGGCATCGTGGCAAACAACTCAGATGCACAGTCACAGTCGATCGCTGAGGTATTAAACCTGACTGAAGATGTAGAAAAGATCGCCAAAGAAGCATTGGAGAACGTGATTAAAACAAACCAGTCACTGCTCGCTGCCCGCAGTGCTGTGGAAAAAGGGCAAGTCTCCATCAGTAGCCTTAGCCACGGGTTTGAACTATTGCAGCAGGGGATGGGCGCAATTAGCGTACGCACTAAAGAGCTGGAAGCATTCGTCAACCTGGCCGATCGCTTTGCCCAGGAACAAAGTCAGGTGGCTTCTATGACGCAGATGCTATCGCTGAGTGCCGACCAGCTTGGTGCTAAAGCCCTAGCACAAAAAGATCCGCAGGAATTCCGCAAATCCGGCTTGGAGTTCAAAGCGATCGCCAATCAGATTGGCGAGTTGTCTAAACAAGCATTTGCCGGACTATCTGGGCTAAAACAACAATCGACGGAAGTGCACGAACTCATTTCTGCTGTTAACAAGGAAGTGAGGGATCTGGCTCAACTAGTTGCCAGTTTCGACACGATTGTAACTGAATCTAACCAGGCTTTTCATAACGTGCAAACTACAACTGAGCAAGTAGTGCAAGTAGGTGATGCCGTGGGACAATCCAGTCAAAAGATTGTGGAAACTTCCCAGTCAACCGCTCAAGCGATGCGCAATATCGCCCAACTCGCAGAACGTACCGCGCAACTGACTCAAACAACACAGGCGCAATCAGAATCGATGGGTAATTTGTCAGAACAACTACTCACGCGGATGCAATTCTTCCGTTTGCCAGAAGAAGCGATCGAGCAAGCTGAGATATCGCATACCTAGGCGATCGCGGGTTGGTAATTCCTACAATATAGAACTTTATCCTTGGTTTCGTGTCACCCCCATCATCAGAGACAAACATTATGACAACAACTTCTTCACCTACATCTTTGCAAATCGACGATCTGGAGCCTTCTTCAATAGAAGCAACTCCATCTCAAGCAGATGAATCTCAAATGGAAGATCGCGATCGCCCCGCCCGATCGAGTAAACGCTCTTTCTGGTCGAGCATTCGGATCAAAGCTACACTGGCGGCGATCGCGATTGGTACTCTACCTGTAGTTGCGACTGGGGCGATCGGCTACTACTATGCCAACAAATCAATTACTGCACAGATCGATCGAGCTGAGATAAGTCGTGCGGTAGATCTGTCAGAAAAGCTAAATCGCTTTATGTATGACCGCTACGGTGATATCCAAATCATGGCAGATTTGCAAATGTTCAAAGATCCCAAAATAGGGGCAATCACCTCACCCCAGAACAAGCAAGCTGCACTGAATCGGTTCCTTGACGCTTATCTTATCTATGACAGCATTGCAGTGTTTGACCTAGAAGGTAATGTAATTGCCCAAACAATCGGTGAACCTCTAGGCAACCACAAAGACCAGAAGTACTTTCAGGAAGCCCTCAAAAGCTTTAATCCCGTCGCTAGCGATCCGGAGATCTCAAAATCTACTGGCAAAGTGTCTATCCACTTAGCAGCACCAATTAAAGAACAAGCAACGGGTAAGACGATCGCCATAGTCCGCGCTCGTATCCCAATTAACCGATTAGAAGAGATTACCAAGGGATTTGGCATTAAAGGTGAGGAACTGCATGTTATAGATAGTACAGGCAAGTTTTTCTTAGCTGATGAAAAGGATCAAATAGGGAGAAAGGCGGCTGACGACTTTGCGGGCTTGAGTACGTTACAAAGCCAGAGTAAGGCAGGCAGTTTGATTACTGTTGACAAACTTGATAATGCCAAACAACTGATTGCCTATGCACCTACCGTCAAGCTGCCAGGTGCACCGGGACTAAATTGGGGTACTTTAATTGCAACTGATACAGATGTTGCTTTTGCGCCGCAACGGCAGTTGCTGACTACGCTGCTGCTGGGAACTGGTCTAACTGCGTTAGTTGTCGCAGCGATCGCCGCCTATCTAGCCCGTCGAGTCACGCGCCCAATCATCGATACCACGCAGGCTATGCAGAAAGTGGGAATGGGAGATCTCGATACGCGAGTAGATGTCAAAGGTGAGGATGAAATCGCGGTGTTGGGCGATAACCTCAATCAGATGACCAGCCGGATTAAAGCCCTCCTGGAGGAAGCCCAAACTAGTAACCAAACCATCGAACTGCAAACTCAGATGTTACAAGAGAGCGAAGCTTTGCAATCTGACGTTGGGCAGATTCTGGACGTGGTGTCCGCTCTAGAAGACGGAGACCTGACAGTGCAGGCTGAAGTCAGCGATCGCGCTACGGGTCTAGTATCCGACACGCTCAACCGCCTGATTGAAGAACTCGCCACAGTGATGTCAACCGTGTTATCTACGGCACAGCAGGTCACCAAAAGTGCTGATGACTTGAAGCAACTGTCTACCACTGCCACGCAACAGATAGAACAACAGGCTCAATCCGTGGGACAGGTGCAAGCCTTGATGACAAACGTCACGGATCTTACCCAAAATACCGTACAACAAGTTGTAGCATCTGAAGAAGCAGTACAAGACGCACAGATGGCTGTTGCCCAAGGGCAAACAGAGATCGCTGCGATGGCAAAAGCGATCGGCTTCCTCCAACAAAACACCGAGCAAATTGTGCGACGGTCGCAACTGCTGACTGACTACGTAACCTTAGCCAGCCAGTTTTCCAACGACCAGAAAAAGGTGGCTGCTATGACTCGCGTATTGGCGCTCAACGCTTCCATGGTGGCAACTCGCGCCTCTGACGAACGCGATCCCGAACAATTTGCCAGCATTGCTCGCGAATTTGAAACCCTGGCGACTCAGGTCAACGACCTGGCAACCCAAACCAACCAGAGTTTGATCGTCCTGCAACAGCGCACGGATCAAATCCAAACAGTGGTATCTGGGGTCAGCCAGGACGTACAAGATATCAGTAGCTCTGTAGGTCAGTTTACGCAGAACGTAGACCGCTCCCGCCAGGTATTTGAAATTATCAAATCTGTAACCGAGCGAGTGGCTGAAGCAGAACAAGAGTTAGCCCAGTCTTCGCAAGCGATCGCCACCGCCGCCCAGACTACGCTGGGTGCTGTCGAAAATATTGCGGTTGCTGCTACAAAAACCGAACTCCAGTCTCGCCTTACCCGCGAACAAGCTGAGTGGATGGATAAACTGGCTTACACCTTGTTAGAGAGGGTGCAGTTCTTCCGTCTACCATCAAAAATGGTCGGTTCTGAGATGGAAACAGAATTCCTTATGGTTTCAACTGGCAATCCGGAACCTGAAATAAATGGGAGCGAGCGATCGCCTGAAAGAAATATGCCAATAGAAGTTCTAAATGGAGACATCAGTTATCGCGAATGGATAACTGCCAAGCAAGCCTAAATTTTCTATGTCCAAATTCTTCCTATGACTTACTCACTTTAATGCTGAAACCTAGATCCCCCCTACCCCCCCTTTCCAAGGGGGAAATGAGATTCTAAATCCCCCTTTTTAAAGGGGATTTAGGGGGATCTGTTTTCGTTCAGTCCTGCCTTCTACCCATCGCAATTACTCCATACCTCAAGCCATGCCTGAAGTAAATTCCCTACCTACATCCGAGGCTGCACTTAGCCCCATAGACCTAGCTGAGGCACAGTTACAGCAAGAGCTGCGCAGTATGTTTGATGTAGATACGCAAACGTATCTACATGACTACATGAGTCTCGCCCAACAACTCAAAGCACCATCATGGACCGCCGATATCCAGGAGCTATACCGCTGCATTCATACCATCAAAGGCGGGGCCGTAACCGTGGGAGCCGATGGGATTCTCTACGTTGCCACCGTATTGGAAGATTTACTCTCAGATTTGCGCTACTTGCAGATTGCGCCTCCCCTTGAAGATGGCCAACTTTCCCAAGTGCTGTTAGAAGCAGGAGAGCTATTGACCGGCAGCCTGCAAGTGCAAGCAGTAGGGGAGCAAGCCCTAGCCGTAGTGCAGCCCAGTGTAGATCGCATCGCAACGCTGCGTCAGATCGTTCAACAGGTTTACCTGCCAGATTCCAACGAACGTACCCAGTTATTCCACGAATTTGCCGAACAAGGGTTCGATCTGGTGGTGTTGAACCTGGAGATGGCAGTCGAACAACTGGGCGATCGCGGCAAAGTCCCAAATGCCACGCTTAAAATTGCCAAGCAGACCCTCCAGCAACTCCTGCAAATTGGTAAAGACTTAGAGTTTGAACCTGGCTGGACGAAACTCCTGCGGCGCAGCCAGAGCTTGCTGAGCCACCCAGAAAATGACTTCTGGCAAGCTAAATGGCCACCCTACCTGCGCTTGCTAAAAGATTGCGCTCGCAAGGGCGGGAAACTATCAGCATCTGTAGCTCAAAAACTAGGGGTTTCAGCCCCTTCTGCTCCCACACCTGTTACAGAAGTCACAGCGCAGCCTGATGTCATTCCCAGTTCTTCCGATCGCGACCAGCCGAGCGATTTTGCGATCGCCTCGCCCATTCCGTCGCGCGCTCTTGAACCTGCTGCTATCCCTACCAGTACCAGCACCGTTAACCCTGATGTCAGTGCTGCTGACGTGCTGGATTGGAGCCAACCAACCAAGCAACAGGACAAAGCAGCGGAGTTGGCGGCTAAAGCCCAGATCCCCGTACCCCTGGAAAGACTAGATCGCTCGGCACAGTACCTGGTCTCAACCTTGCTATCTACCCGTTCTAGTCAGGGTTCGTATCAAGCTCTAGAGTTGCAGTTGGTTAAGCTAGTAGCACTAGCCCAAGACAGTGCCGAATATATTACGCGGCTGCGTCAGTTGCAAGATGACTATGCCCTACTAACCGATACCGAGCCAGGTAAGATCGGTGAATCTACACCAACCTTAGAGCGCTACCGTCAAGGTTACTCGATTGTCAACCGCTTGTTGGAAACCAGCTTGCGTCTGTCAGAGTTGGGAGCTGAGGTCACCGCATCGGCGCGGCAAACTTCAGATAACCTGCAACAGCTAGAACGCAATGTTTTGAACTTACAACAGACTGTAGAAGAAAGTCGCCTGATTCCTTTCAGAATCCTGGGATTGCGTGCTAGAGGTATTCTACGGGATTTAGTCACTCGCTTTGGCAAACCTGCCCAATTAGTAATAGAAGGCGAGCAAATCGAATTGGATGCCGGCACTTCCCAAACCCTGGAGCCAATTCTACTGCACCTGATTCGCAATGCTTACGATCACGGATTAGAATCGGCGAGCGATCGCGCCAATGCTGGCAAGCCATCACAAGGTACGATTACAGTTGCGCTCAAACGGCAGGGAAATTCCTATTTACTCGATGTCAAAGATGACGGTATCGGTATGGATCCCGCCAAAATTCGCGCGATCGCCCAATCGAAACGATTGCCGCTGACCCGTACCGATACCCCTGCCGACATCCTGGCTGTAATTTGTCAATCGGGATTTAGTTCTCAAAGCACGGTTAGCGACATATCAGGGCGCGGTGTGGGCATGGATGTAGTTGCTACTCAAATTACTCGCCTTGGCGGTCGTTTGAGCCTTAACACCACTCTAGGAGCAGGTACGACATTTAACATGCAAATTCCCGTACCGCAACTGCTCGTGCGGTGCGTGTTGGTACGGGCAGGCGATCGCACGTTTGCCATCCCCACCGATGAAATAATTACCACAACTCTGTGGGGCAACCTCTCAACTGCTCCTACCCTCGATCGACAGCTTGCCTATGGCTGGCAGGTCGAGCTAGAAGGAGTCACAATGCCAGCGCTTGACTTGTTGGAATATTGGCAAGAAGGAGTTGTTGCCCATGCTCCTACTGCAACGTCAATCTGTCTGCGCGTGCGCTCTTCTGCAATTGCTGCTGGCACCAGTCAGCGAGATGCCTGGCTAGTTGCCGACGATCTGCTAGGACAAGACGATATTCTGATTAGCCCGCTACCGCATCCACTAGTTGCACCAGTGGGGATGATGGGAGTTAGCTTGCAGTCTAATGGCAGTTTGATCCCAGTATTGGAACCTAATCTACTGGCAGAGTATTTATTATCCAACACTGCCAAAGAGAGCGCGATCGCTGCACCTGCATCTACCGCCGCGATCGCATCTCCCCAGGTTCCGGTAGAGCAAAAAGCTCCAAGCACGGCACCGTTAACTCAAACCATCCTTGTCGTCGATGATGCTGCTTTAATGAGAAGGCGGATGGAAGCTAGCTTAACTGCCTATGGCTTTACCGTTCAGACCTGTAATGATGGCTTAGATGCCTGGAACTGGCTCCAAAATCATAACTACCCTGCAATTGTCATTACCGATATTGAGATGCCTGGGATGGATGGATTTACGCTCATAGATCGCTGTCGCCGCAACGACATGAACTTCCCCATTCTCGTTATTTCGTCGCGGTTATCGGAGGAGTGGAGCAACGAAGCAAAACGTCTGGGAGCAACGGACTATCTTACTAAGGGATTTGCCACATCTGAACTGATCGATAAAGTAAACGCATATCTCAAAGGTTAATTTGTCCTAAAGGGGCGCACAACCGTCACTAGTGTCAACTTCAGGAAATGGAGAAGGGCTGCAGTAGTAAGTAACCCCATTCAAGGCAGGAGAGAGCAATGGTTCACCGCCCCTTCCGAGATAACAAGCCAAAGCCCCTGGATTTTAGACACGAAAACGTAAGGTATTAGCGACTGAAGTCGCTAATACCTTATGCTAAACTTGATAGCAGTGGAAAAGGTAATCAACCACTTAAAAAAACTAGCTAAGGATTCTAGTTTAAGTGGTTTCGTTGAGCCAGGAATCCCCTGACTTAGTGCCACAAGCAAGGTGCAAAGTGGTGCGTAGGCATGGGGAGTGTCAAACTTGTCTAGTCATAAAATCCGTTTTTTTAACAAAATTTAACTTTGATAGAGCGATATACTTTACCGGAAATGGGTCGGCTGTGGACTGAGCGCCACAAATATCAAACCTGGCTTGATGTTGAAATTGCTGTCTGCGAGGCAAGTGCGGAACTGGGATACATCCCAGCCGCAGCGGTAGATGAAATTAAGGCAAAAGCACAGTTCGATCCCCAAAGAATTGCCGAAATTGAGGCAGAAGTGCGCCATGATATCATTGCCTTCCTCACTAACGTGAACGAACATGTGGGGGATGCGGGGCGCTACATTCATCTGGGTCTAACTAGTTCCGATGTTCTGGATACGGCCCTGGCATTACAAATGGTACATAGCCTCAATCTTATTCTGGAACAAGTAGAGGTTCTGGTACAGGCAATTCGCTATCAGGCGCAGCAGCATCGCTACACGATTATGGCCGGACGTACGCATGGTATCCACGCGGAGCCGATTACGTTTGGGTTTAAGCTAGCGGGGTGGCTGGCTGAGGTACTGCGCCACCGCGATCGCCTGGTTAACCTGTCTAAAAGTGTGGCAGTGGGAAAGATCTCCGGGGCGGTGGGTACCTATGCCAATGTCGATCCGCGCCTTGAGGCGATCGCCTGCCAAAAACTCGGGCTAAAGCCGGATTGCGCCTCTACACAGGTGATTTCCCGCGATCGCCATGCGGAGTTTTTGCAAGTATTAGCCCTACTAACGGCATCGATCGAGCGCTTTGCGGTCGAGATCCGCAACCTCCAGCGCACGGATGTCCTGGAAGTAGAAGAATTTTTTGCCGCCGGACAAAAGGGTTCTTCGGCAATGCCGCACAAGCGCAATCCCATCCGCTCGGAGCGCTTGACGGGAATGGCGAGGGTGGTGAGGGGCTATGCCACCACTGCTTTAGAAAATGTGGCACTCTGGCACGAGCGGGATATTTCTCACAGTGCGGCGGAACGGGTGATCTTGCCCGATGCCTGCATCCTCAGTCACTTTATGCTGTCCGAGATAACGGATCTGGTCAAACATCTGCTAGTACACACTCACAATATGGAGCGCAATCTCAACTGCTATGGTGGTGTGGTCTTCAGCCAGCAAGTCTTACTTGCCCTGGTTAACAAGGGTTTGAGTCGGGAAGATAGCTACGCGATCGTGCAAAAGTGCGCCCACCAGGCCTGGAATAAGCCGGAAGGAAACTTCCGCGACCTAATTAGTAACGACGAGCGAGTTAATCAGTTACTTTCTGCCGAGGAACTGCGATCGTGCTTCGATCCGCAGAAGCATATGAAAAACCTGGATCAAATCTACCAACGTTTGGGCATATGATCTGTCCTGTCCCGGAGGAACAAAGACCTGTAAACGAGTATGTTGCCCTCAAGGAATCATTTTTCTTCCGCTGGGCCACCCTCGATCGCTTTGCCTACGTCAAGACTCTGGTTGCAATCTGGCTAGCCTGGTGGATAGTCACGGGGCCGGTTGCAGCAGTCAGTTTTTCTCCTGGCCGACATTTGGGACAATTCCTTGGTTTGAGCAGCATGGGGGCTACGGTGGGGTTAGCATTACCTCTGCTGCGCCTGCTTTTGGGCTGGGTATACATTAAAGATCGCCTGCAAAGCTCTACAGTTCTCTATGAGGAAACCGGATGGTATGACGGTCAACGCTGGCCAAAACCCGAAACTGACTTAATCAAGGAACGCTTGCTCGTTACCTATGAAGTCCAACCCATCCTAAATAAAATCCGCAACACTGTCATAGCTCTAGCGAGTCTTTTAGTTTTACAGCTCGCCCTTTGGCAATTTTTAGACTAGCTCTCCCCCGCCAGCTTAAATTAGTGAAACTTATGTCTTCACCCACGAATTAATCCTTATGTTTGCCCAATTTCGCGCACAATACCCACAGGGCAGCATCAAAACTGAGATGTTAGCTAAGGTAGACGGCTTACACGTATTTCGTGCCACAGTCGAGCATGGCGGCATCGTGCTCAGCACAGCTACCGCTGCCGATACCGACATTGAGGTGACAGAGGATCGAGCTGTGAAACGTGCCTTAATGATGGCGGGCTTTTCCTTTGACGATCGCTACGACATGAAAGCAACGCTGATGCCGCAGCAAGCGCACAACTTGAATAGCCTGAATAATGCGACCACCAACGCTCTGCCCAGGAAAAATACCGAAGCCCTACCCTCTTCAACCCAGGCAGCAATGCACTTTACCGAACAGCTAGATCTAGCCGAGCTTGGTTCCAACTACCACGATCGCGACTACGAAACCGAGCCAACTTTCTACGAAGAACCGGACTACGAACCACCGGAAACGCCCAGGACTCCCACTCCATTACCCGTAAAACCTTCTGTCACCACACCTGTGGCAGATCCACCATCAGCGCCATTTACCACCAGTCCGGTCGATCTCTCCGATCCGATCGCCCAAATAGATGTAGAAATGGAACGCTTGGGTTGGGATCGCAATATGGGACGCGATTATTTACAAAAAACCTTTCGGAAGCGATCGCGCCAGCAACTTACAGATAGCGAACTAATGCAATTTCTCACTCATCTAAAATCATTACCAACTCCTGCTAAGCTGTAGCATTTAGAAAAGGAAATAGAACCATACTCGCATTTAAATGACCCATGTCTGAAATTACAGCCGAACAACATCGCCAGAAAATGCAGCGCCGCCAGGAGGTTCAGGCGCAACGTTTGGCGGAACGCCAGCTAGAAAAAGGTTTGATTATCGTCCATACTGGTGATGGTAAGGGCAAAACTACGGCGGCACTGGGGATGGTGCTGCGATCGCTAGGCCACGGTTACCAAGTCGCGATCGTGCAGTTTATCAAAGGTGCCTGGAGTCCTGCGGAGAAAGCTGTATTCGAGCGTTGGGGCGATCGCATTACTTTTCTGGCGATGGGAGAAGGGTTTACATGGGAGACGCAGGATCGCGATCGCGATATCGCCCATGCAAGGTCAGCATGGGAAACCGCACTAACGTTCGTTCAAAATCCTGAAATCCAATTAGTGCTGCTGGATGAAATTAACGTAGCCATCAAGTTAGGCTACCTTACCGCTACCCAAGTAATTGCGGGATTAGAGCAAAAGCCTCCCAACTCCCACGTCATCTTGACTGGTAGAGGCGCGCCACCGGAGTTGATCGACTATGCCGATCTAGTCACAGAAATGAAACTAGTAAAGCATCCATTTCGCGAACAAGGGGTTAAAGCCCAAGCAGGTATCGAGTTTTAAGGCACTCTTTTGACTTGGGCGGAAATAGAGATGGAGATTTGTTGATTGCTTCTACCAATGGCGGCAACACTCTGTTTGGGGGGCAAGGCGATGACACGCTCTACGGTAGCGTCTCCAACTCCAACACCTTGAACGGCGACCTCGGTAACGACGTAGTGATTGCTGGCAATGGTGGCGATCGCACGATCGGCGACTCCGATCTCGGTCGCGCTGGTAACGATACCCTGATTGGGGGGCGAGGCAGCGACAACATGTTTGGTGGAGACGGCAGTGGTTTAGGTGCGGGTAACGATCAGTTCCAATTCTTCAGTGCGGTACCTCAAGACCTGGTAGCCTTCACGGGTGCCGAGCAAGTCGTCAGAAGCAGAGGTGGTTTCGGTGGTTCCGATACAATCTTCGACTTCGCCACGGGCGACACGATTTCGATTTCCCAATTAGACAGAAATGCTACGGTCAGCGTTACGACCAACTCGGCTGGCGCAGCGGTAATCGCGATTGCAGGCACGGCAAGCGACGGCACCCCTGCCAACCAAACTATTACAGTTGTGGGCGTGACGAAGGACGCACTGTTAGCTCCTGGCGCGCAGTTGTTTGCAGTCAACGGTCAGTTCATCACCACCAACGACACCGTTAACACTGGTGATGGTGCGACATCCACCTTCACCGTCGGTCAAGGCGCACCTGGTGCGAACATCAAGGGCGCAAACCTCATTGGTAGTCCTACCGCCGATACCTTCACCGACGATCCGATTGCAGCTACCACAGCTAATGGTATCCAATTGCTGACCACGGTCAACGACGATACCGTCACTGGTAACGCTGGCGATGACTACGCATTTGGTGCTGCTGATAACGACATCCTCAATGGTAACGCTAGTGCCACCGCTACTGGTGCTCCCACCACTCCTAACGGTGCGCCTGGGCTGGGCGATACGCTCATTGGCGGTCAAGGTTTTGATACCCTAACTGGTGGTTCTGGTACCGACAACTTCGTACTCGATGTCTTCCAGCCCGGGGTTATCGATACGATCGCTGACTTCAAGCCCGTAACGGAATTTGACCGCATCCTGATCAGCGCGGCTGGTTTTGGTGGTTCGCTCATTGCCGGTCAAAAAGCTATTGATCCTGCTCCAGCTAGCTTCTTCCTTAGCACTGGAGCAGGTGGCGTGGAAGGACAAAATTCTCCTGCTCCAATTGGCACTTCTAGTTTCTACTACGACAACGCTGGTGGTGGTCTCTACTACGACCAGGATGGTGGTGGTACTGGCACTAGGTTCACTCAGGTCGCTCAGGTCGCGCCACAGTTTGGTAATGCGTTGATTACTACTCACATAGTAATCGTTGCCTAGTTTTGGGCGGTCTCACATCCAGCACGTCTGAATACTGAATAGAAAAGAGGCGGTAGCGATCGCCTCTTTATTTTGGATTACACATCTATAAACAGGTCTTCGCCTTCCTGGGTAACAGCGAAACTAGCCACATCGCTAGGGGATTTGCCCATAGCCATCATTTTCTTGGCGACCCCAGGCAGGGGAATGCCGACTATGGATTCTACCCACTCCACATTTTTGCCAGTACAGACTTCAAACTTGGAGCCGTGGAAAGGGCAAGTAATTACGCCGTTTTCAAATTTACCTTTGGCTAATGGAAGTCCAAGGTGAGGGCATTTGTTCGCGATCGCGCAATACTTGTCGCCAACTTTAGCCACAATGACAGATTTACCGTTGGCACTAGCTTTTAGAACCTTGTCAGTGCTGACATCAGCAGTGGTGGCAACTTTGGTTTTAGTCATGATAGTGGACTCCTGTATGGAAGATTCTTAAAACTCTAGAAAATATAGCGTTAGACAGACCTGCTAGAACAGGGGGTGTGGGGGCTACGCTCCCACGCAGGGGTGAAACCCCTGCACCCCGCCCTAAGCCTACTGGCTATAGCTATAATTACTAGATCGTAACAGGATAGGACAATTTTGCAATTATACCTACAGGTACTGTTTTCAACATCAAGGATATGTTAGGCGATCGCCGTAACGCATCATCGTTAATTTTTAAATTGGCGAACTCAAGCGCTAGTTCCTAAGCTTCCAAGTTTTGCAGTATTGTACGCAATGTCTCCACTCGTTTGCGATTGACACCCAGATCTGATTCTCCTAAGCGAGAAGCCGAACGCACTTCAATGACATTCTTTTCTTTATTGAGATAAAACTCAACATCATCAACAAAACCCATCAGCGAGCTTGTAAATTCAGCGTAGAGATAATTCTCGCTTTCAGTAATAATTTTGGTTCTTTCCAAACTTTGAATTGCTGTTTTTAGATTCTGAAAAGCTTGCTCTGGCGAGGAGCGATAGCTTAGAGGCTCGATTGCATGCTTAGGATCGGAGCTTTGGCTAGAGACACAATTCGGCGTACTGGGGCAAGGTGCCAGCAGATTTGCGTTAACTCCCAAATTATGGGGTCGTTGTCCTGAAAATGAAAATAGAGCCATTGGAATTAGTGTAGAAGTACCTGCGTGCATAATAGAGCTTATGCTTACCCGTGCATAGGCAGGGTATGGTGCGTCGCATAGCATAGTAACACTTAATATCAAAGCTAAAAACAGCGAGAACAACTTCTGCATGAGATTCCTAGACTTGTGTTTTGAATAGTACGACCTAAACATTATCCAGCAAAAACAACTTTTTGTTAAGTATATATACGCATTCTTGTTGAGCCTCGTTCGTCCATCTTTCGCGCGGTCAGCGCGAACATCAACTTGCAATTCACTGGCAACATTCATGCAAATCTTGGCAAATCTAAATCCTAAAACTTCATCTCAATCGATAGTAGATGGGAGTCAGCAATATATCTCATTTACGTAGTTATTAGAGCCTAGTTGGGAAATTGATGATACTTTGTCCCCAACCCATAAATCTCCCAATTTTGAAGAGATTCGAGCTTCAGAATCCTCCAAGGTTGGGGACAGGGGCTAATGTAGAGATTTAGAAGATTTTTTAAACGCCCTCTCAGCGAAATTATAGGGATTACTCCCTTCGCCTGAACTAGTAAATTCTTAGCAAAAACTTAACATTAGAAATCTGTATGAATAGATACAAAAGGTTGTACTGTTAATTGGTGAAATTTTTAGATTACCTGGTTACTAACTGTGCCATTTCAAAATACAGAAAATGCCTAAGAAAATATTAAAAATTATCTTCGCAACTTTTGGGCTGATATTCAGCTTGCCGCTCGCTCCAGCACTCGCGCAAGCCGATCCCAAAAAGTTAGAAGAGATGATTACTGCTGCTAGTACTGCTGCTAGCGCAGCGCAGACTTCGGCGGATAACGGTTATATGTTACTGTGTTCTGCTCTAGTTTTACTAATGACTCCGGGATTAGCTTTTTTCTACGGTGGATTTGTTGCTAAGCGCAATATCCTGAACACCTTGATGATGAGCTTCTTGCTCATGGGAATTGTGGGCGTAAGCTGGGTATTATGGGGCTACAGCCTTGCCTTTGCACCAGGGACATCCTTCATCGGAGGGCTGCAATGGTTATTTCTCAATGGCGTTGGTATTGATGTCAGTGCTTATCTTCCCAAACTCACCCCCGATGATGCCGTCACTTCCTATGCTGCTACCATTCCACACCAAACCTTCATGATCTATCAGGCGATGTTTGCCATCATCACGCCTGCTTTGATCTCAGGAGCGATCGTCGAGCGGATTAGCTTCAAAGCTTACACGTTATTCATGCTGTTGTGGTCAACCCTCATCTACTGTCCCCTAGCACACATGGTATGGGCAAAAGGAGGCATGCTCGGTTTGTACGGTGGCATAGGTGCTTTAGATTTTGCCGGCGGTACGGTCGTGCATATTAGCTCCGGAGTTTCCGCACTGGTTGCAGCGATCGTAATTGGCGCTCGAAGAACCTATCCAGATCGGCTCACTGCTCCTCATAACGTCCCTTTTATTCTGTTGGGAGCCGGGTTGCTCTGGTTTGGTTGGTTTGGCTTCAATGCCGGTAGTGCTTTGGGGGCTGGCTCCTTAGCAACAGTTGCGTTCGTCGCTACCAATTCAGCTACAGCAGCAGCAATGTTAACCTGGTTGATTCTAGAACAGGTGCTAAAGGGCAAACCAACGGCTGTTGGCGCTGCCACTGGAGCTGTCGCGGGTTTAGTTGGAGTTACTCCTGCCGCAGGTTTTGTTAACCCCATCGGTGCAATTCTAATTGGCAGTATTACTGCTACATGTTGCTTCTTTGCAATTAGCTTCAAATCTAAGTTAGGAATTGATGATGCCTTAGATACCTATCCCGTTCACGGTGTGGGTGGAACAGTGGGCGCAATTCTAACCGGAGTTTTCGCCGTGAAAGCTGTTAACTCGGCGGGCGCAGATGGCCTAATTGCTGGCAAACCCGGACAAGTTGTCACGCAAATTATTGCCGTTGTCGTCGCTTATTTAATTGCTGGGATCGGTACTTTTATCATCCTACAGATTGTTAAGGCTCTAGTCGGCCTGCGCGTCAAACCAGAAGTTGAATTCCAAGGTATGGATATCAACGAACATGGTGAAGAAGGCTATGGCGAAGAGTTTGGCGGTGGAGTCAGTCAAATGGGAGGAAAAGCTAGTCCGATCGATGGATAGCATTCCTGATGGAACTCAAATTTATCAACTATTAGACAACTAGACAATTAGACAATTAACTGGGAGATGGAACGCGATCGCATTCTGTCTCCTATATTTTTGAGATTATGCTACTAAAACGCCAGGGGATGCTTGCTTGGGTAAAATTTTGACCAGATCGATTTTGGCACAGTAGGCAATATCAGCACTACAGTTGAGGCGTAATAGGCGCTGGCCGTGGCTAGCAGCAAGGAATAACTCCTCTAAGCGATCGCTCCATTGGCGATATAAAGATAATGCCGCGATCGCCTCATCATTTCCCCATTCGCACGAGCCATCCAAACCGCTAGCGATCGCCCCCGCACAAGCCGTATCCTCTAAAGAAAAACTGCCCTCCCAACCTGAGCCAACAATCCAAACCGTTTCGGGTTGCGCCTGTTTGAGATAATTCAATACGGAACCAAGATTAATCATGGCAGCGGCCAAGACCGTTGGCGCAGCTTTAACGCGTTGGAGCGAGCGAGTACCATTGGTCGTACTCATAAAAATTCGCTTATCTTTTACCACCTCTGCCGTATAGTCAAATGGCGAGTTACCTAAGTCAAATCCTTCCACTGTACCGCCCCCACGTTCCGCTGCTCTCAGCCTTAAATGGGCAGGATGCAAATTACTAGTTTGCATTAGTTCGTCTAGATCGGCAAAAACCTGCACCGCTTCTGCCCCAGCAGCTAAAGCGGTAGTAATCGTAGTAGTAGCACGTAAAATATCGACTGCGATCGCGCACTCTGGTATTTCGTTGTCTGGCGCTAGTTCGGGGGTGTGGTAGACAAATAGCTTCATTAGTTAAGGATTAGTTGATATAGCAGTAATCAGTTTTAACGCCATCGACAATTTGGCAGCAAACAACTAAGTTTTAATACTTATTTAATATATCTTTATAGTTTGATTTACGATAGCTGCAAGACTAAATTATTCCCACTCGTCGGTCTCTACATTGCTCTCAGATTGCATATCCTGTTGCATATTCTGCATATCTTGCTGCACTGCTTGCCAATTAACTTCCGATGCAGTTTGCGATCTGACTGGACTACCTCTGTGCAATTGCACCAGATGGCTGCACCAGTCTGCCATTAGATCTAACTGGTGATTCACCATTACTACTGTTGTTGGTGGTTGCGATCGAGTCAATTCCTGCAAAATATCTAGCAAAAGACCCGCTCGAAAGCGATCGAGCGCAGAAGTTGGTTCGTCTAGTAATAGGATCTCTGGCTCAGCGACCAGTGCCCGAGAGATCGCGACCCATTGCCGTTGCCCTACCGACAGTTGCAGTTCCGAGCGTTGAACTAACTTAGAGTCAAACTGAAGTTTGTCCAGCCACAGATCCAGGCGATCTTGAATTTGTTTTTTGGGCATCCCGACTAGCTTGAGGGGATAGGCGATCGCCTCAGCCACAGGCATACCTAGCAAGGTTGGTTCTTGCGCGACTAACATAATCCGACGGCGCAAATCGATCGCGGGCAGTTGTTTAATATCATTTCCCCAGGCATAAATTTTGCCAGAGGTTGGATCGATGAGGCGATTCAGCAATCGCAGAAGGGTGGTTTTCCCAGACCCCGATGCTCCTACTATCCCCGTGCGGCTGCCAGCCGCGATCGCCACAGAGCAATTATGCAGGATATTTTGGTATGACACCAGTTGCAATTGCAACACATCCTGGGACGTTTCCAATACATTCACTAACTTTTTGGTCACTCAGGGCTTATCTTAAAATTTCTCGTTATTGGTTGCATCAACATTAGCAGATCGTTTCCGGAGTTCGTCGAACTCACGTCTACAATTAGCCCCCTGCCCCGAGTTAGCCGCACGGAGGGTTAAAAATGAGCTACAGTGAATAGCGATCGCAATTTGGTTCTCGCGGGAGACAGCCGCTAGAAGTAATGGGGAAAGTTCGGCGTAAATCCGACACTGTCCCGCAACTGTAGATTTCAGTCCGTGCTGAAAAAGTCAGGATGCCCGCCAAATTTGAGCGATTGAGACTGCAAGTTAAATATCTGCGAGGTACAGATAAATTCTCTATGTCAAATCGAATTGCGTTAAATCAAATTTCAAATCAACATGCTTTGTTTGTATGTACGACCTGCGCTAGTATCTGGCAAGATGGTAAGCGCGTTGGTACTAGTGGCGGACAGGTAATGCTGGAGCAGTTAACCCAACTGCATCGAGATTGGGAGCTACGGGAAGAATTTCCCATCCGCGCTGTAGAATGCATGAGTGCCTGCAGTCATCCCTGCGCTGTGGCATTGACTGGGGATGGTAAGCATACCTATTTATTTGGGGATCTGTCGCTCGATCCCGAAACTTTTGAGGCCACGACTGCGGCAATTTTGGAATGTGCTGGTAAGTACTATCGTGCCGATGATGGGATCTTGCCTTGGTCAGAGCGTCCCGCGCCACTGAAGAAAGGAATACTGGCTCGTATTCCACCTCTGCGAAAAGTTGCGGCCAATCTGCGCTAGATTTTTTGACATCCCATCGCTTGGAATGTCGTGACAGTTTTATCGTTCAAATTGGTATAAAATTAAAATTCTCATGCATAAAATTCCCGTAACTGTAATTACTGGCTTTCTTGGAGCTGGAAAAACTACTTTGGTGCGATATCTCTTGCAAAACAATCAGGGTAGACGCATTGCTGTAGTAGTGAATGAGTTCGGTGAGATTGGTATCGACGGCGAACTGCTACGTTCTTGTCAAGTTTGCGATGACGATGACTCTGCGAACGATATCGCTAGTAATATTGTGGAATTAAATAATGGCTGTCTGTGCTGTACGGTGCAGGAAGAGTTTCTACCCACCATGCAAGAGTTGTTAAAGCGACGCGATCGCCTGGACTGCATCCTGATCGAAACTTCGGGTCTAGCCCTACCAAAGCCGCTAATTCAAGCATTTCGCTGGCCAACGGTACGTACGGGCGCTACAGTTGATGGTGTGTTGACCGTGGTAGATTGCGAAGCAGTAGCGAACGGACAATTTGCGACAGATTTGGATGCCATTAACGCTCAGCGCCTGGAAGATCCCAATTTAGAACACGAAACTCCCATTGAGGAATTATTTGAAGATCAGTTAGCTTGTGCCGATCTAGTTCTGCTCGCAAAAGTAGATCGGGTGGATGGCACTACGCAGGAGAAAGTGCAGAAATGGTTGAGGCAAGAACTCCCAGAAACTGTGAAAATTATTCCCTGCAAACAAGGAGAAGTTAATCCCAGTCTTCTTTTAGGATTTAATGCCGCCGTTGAGGATAACTTAGAGAGCCGTCCCAGCCATCATGACTATGAAGAGGAGCACGAACACGATGATGGTATTAACTCAATTCATCTCGATCTAGATCGGGAATTTGAACCTTCAGCCCTGGTCAAACAGTTGGAGCAGCTAGTCGCTCGGCAGGAAATCTACCGTATTAAGGGATTTGTAGCAGTGCCCAAGAAATCTATGCGATTGGTTTTGCAAGCCGTAGGTTCGCGATTTGACTATTTCTACGATCGCCCTTGGCAACCCTCTGAATCGAGACAAACTCGTCTGGTATTTATCGGTCAAGAATTGGATGGCGTTGCGATCGAGCGCTCTGTTGCTACTGTGGCATTATGACAATTGCACGCTTAGTTAAAATCCTCTGTCAGAAATCTCCATGAAACTAGCTAATACCTACGGTTATTACTCCGACGACGATCGCGAATATATCATTACCAATCCCCGCACGCCGCGACCCTGGTTTAACTACATGTGGAACGGTCATTACACTAGCTTGATTTCCCATACGGGTGGTGGTTTCAGCTTTCTTGACTCGCCTCGCGATAATCGCATCTCGCGCATGCGCTACAACTGCCTGCCGTGGGATCGCCCCGGTCGCTATGTCATGGTGAAGGATACAAAGACAAGCCAGTATTGGTCTTTGAGTTGGGCACCGACGATAGATTTAAATTACGATAAATACGAATGCCATCACGGTCAAGGTTATACCAGGATCGTCACAGAAATTAATGGCATTCGCGGTGAGATTACCTACTTTGTGCCCGCAGATGTGGATGCTGAAATTTGGCGGGTCGAATTAACTAACTTAACTGGTGCAGATCGCAATCTGGAGGTGTACTCGTTTACCGAATTGCTCATGGGCAACGCACTCAACGATCTGATCAATCAACCCAACGACAAGCACTTTACCGATATCCATTTCGATGCCGATCTGCGATCGCTGGTTGCCACCCGTCGCTACTGGGTGTTGAACAAAAAAGTGTCGGTGGCACAACCGAATATCGATTGGCAATATCGCATCTACTTCACGCAAACGCTGCCCATCTCCGGCTTTGATAGCAGCCTGGATGTCTTTATCGGGCGCTGGCGATCGGAAGCCAACCCCGAGGCCGTAGAGAAGAGCCGGATGCAGAATACCGAAATTACCGCAGGCGACCCGATCGCCGCCTTGCAGTCTCGCGTAGTCCTACCCGCCTCTGGTAAAGTAAATTTTGCCGTAATTTGCGCGATCGCTCCCAAAGAGAATTCTCAATCCCCTATCGAGACAGCAGATTTGAGCAATCTCGAAGTCATAGATCGCGCCTTTGCCGAGCTTAAGGCGAAATGGGATAAGCATTTGGATGTAGTGCATGTCGATACGCCCGATCCGAAATTCAACGCGATGTTAAACGTGTGGAATCAGTATCAGGCTGCTGCCACGTTTGATATGGCGAGAAATGCTGGTTACTATCACGGCGGACTATTATTCGGTACGGGCTTGCGCGACCAGTTCCAAGATATCCTCGGTGTCGTGATGGTGGATCGCGATCGCGTCCGAAGTCGCCTCTTAAATGCGCTGCGATTTCAATTCCAAGATGGCTCGACTTTGCATAACTTTTTTAAATTAACCAATACAGGCGAACGCACCAATCACTCCGATACACCGCTATGGATTCCCTTTGGTTTAGTAGAATATCTGAATGAAACCGGGGATTTCTCTATTCTGGATGAAGTAGTAGCCTATCACGACGAAGGCGAAGGTAGCGTCTACGAGCATATGGTGAGGGCTTTGCTCTACGCGATCGCGAATCTAGGCGAGCATGGAATGCCTAAAATTCGCAATGGTGACTGGAACGATACGCTCGACCACGTGGGGCCGCAGGGTAAGGGCGAGACAGTCTGGGGCGCGTTTTTCCTGGGCTACGTTCTGCGCAAGACATTTCCAGTATTAGAGCTAAGGAGCGATCGCGATCGTTTGGAAAAGTTTCAGCAGATCTATGAGAGTTTAGGTAAAGCCACAAACGAGCATTGTTGGGATGGCGAGTGGTATTTGCGGGCATTTCGCGATAACGGCAAACCGATTGGCATCTCTGCCCACAAGCAAGGCAAAATTTTTCTCAATGCCCAATCATGGTCGGTAATTTCTGGTCTGGCACCGAAGCAGAGAGCCGATAAAGCTCTAGCTTCCTGTCGCAAATACCTGACTACTCCCTATGGAATGCAGATTGTTTATCCTTCCTATACTGAGATTGAGGATAATGTGGGATTGATTAGTCGTTGCGTCCCAGGCAAAAAGGAAAACGGGGCTGTTTTCAACCATGCTTCGTCCTGGTTTGTGCTGGCGAGTTTAATTAATGGCGATGTCGATCTTGGCTTTGATATCTACCAGCGCATGATGCCGATTAATTCTGCTCGGGATATCGATCGCTATGAAGTAGAACCCTACGTCTATGCAGAATACGTCACCAGTCCCGACCATCCCACCCAGGGACAAGCCAGCCATTCCTGGCTAACTGGTACGGCGGTATGGATGCTGCGCATTGGTATCGACTACATTATTGGTTTCAATCCTACTTTAGATGGCATGACTATCGATCCGCATATTCCTTCCCATTGGCAAGGGTTTACCGCATATCGGAAATTCCGAGGCAAGACATTAAAATTGCAGGTTGCGAATCCCAATGGCAAAAATTCAGGCGTGTCATCCATGACTGTGAACGGGCAACAGGTCGCGGGCAATTTCTTGAGAACGAGCGATTATAGTGAGATAGAGTTGGCGATCGCGGTTAGCCTATAGCAATGTAGGGGGCAGGTTTTGCCAAAGCCCTATTGCTAAAAGGCAATAACTTCTAGCCAAACCTGCCCTTACCTGTGGCGTGCCAACGAGCAATTTGCAAATGGAATTAATTTATGTTCGATCGCCTTTTTACTACGTCCAACCAATCCACTCCCTCCGACCAGATCTATACCCATGCCGAATTAGCTTTTCCTACGACAGGTGTAACTTTTGTGCAGGGCGATCGCGCGCTGCATAGACCCTACATCGTATTTAATATGGTCTCTAGCGTGGATGGGAAAGCCTCAACCAGTCCGGGTGGGTTAGAGGGATTGGGTTCGAGAAGCGATCGCCTTCTCATGCAACGCTTGCGGGCGCAGGTGGATGCAGTATTGGTGGGAGGAGCGACGCTGAGGGTCGATCCATTTATCCCTACCGTGCCGGAGCACCTCAGCGAAGAGCGATCGCGCGATTTTCCCAATCGACCTCAACCCTTGGGCATGGTAGTCAGTCATAGTGGCGATTTACCTTTAGACCATCGGTTTTGGCAAGCCGATCGCAATCTCCGAGTCGTGTTTCTGGGCGAATCGGCAAGTCGGGAGGCAGAGGAGGCTTTGAGCTTAAGAGCGGAAGTGGTGCGATTGCCCAAAGATGTAAATCGACAAGGAGAAGATCTAGCATTCATGCTGCACTTTATGTGCGAGCGGCTGAGAATTAAGTGGCTCCTGGTGGAAGGGGGACCATCGCTGAATTATGCGCTGATTTCGCGGCGATGGAGCGATGAGATATTTTTGACCGTGTCGCCGCGATTAGTGGGCGGGATCGAGAACATCACGGCGATCGCAGGTGATGGTTATGGTATGGGTGGTATGGGCGGCGAGAATCTTCCGCATCTCCAATTGCAATCGATTTATCACCACGACAACGAGTTGTATTTGCGATATCAAATCGTATAGCTATAGCGGTTTTCAGATGAAAACGAGAAGGGGGTTTGGGGGCGTTGCCCCCAAGAAGGGGTTCCACCCCTTCACCCCGTCAATAAAACCCGTTCTCAAGTGAAAACCGCTATAGCGAAGACACGTTGCGCCTCGTAGCAGCACGCACTACGCACTAGCTGTTAATGACTTTACGAATCGTGGTGAGTAATTCTTGGGTAGTGCAGGGCTTGGGTAAAAAGGCGCGTATACCATTACCCGTGGTCTGTGCTAATGCTTCCATTGAGGCTACGCCACTATTGGCAATAATCTTTACCTGTGGGTTCATTTTTTGTAGAGTACGAATTGCAGTCTCGCCTCCCATCGTTGGCATCATCATATCCATCAATACAACGGCAATTTCCTGCTGATGTGCAACGTACTGAGCGATCGCCTCTATCCCATTATTAGCGGTGACGATCCTGTAATTATGCGTTGTCAAAGCCATCTCAATCGTCTCGCGAATTGACGCTTCATCATCGACGACCAGGATCAGTTCTCCCTGCCCGAGGGGGAACTCCGGTTCTGCGGTTGGGAAGATTTTGCTAGCAGGCACCGCAGGCAGGAATAGCTTGAATTGCGTACCTTGACCCACTTGACTTAAGACGTTGATAAAGCCTCCGTGACTTTTAACGATGCCAAGGACGGTTGAAAGACCCAGTCCCGTACCTTTACCAAAGGCTTTAGTTGTAAAAAAAGGCTCGAATATGCGCTCCAGCACATCTGGTGGGATCCCCACACCAGTATCCGCAATCGCGATCGCAACATACCGCCCAACTTGAGCGTCGATATACAAGCGCGTATAGCTTTCATCTACAAATAGATTTTCAGCAGCAACGGATAGATTACCTCCAGAGGGCATGGCATCGCGAGCGTTGACAACCAGGTTGATCAGTACCTGGTGCAGTTGCGTGGCATCGCCGTAGACATCCCAAAGATTTTTGACTATATCTACAGAAAAATCGATGGACTTAGGAAATGTCTGTTTGACAATCTGTTCTATTTCCGAAATCAAATACTTGACTGACAAATGTACGCGATCGCCCTCTACACCCCTGGCAAACGATAGCACCTGCTTCACCAGATCTGCACCGCGTTTGGCGCTGGTTTCAATAATTTCTAGCATTCGTCGATTTGGGTCGTCTTTTCGTACTTTTGCTTGTATTAGTTGGGAGGCTGCTAGAATCGGAGCGAGGACATTATTCAAATCGTGAGCAATACCGCTGGCAAGCGTGCCAAGGCTTTCCAGGCGTTGAGCGCGGAGGAACTGCATTTCCAGTTGCTTCTTTTCTGTGATATCAGTATCAACCGTGAGAATGGATTTAGGATGGCCATGGGCATCTCGTGCCAATGTCCATCGACTTTGCACGACGATCTCTTTCCCATCTTTTCTGACTTTGTGTAGTTCTCCTTGCCACTTACCTTCGGCCATCACTATCTTTAGAGCTTGTTTCAGTTGAGGGGAAATTTCTTTATACAGAATTTGATTCGCATCTTTGCCGATCGCCTCATCTGCCAGCCATCCCAATAATCGTTCTGCGCCTTTATTCCAAAACAGGATACGGTGTTGCAGATCCCGAACTAAAATTGCATCTGTGGAGATATTGAGCAATGCCGCTTGTTCGCGGATGACTTGCTCAGATTGTCGCCGTTCTGCGAGTTCTGACTGCACTTGCTGGTAGAGTTCTGACTGCTGGATCGCAATACCTAACTGTGTTGCCAACTGCTGCATTAACTCGATCTCAAGCGATCGCCACTGTCGTGGCTGACTGCATTGATGGGCGATCAATAGCCCCCACAGAGAGTCGTTCACAAGAATCGGCGTAGTTAGTTTAGCGCGGACGCACCATTGCTCGACAAACTCTAGCAAACAGGGAGTTAATCCCGTATCCTCTGCTTTGACATCCTCGATCGCGCGCATCCTCCCCTGACGGTATAACTCCTGATATTCCAGTGGGAGTACTTCTTCTGGGAATGACATGCCCAGGATGGCTGGGTATTCCGGTAAAACAGACTCAGCGATCGTCCTGCCTACCCCATGTGACAATATCCGATAGATCAGCACGCGATCTGCTTGGAGGAATTGCCGCACTTCCCCAACTGTCGTGTTGAGAATTTCAGTTAGATTTAGCGATCGGCGAATCCGTTGTGCTATTGCGATGATTAATTTTTCCCGCTTAATTTCCTGCTGTCTTGCCAATTCCGCTTGCTTGCGCTCGATCGCGTAGCGCATGGAACGAGCCAGCATGTTGCCATTTACTTGCCCCTTGACTAAATAGTCCTGCGCCCCCTCCTGCATCGCCTTAATTGCCAGTATTTCATCATCCAAACCCGTCAATACAATGATGGGTGTAGTGGGAGAATGCGTTCGAGCTTTGATAAAAGTTTCTAATCCCTGACTATCTGGGAGCGATAGATCGAGGATAGCGACATCAAAGCTTTGCTCGTTTAAATATGCTACAGCCTTTTCCAGACAGTCGGCGTGGGTTAAATTGAATCGCACTGATGCGACCTCGCTCAAAAACTCCTCTAGCAGGCGAGCATCACCGGGGTTATCTTCAACCAGCAGGACATGCATGGGACGATTTACGATTGTCATCATTGCGTTGGTTAGGTTGAGGGTAACTTGACGATAGTAAACCAGAAATCTTCAATCGATCTGACAATTGTAGCGAAGCGATCGAAATCTACAGGTTTAGTGATATAGCAATTCGCACTAAGATTGTAGGCTCGGAGAATATCCTCATCGGACTGAGAAGTAGTGAGAATAACTACTGGAATCCGTTTGAGGTTTTCATCGGCCTTGATTTCTGATAATACCTCCCGCCCATCTTTCCGGGGTAGGTTCAGATCGAGCAGGATCAAGTCCGGGCGATCGCAGTTGGTATATTTGCCCTGCCTGCGTAGAAATTCTAAAGCTTCTACCCCATCCTCAACAGTATGCAAATTGATGCGGATTTTGCCATCTTCGAGTGCAATTTTGGTGAGATTAGCATCCCCAGGATTGTCCTCAACTAATAAAACCTCAAATAACCTACTAACTGGACTATTATCCATGCGCTCGCTCCTACGTTACTTCTGTGCGATCGGGAATGGTGAAGTAGAAGGTTGAACCGCGATCTAGCGCGGATTCAACCCAAATGCTGCCCCCATGGCGTTCTACTATTTTTTTGCAGATCGCCAGACCAATACCTGTACCTTTATACTTTACGCGATTGTGCAGTCGCTGAAAGACGGCAAAAATACGATCGCCGTACTGCGGCTCGATCCCAATGCCATTATCGCTTATTGAGAATACCCAGCGATCGCTGTTGCGCTTTGCACCAATATGAATTTGCGGTGCTAGTTCGCCTCGAAATTTGATCGCATTACCGATCAGATTTTGGAATAACTGCGCGAGTTGGGTAGGGTCGGCCATGACTTTCGGTAAGGGATCGCAGGTAATGACGGCACTGCTTTCGGCGATCGCCATCTTCAAATTAGTTAGAGCGCGCTCCAAAACTTGAGCGCAATCGATCGGAACAAAGGGCTGAGCGCGAGTGTTGACGCGCGAATACTCTAGCAGGTCGTTAATCAGAGTTTGCATCCGACTAGCACCATCGACTGCATAGGCAATGAACTCGTCTGCACTGGCATCTAGCTTGTCCTTATAGCGCCGCTCCAGGAGTTGGAGATAGCTGACCACCATGCGGAGGGGTTCCTGCAAGTCATGGGAGGCAACATAGGCAAACTGCTCTAACTCAGCGTTAGAGCGCATCAGCTCTGCACTTTGATGCCTTAATTCTTCCTCTGCTTGCTTGCGATCGCTGATGTCGGTATGAGAGCCTGCCATCCGCACCACGTTGCCCGCTTCGTCCCACAGAGCCTGTCCGCGATCCAGAATCCATTTATAGGTGCCATCTTTGCACAACACCCGATGCTCGGTACTGTAATATGGCGTTTTCTTCGCAAAATGATCCTGTACGGCTTGCATTACCCAACCCAAATCGTCTGGATGAACGCGTTTTGCCCATTCATCAAGGTGGTTGGCAATTTCACAATCTTCATAGCCCAGCATTTCTTTCCACCGCTCTGAGAAAAAGACTTCATTTGTCTTTACGTTCCAGTCCCAAATCCCGTCATTATTGCCGCGTAATGCCAGGTGCCAGCGTTCATCACTCTCTCGCAACGACTCCTCTATCTGCTTGCGATCGCTGATATCTCTGTGGGTTCCCGCCATCCTCAAGGGTTTGCCATCGCGATCGTAGGCTACAACCTTACCGAAATTAGCAATCCATTTCCACTCACCCGATTTAGTCAGCATTCGATAGTCAAAGGCATAGGGAGACGATCGATCTTTTAAGTGAGCGTTCAACGTATCCATAACCCAGGATTTATCTTCTGGGTGGATCAATTTGTCCCACGTACTTAGATCGCCAGGCAACTCATCTGCTGCATAGCCCAGCATCTCCAGCCACCTCGGACTTAAATATACTTCCCCCGTACTGATATTCCAGTCCCATAAGCCATCTCCAGATCCTTCTAGCGCCAGTTGCAAACGCTCCTGGCTAAATCGCAGAGAATCTGCTGTCAATTGACCAGAAAGAACCTCATCGCACAATTGTTGGTTAATTTGCTCTAGTTCAGTCAAGCGCTCTTGCGATTGCTGCGGTAAATTCTCAATTGTACCTGCGATTGCCTCCATCCCTAATGCTTGCAATAGGCTGGTCTCAGTCACAATACCGACTAGTCGATCGCGATCGTCCACTACAGGCAAATGACTGATGCGGTGCTGTTGCAGTAACGACAGTGCTGTGAAGATGTTCTTAACCTCAGATTCTTTGATGGTTACTGGCTGTTGCATAGCTTCAGCAACTTTCACTGCAGCCAACTCTCTACCAGAAGCAATGAGTCGCACCACGTCCCGCTCAGTAAATATTCCTAATAAACGTCTATCCTCAACTACGAGTACGCAACCAGATCGCGAACCTATGCTAGGTCCCCCCCCTGTGTCGTCCTGCACACCATTCATAAGGGCGATCGCATCTAAGACCAAACCACTTGGAGCGATTGTGAGAGGAGAGCGATCGATTGCGCCCTCTAAAGCAGCTCGATAATTAAGCGTCATAGACTACCTACCCCCTAAGCTTACGCGATCTAGCGCATCGATAATGATATCGACGTGCTTAAACCAATATATCTCATGCATCTGGTGGCATACACGTAAAAAAGCACAGATTTGAAACCAAATAGTCTCTTCTGCGCTTTTTCTCCGGATAGGAATTTTGAGAGGAATAAAGCCAAAAACATTTAGTTGGTGGCGATCGAGTTTAGCTGTCCAAAGCCCCACCAAAGCCACTCATGCCCTGAAATGCACCAGTTTCAGCTTCAGGCTTAGCGGCAGTTTTAGCTGCTTTAGCTTCAAGTGCAGCCCATGTCATTGCACCTACAATACCATCAGCATCGAGGTTTTGTTCGCTTTGAAATTTAACCACAGCCGCTTCGGTTTGGTCGCCAAAGATACCATCGGCGTTAATTCCCAACATAGTTTGGAGCTGCTTTACTTCATCGTTAGCATCGCCCTTGTATAGTTCAGAATGCGACATAGATTTAGATCCTCCACAAAAAAAGAGATTTACTAAATTTTCATTGAATTGTTCTAGCACTTCGTCAGTTTACTGCTGAAGTCAGGCATCAGCCGAAATCTCCAGAAAAATTATAGATTTCCCAGGAAATATAAAGATAGAGAGACTTATCTCTGTCACCTCTAATATAGATGTATTTGAGAGATGGCAAATGGGCGCGGACAAAGAACTTAAGCGCTAAAGTAACGCGCTTCAGGGTGATAGGCAACCAGGGCGGTGGTAGACTGCTCGGGATGGAGTTGTTCGCTTTCATCCATTATCAAGTCGATGCGCTTGGCATCGAGCAAGTCTAGAAGCTTATACTGATCCTGCATGTTGGGGCAGGCGGGATAGCCAAAGCTATAGCGCGAACCGCGATAGCGCTGTGCCAGAACATCGCGGATGTTATTCGGATCTTCTGCTCCAAATCCTAATTCGCGGCGAATGCGAGCGTGTACCCACTCCGCCAGCGCCTCAGCCATTTGTACCGCCAACCCGTGGAAATAGAGGTAATCAGTATACTGATTCGCTTTAAATAGCTGCTGCGCGAACTCCGTTGCGATCTGCCCCACAGTTACAGCTTGTAACGGCATGACATCGACAATACCAGTCTCCTTGGGAGCATAGAAATCGGCGATACAAAGCCGCCGCATGGAACGCTGACGAGGAAATTTAAAGCTCTGAATGGGGGTTAGTTCAGCCAGCGACTGCTTTTCAACCTGGGCAGGATCGTAAACATAGACATCATTACCTTCCGTTTGGACGGGAA